>JBMHCM010000050.1:0-43143 GCA_049889915.1 Parvibaculales bacterium
AACTGGTCGCTACCGTGTTTACCCAAATCGGCCGTACCCGCACCACATTTGGCGATGAGCGGGCGCTGATTTATGCCGAGCTGACACCGAGTGAGGCGCGCACCGTGCGCACCAAGGATATTGTAAAAGAATGGCAAAAACGCCAGCCCGATATTGCCGGTATTCGCTATGTATTTATCCGCGAGCAGCGCGGTGGACCGCCGGGCCGCGATATTGATATTCGCCTGCAGGGCGATGATGCGGAAGTGCTGAAAAAAGCCGCCGTCGATGTGCGGCTGGCTTTGGAGCAATATGCCGGTATCAGCCGCGCCCGCGATAATTTGTTCTACAATAAGCAAGAGCTGTTGCTGCAGGTCAATGCGCGCGGCGAGGCATTGGGCTTTACCAATCAAAGCATCGGTAATTTGACGCGTGGTTCTTTGCAAGGCGTGATTGCCAAGCGGTTTGCCCGTGGTGATGAAGAAGTGACCCTGCGGGTACTGCAACCGCGTGATGCGGCCAGCCCGCAAAGCCTGTCGGATATTGACCTGCCGGTGCCGGGCAGCCAACCGGTGCGCTATGTGCCGCTCAGCGCAGTGGTTGATATTGTCGAAAAACCGGGTTTCTCATCGGTGCGCCGCAGCGATGGGCAAGTGACGGTGAAAGTGGTCGCCGATTATGCCGATGATGCCGGTAATCCGAATGACGTGCTCAGCGATATGAAGCAGACCACACTGCCGCAAGTCGCCGAGCGCTATAATATCAGCTATGGCTTTGGCGGCCGCGCGCAAGAGCAGGGCGAGACACTGGGCTCTTTGCGGCTTGGCGCGATGATGGGGCTGGCGCTGATTTACATTGTTCTGGCCTTTGTCTTTGCCAGCTATTCACGCCCGATTATTATTATGACGGTTATTCCGTTCGGTCTCATCGGCACCGTGCTTGGCCATTATGTGCAGGGCTTTGATTTGACCTTTTTGAGCATGGTCGGGCTGCTCGGCCTGTCGGGTATTTTGGTCAATAATTCCATCATCCTCATCAGCCGTATTGAAGAGCGACGCAGCGAGGGCGAAGAATTGCGCGATGCGGTGATTAACGGCATTTGCGATCGCTTCCGCGCCGTTACGCTGACCTCGCTGACCACTGTGTTGGGGCTGGCACCGCTTTTGTTTGAAACCTCGGTGCAGGCGCAATTCCTGCTGCCCATGGTTATCACCATTGCGTGGGGGCTGGCATTTGCCTCATTGATTGTTTTGTTTTTGGTGCCCAGCGTGTTGGGCATGCAAGAAGACTTGCGCGCTTTGTTGCAACGCCGCGGCCGCGCCAGTGACTCCGGTAGTGGCTCCGGCAATGGTGGTGCGCCGCAAGCGGCTGAATAGGTTTTGCTGAGTTAGCGACGCCAAAAGCTTGGCGCGAACATCACCAAAACGGTCAAAAACTCCAACCGCCCCAGCAACATGCCGAAACACAACACCCATTTGGCGGCGTCTGGCAGACCGGCATAAGTGCCGGACGGGCCGATATGCGGGCCCAGCCCCGGGCCGACATTGGCAATGGCGGCGGCCGAGGCCGACAGCGCAGTGAGAGGGTCAAGCCCCATCAAGCTGAGGGTCAGTGCCACGGCTGAAAAAGACAGGATGAAAATCAGCACAAAGGCGATGACCGAATTGGCGACATTATCATCCAGCAGGCGGCCATTATAGCGCACGACAAACACGCCATGCGGCAGGCTGAGCTGGCGGATATAGCGCCAGCCCGATTTGACGACCACTTGCAGGCGGAAAATTTTTAACCCGCATGAGGTTGAGCCGGCGCAGCCGCCGATGAAGGTCAGCACAAAAAACAACGCTACTGAAAAAGACCCCCATTGCCCGTAATCGGTTGTGGCATAGCCGGTGCCGGTCAAAATCGAAGTGATGTTGAAGGCGGCGGCCAGCAGGGCATTGCCGGGTGTGGTGACGCCCATGATCAGCTGATAGGCAAACATGGCGGCAATGGCCAGTCCGGTAATCATAAAAAAGGCCCGGATTTGCTCATCCTGCAAAAACTTGTCGAACTTGCGATTGACCAATTGCAGATAAGCGACAAACGGCAAGGAGGAGGCCAGCATGAATATAATCGCCACAATGGCGACGGATGGGGCAAAAGCGCCGAGGCTTTCATTGCGGGTTGAAAAGCCGCCCGTGGCAATGGTTGTCATGGCATGGGCAACAGCATCGAACACATTCATGCCGGCCAGCACATAGGCCAGCACGCAAACCAAGGTGATAGCAAAATACAGCCGCGTGATGGAGCCGGCAATTTGCGCCGTGCGCGGCAGAATTTTTTCCGATGTGTCGGAGCTTTCAAGGCGAAACAATTGCATGCCGCCAACATTCAGCATCGGCAAAACCGAAATCGCCATAACGATGATGCCAATGCCGCCAAACCATTGCAGCAAAGCGCGCCACAACAAAATGCCCGGCGGTGCTGCATCAAGATTGGTGATGATGGTGGCCCCGGTGGTGGTCAGGCCCGACATGGCTTCAAAAAACGCATCCGTATAGCTCAGCCCCAAGCCGCTAAAAGCAAAGGGCAGGGCGGCAAAGCCGGTCAAGGCCAGCCAGCTGAGGCTGGTCAGCAAAAACGCTTGTTTGACAGATAGCGGCGGCAGCTTGCCGCGATTGGTCAGAATGAGCGCACCGGCGATAAAGCCGGTGACCAAAGCGCTGGCGATAAACACTTGCCAGTCTTCATGGCCGATGGCGGCGTCGGCCATGGCGGGCAATAACATGCCGACCGAGACGGCGCCGAGCAGCAGGCCGATAATGAAGAATATGGTGCTGTTACTGTGCATGGCCGATGAGCTTAGTGCAGTTGCGGCGCGTCATGCGGGCTGTCGAGCGAAAAAGCCGGCACATCAATATCAAAGCCGTCACCGTCTTGATTGGTCATGTGGTAACTGCCGCGCATAAAGCCGGAAGCGGTTTGCAGCGGTGTGCCGGAAGAATAGGTGTAGCTTTGGCCGGGCTGCAAAACCGGCTGTTCGCCAACCACACCGGCGCCGCGCACTTCTTGCATGCGGCCTTGCGCATCGGTGATTTGCCAATGGCGGCTCAGCAATTGCACCGTCTCATCACCGCGATTTTCTATGGTGATACGATAGGCCCAGACAAAATATTGCTGGTCCGGATCGCTGTCTTTTTCCAGAAAGCTGGTCTCTACCGAGACGGCAATATTGCGCGTTACCGCAGTCATCATGGCTCGCTCCTCGCGCCGCACTGGCCTGTCTGCCGCGGCTAGTCCAACTGTGCCAAGGCGGAGGCAAAATCGTCAACCAAATCCTGCCCGTTTTCCAGCCCGACCGAGACCCGCAAGCTGCCCGGATTAATGCCCAATTCGGCTTTCGCATCATCTGCCAGCTTGGCATGGGTGGTGGTGGCCGGATGGGTTATCAGCGTTTTGGCGTCGCCCAGATTGTTGGAGATCAATGCAATATCCAGCCCATTGGCCAGCTTAAAGGCATTGGCTTTGCCGCCGGTGACTTCAAAAGCCACCAGATTGGAGCCACGGCTCATTTGCTTGTCAGCCAAGGCAAATTGCGGATGGCTGTCATGGCCCGGATAAAACACCTTGGCGACTTTCTCATGGCCGAGCAGCAATTCGGTGAGTTTTTCGGCATTGTCGCAATGTGCATTGACCCGCAGGTCCAGCGTCTCCAGCGATTTCAGCATCACCCACGCATTGAACGGCGCCATGGACGGTCCGGTTTGGCGAATGAAATTGGCTAGCTCGTTTTGAATATAATCGGCACTGCCCAGAACAATGCCGCCCAAGCAGCGGCCTTGCCCGTCAATATGTTTGGTGGCGGAATAAATGACAATATCGGCACCAAACTGCATCGGCTTTTGCAGCACCGGCGTGGCAAATACATTATCAACGACCAGTCGCGCGCCATGCGCATGGGCAATCTCAGCCACCGCCGCCATGTCAACAATCTCCAACAGCGGATTGGACGGGGTTTCCAGAAACACCACTTTTGTCTCCGGCCGCATGGCATCGCGCCACGCATCCAAATCGCGGCCATCGACCAGCGTACAGCCGACACCGAATTTCGGCATCAGCGTCTCGACCACATAGCGGCACGAGCCAAACAAGGCGCGGGCGGCAACAATATGATCTCCGGCCTGCAATTGGCTCATCATGCAAGCGGTCACGGCGGCCATGCCGGTGGCGGTGGCGCGGGCATCTTCAGCCCCTTCCAAAGCCATCATGCGTTGCTCGAAACTGCGCACGGTCGGATTGCCGAAGCGCGAGTAAATAAAGCCGTCTTCTTCTTCCTTAAAGCGGGCTTCGGCTTGCTCGGCGCTGTCATAGACAAAGCCGGAGGTCAGATAAAGCGCTTCGCCGGTCTCCCCATAGGGCGACCTCGGCATGGCTTCATGAACCAGCTGGGTTTGTTGTGACCATTTTTTATCCGTCACTGTCATCTCCTTGGCTCGGCGCTGTCTCACGCTGAGGCATAAAAAAACCGACCTTCGTAAACTAAAGAGGCCGGTCTCCCCGGCCTATTTAGCTGTTTGTTTAACGTGGCCGCAAGCCAGCCGGCTCAAATCACCACGAATGAGCGAAACATGTCGAAAAAACGCCGTCACGTCAAGACAGCAGATGGATTTATGCGTAAACTGTCGGCTCTGCGGGATTCGTCCCTCTAGCAAGAAAGTGACCGATGAGCGAGCAAGCGCCAAACGACAATCAGACGAAAAACCTGTTTCCGGATGCCGAGCCGCAAGCGCCGCGTCTGGCTGAGGGGCAGACCCATGCGGTCGGTATTTTGCCGGCCCATGGCATTGAGAACATGATCCGTGAAAAAGAAATTTGGGCGACCGGCGGTGTGCAGGACGACCAAATTCAACCGGCCAGTCTCGATTTGCGTTTGGGCGATGTCGCCTATCGCATCCGCGCCAGTTTTTTGCCCGGCGCGCAAGGCACAGTGGCCGATAAGCTGGCGCAACTGGCCTATCACAAAGTCGACCTGACGCATGGCGCCGTGCTGGAAACCGATTGTGTTTATCTGGTGCCGTTGATGGAAGCGGTCAATCTACCGGAGCGCACGGCAGGCTTTGCCAATCCGAAAAGCTCGACCGGCCGCATTGATGTGTTCACCCGTGTCATCACCGATTTCGGCACTGAGTTTGATAAAGTGCCGGCCGGTTATAAGGGACATCTTTATCTGGAGGTCAGCCCGCGTACTTTCCCGATTTTGGTGCGCACCGGCTCGCGGCTCAGCCAATTGCGTTTCCGCCGCGGCACGGCCAATCATGGCGATGGTGAATTACGCCGTCTGCATGATGAGATCGGTCTGGTCGATGGCGCCGCCAATATTGATGGCGGGCTGGGCCTGTCGATTGATTTGCAGGGCGATAAGGAAACCGGTCTGGTCGGCTATCGCGCCAAGCGGCATGCCGGTCTGATTGATGTTGATCGGCCGGGCACGCTGCCAGTGGCGCAATATTGGGAGCCGATTTACCGTGACGCGCATGGGCAAATCATTCTCGACCCGGATGAGTTTTATATTCTGGCCTCGCGTGAGGCGGTTACCATTCCGCCCAGCCATGCCGCTGAAATGGTGCCGTTTAACCCGTTGGTCGGCGAGTTTCGCGTTCATTATGCCGGTTTCTTTGACCCCGGTTTCGGCGCTGAAGAAGCCGGTGGCAAAGGGGCCCGCGCCGTATTGGAAGTGCGCTCGCGGGAAGTGCCGTTCATCTTGGAACACGGCCAGATTATCGGCCGATTGGTCTATGAACGCTTGACCGATATTCCCGATGGGTTATATGGCGCCGATATGCAGTCCAACTATCAGGCGCAGGGCCTGAAATTGTCGAAACATTTCCAGCAATAGGTTCACTATGCCGCGTCGTTTGTCCCAATGTCACAATGTTGAAGATTTGCGCGATTTGGCGCGCCGCCGCTTACCGGCGCCGATTTTTCATTATATTGACGGCGCAGCCGATGATGAGACCACCTATCGGCGCAATACGGCGGCCTATGAAAGCGTCGATTTGGTGCCCAATGTGTTGGGCGGTGTCGCCGAAGTTGATATGTCGGTCGAGGTGATGGGTTGCAAAATTGACATGCCGCTATTTTGTTCGCCGACCGCTTTGCAGCGACTGTTTCACCATGAGGGTGAGCGCGCCGTGGCGCAGGCGGCAGAAAAATTCGGCACATTGTTTGGTGTGTCTTCTTTGGGCACGGTCGGCTTGCAGGAAATCAGCGACCTCATCAGCACGCCGAAAATGTTCCAATTCTACTTCCACAAAGACCGGGCCCTGAATGACGCCATGCTGGATATGGCCAAAGCGGCTGAGTTTGAAATTCTCACCCTGACGGTGGATACGATTATTGGCGGCAATCGCGAGCGTGATTTGCGCACCGGCTTTACCACGCCGCCGCGTCTGACACCGTTCAGCGTTTGGGAGTTTGCCAGCAAGCCGGCTTGGGCGTTGAATTATTTCCTGCGCAAAAAATTTGAGCTGTCGCAATTGAAAGACCATGTCGCGCAAGGCTCGAATATTTCCATTTCGGTCAGCGATTATTTTTCATCTATGCTCGACCAAAGCATGAGCTGGGATGACGCGGCCGATTTGCGTGCCAAATGGGGCGGCAAGTTTTGTCTGAAAGGCGTCATGAGTGTGGCCGATGCGCGCCGCGCCGTCGATTTGGGGGCCGACGCGATTATGATTTCCAATCATGGCGGCCGGCAATTGGATGGCAGCCGCGCACCGTTTGACCAGTTGGAAGAAATTCTCGCAGCGGTTGGCGGCGAGATTGAGGTGATTTGCGATGGCGGCATCAAACGCGGCACCCATGTTTTGAAAGCCATGGCGCTGGGTGCGACGGCTTGTTCGGGCGGGCGTTTATATCTCTATGCGCTGGCCGCGGCCGGTCAGGCCGGGGTAGAAAAAACCCTGTCCAATTTGCGCACTGAGATTGAACGCGATATGAAACTGATGGGCGTCACCTCTTTAGACCAGCTGACGCCGGATATGGTGCGTCATCGGCAAGTCTGATAGATAAGGCGCACTAGGGCAACAAAGTGGCCAAGTGCTTTTAGCGGCCGACGCGGGGCTTCGCCCCTTACTGGCGCAAGGCGCACTAAGGCAACAAAGTTGCCAAGTGCTTTTAGCGGGTGTAGCTCAATGGTAGAGCAGGAGCTTCCCAAGCTTAAGACGAGGGTTCGATTCCCTTCACCCGCTCCACTTTCTGGCCCACTTTCTGCCCCAATGTTTGATACGGCCGATGCGGCGATTTCAGCCAGCTCAGCTGTCCCAGCCCCATCCTCTTGCATGCATGTAGAAGCGGTAGCACGGTCAGCATCCAATATAGCGGATGGGTCAGCACCAGCCACAAGCGGCGCGGCAGATTGAGCCGTCGGGCGCGGTGATAGAGCAGAACCAACCAAGCGGCGTAGACACTGAGTGAGACGCCCCATAAAAGCGGTGACCAACCGCCTTGCGTCCAACCAGCCTGCAGCCCTAAACCGGCCAAACCGACCATATGCAACGGTCCGCTGACCAGCCGCGCCAGCATCAGTATTTGGCAAATCGCCCATGGCCCGACTTGGCCCATCCGGCGAGGCGGCACGGCCTGCATGTGCAGGGTTTGAATATGGCCGGAGTGCCAGCGGGTGCGTTGGCGGTGCCAGATAGGGTGGCTGTGCGGCGCGTTTTCCGTTGTCGCGAGCGACAGCATGCGGGTGCGATAACCGGCCCGCGCCAAGCGAATGCCCAAATCCGCATCTTCGGTCAAATTATAGCTGTCCCAGCCATTCAGGCGGCGCAGAACATCGACACGAAAATAATTTGACGAGCCGCCCAAAGGCAGGGCGGCGCAAGCGCTGCTGAGGCCGGGCAGCATGACTTCGAACAAGACGCCATATTCCAGCGCGAACTGACATTGCTGCCAGCGCGTCGGGTCCGGCTGGATGCGCAATGGGGCTTGCAGACAGGCAAGGCGCCCATCGCCTGCGGCAAAACAGGCTGCGGCGGTGCGTAACTGCTGGGCATGCGGGCGGTCCTCGGCGTCAAAAATCACCAAAAGCTCACCATTTGTGCGGTTCAGCGCATAATTGCAGGCCCGCGCCTTGGTGGTCGGTTGGCCGCGCGGCATGCTGAGCAATTGACAAAAGGAAGGCCATTTAACCGCCAAGGCCGCCGACAGGGTGGCCGTATCCTCGGCTTCCATCAGCACAAGGCATTGCAATTTATCGACCGGATAATCCAGCCCGCCCAGCATGTCGGCCAATTGCGCCATCATATTGGCCTCTTGATGTACCGGCAGCAAAATGGTGATGCGCGGCAGTGTATGATCAGCCAATGGCTCTGCGGCGGGCTTTGCGCGCCGCGCCCATAAAAGGCTCCAGCCGAACAAGCAGACCAGCCATGGCAGGCTGACACAGGTCAGGCCGAGAAACAGCGCGAGAGGTATATTTGGAAAGACCAACCAATCGACGGCCAGCCCGATCGGCACGGCCAGAATGGACAGATAAAGGCGCGCATGGTGGCAAGCCTGATTGTCAATGATACGGTGATAGCCGGTGAAATTTGTCGGCGCATTCATCAATCCCTCCCTGCAGATCTGATGCGGTTTTCACCTTGTCATCAGGGCAAAAGGGAGGGTGGCGGCGTTAGCGATGTGCGGTTGAAAGAAAAATACCGATACGCCTGTCGCGTGTAATCTGCGCATTGGTCAACACGCCATGCACAACCGATTCACAGCACAATTCATTGAAAGATGCTCAGCGCAATAATTTCAGCGGCTGTTTCAGCGTGGCGCGCCAGCCATCATCGGGCATGTCGGCCAGCCCCAGTTCAATGTCGCCATGGTCTTGCTGCGGTTCGGCCTGATAGCTGGCAAAAAGCCGATCCCAGACAGACAGAAAAAAGCCGAAATTATGTTGCGCTTCGGCCTCCTGCCGCGAATGGTGCAGCCGATGCATATCCGGTGTGACAATCAGTTTTTGCAACACCGCGTCAAACCGGCCGAGTGACCAATTGGTGTGATTGAACATGGCGGCGCCATTGAGTAGAACTTCAAAAGCAATCACTGCCGCCACCGGTGCGCCCAGCAGCCATATGGTCGCCGCTTTGATGACAAAGCTCAGCAAGGCCTCGCCGGGATGAAAACGCAAGGCAGACGAAACATTCAGCGTACGGTCGCCATGATGAGCGCTGTGAAAGGCCCAAAAAAACGGTAGGCGGTGAAACAGTCGATGCTGCCAATACAGGCTTAAATCCAGCAAAATGAGGCAGCCGATAAATTCCATCCAGAGCGGCAAATCAATGCGCGCCAGCAATCCGGTATGCTGCCCGCTCAGCGCCACCACCACCAAACCGCCCGGCACCAGCAACCGCAGCAGGATGCTATTGCCGACACCGATGCCGAGATTGCCGAAAAAATGTCGCCACCTGACATGCTGCCGCCGCCTTGGTCGCCAGCGTTCGACCAGCAGTAGAGCCAGCAGCAGTCCAAAAAACAGGCCGCTGCGCAATGTCGCTTCATGGGCGGTAAGAAATTCAGACATCATATTCCCCAAGCGGGGCACTGCGCGCTTGCGCCGCCACATCGAAAGCGGCGCGGGTCAGCCGGTCGATTTTCAGCGCTTCGCCGAGTTTTTCCAGCAGCCGCATTTCTTCCGGACTGGCCGTGCCGTAAAGCGCGACATAATCGGCACTCAGCATGTAAATGGTCGGCGCGGCGTCGGGCCTGGCGGCGCCGATGAGGTCCAACACCGTTTCCAATCCGTCGGGCGCATCGGTCATTTCCGGCACCAGCGCGCTGAGCAGCGCCATCTTGCTGTGATGAGGTGCCAAGCTGCCTGTCGCCGCGACATAGCCGGTCAGCTCGGCATCGCTGCCGGTGCCAGCCAGACGCAGCATCAGCAAGGCCGCCAAAGCGGCGTCAGCGGCCGACCAATCGAGCGGATGGGGTGGTGTTTCTTGCATTCCCCTTTATCGCCAAGCCGCGCGCTGATGACAAGCGGCCAATCGGGCGCAGGCGCGGCTTTTGCGGGTTTGACAAATGGGTGCGGGCTGATAGGTTCGCCGCATATCAACACAGCAGCCAGTAAAGGGTGAGCCCATGTCATTGCAAGACGCCGCACAAACCAGCAAAGCATGGGCTTTTGACGAGGCTCGCAAACTGGCCAAACGGGTCGAAAAGCTGGGCTTGCAAAAAGTCGTGTTTGAAACCGGCTATGGCCCCAGCGGCCTGCCGCATATCGGCACTTTTGGCGAAGTGGCGCGCACCACTATGGTGCGGCAAGCCTTTCATCTGTTGATGCCGGATGTGCCGTCGCGGTTGATTTGCTTTTCCGATGATATGGACGGGCTCAGAAAAGTGCCGGACAATATTCCCAATTGCGACGTGCTGGCCCCGCATCTGGAAAAACCACTGACCGATGTGCCCGACCCGTTCGGCACGCATGACAGTTTTGGCGCGCACAATAATGCCCGGCTGCAAGCCTTTCTCGATAATTTCGGTTTTGACTATGAGTTCACCAGCGCTACGCAAATGTATAAAAGCGGTGCGTTTGACGCGACATTGCTCAATGTGTTGGCTAATTATGACAAGGTTCTTTCAATCATCCTGCCGACTTTGGGCGAGGCGCGCCGCCAGACCTATTCGCCGTTTTTGCCGATTTGCCCTGACACCGGTCGGGTGCTGATGGTTGCCATTGAGCCGGTCGATGTGGCCGCCGGTGTGGTGCGTTACACTCACCCTGATAGCGGCGCGCCGGTTGAGACCAAAGTGACGGGTGGCGCGGTGAAGTTGCAATGGAAAGCCGATTGGGCGATGCGGTGGGCCGCCCTTGGGGTTGATTATGAAATGGCCGGTAAGGATTTGTCGGAATCGGTCAAATTATCATCGCGTATCACGCAAGCTCTGGGTCACACACCCCCGGAAGGGTTTTCCTATGAGCTGTTTCTCGACGAAAATGGCGAAAAAATATCCAAGTCGAAAGGCAATGGCTTAACCATTGAGGAATGGCTGACCTATGCGCCGCCGGAAAGCCTGTCGCTTTATATGTTCCAAGCGCCGCGCAAAGCCAAACGGCTGTATTTCGATGTCATTCCGAAAGCGGTCGATGAATATATTACCTTTGTCGATAAATATGCCGCCATGGATGAGGCGCAAAAATTGACCAATCCGGCGCATCATATTCACAATGGTGCGGTGCCCGACAGTGCATCGCCGGTATCTTTCGCGCTGCTGCTCAATTTGGTGTCGGCATCAAACGCCACGGATAAGCAAACATTGTGGGGGTTTATTCAAAATTATGCGCCGGGCACGACGGCCGATACGCATCCGCTGCTCGACCGTCTGACCGATTATGCGCTGGCCTATTATCGCGATTTTGTCGCGCCGCATAAAACCTATCGCGCCGCCAGTGCTGAGGAAGACGCGGCGATGGGTGATTTATTGGATAAGCTGGCGGCGCTGCCGCAAGAAGCTGATGGCGAGACCATTCAAAGCGAGGTTTATGCGGTCGGCATGGCGCATTTTGAAGATAATCTGCGCGGCTGGTTTCAGGCGCTATATGAAATTCTGCTCGGTCAAAGCCAAGGGCCGCGCTTCGGCTCTTTCGCCGCGCTTTATGGCCTGCAAAAAACCTGTGCGTTGATCGCCGATGGGCGCGCCGGCAAATTGCTGTCCGATTAGGAATCTTGCTATCACACGGCCATGGATCGGGTGATTTTCAAAATACTGACGCCGCAAGCCGATGCGCAATTATCGGCAAATGGTGCTTTGACGCCAAGCGGCGTTGATGCGCAAGACGGCTATGTGCATTTTTCAACCGCCGCGCAGCTTACTGAAACCTTGAACCTGCATTATCAAGGGCATGGCGATTTGGTCATTCTGGCGGTCGATGGTGGCACGCATCCTGATATACGCTGGGAAGCGGCGCGCAGCGGCGATTTGTTTCCGCATCTTTACGCCACGCTGACACATGCCATGGTGATTGACCGGCTGCCGCTCAATGCAGCGCGCGACGGCTTGGCCGACTGGCTGAAAGGAGTTGCCGCATGAGCCTCTATCGTAGCTTGCGTCCTTTGCTGTTTATGCTGCCGCCCGAAACGGCGCATAAGCTGACCTTACGCGGGCTGGCCGCTTTGGGCCATTTTGGGGCGCCGACGGCAGATGATCATGTTTTGGCGCAGCAGCTGTTCGGCCTGTCTTTCGATAATCCGTTCGGCATGGCGGCCGGTTTTGATAAGGATGGCGAGGCGATGCGCGGTGTCCATCGTATCGGTTTTGGCTTTACCGAAATCGGCACATTGACGCCGCTGCCGCAGGCCGGCAATCCGCAGCCGCGTGTTTTTCGTATTCCGCAGCAAGAGGCATTGATTAACCGGCTCGGCTTTAACAATCGCGGCCAAATCGATGCCCTGCACCGGCTGCAAATTTTGCGCGCCAGACCGAACGCCGTGGCGCGCCCGATTGGCGTCAATATTGGTGCCAATAAAGAGGCCGAGGATCGCATTGCCGATTATGAAAAAGGGGCGGCGCGGTTTGCCGATCTGGCGGATTATTTGACGGTCAATATTTCCTCGCCCAATACGCCGGGCTTGCGCGATCTGCAAGGCGGCGAGGCGGTGGTAGAGATTATGCAGCGCGTGCGGGCGGCCGCGCCTGCCACGCCGATATTGGTCAAAATCGCCCCCGACCTGCCATTTGATCAGGCTTGCGAAATCGGCACTTTGGCGCTTGCGCATCAAATTGACGGGCTGATTATTTCCAACACCACCTTGCAGCGCGAGGCGGTCACGGGCTTGCGGCATGGTGATGAAGCGGGCGGGCTGTCCGGCCAACCGGTTTACACTTTGGCAACCGATATGCTGTCGGAGGTTTATGCCGCCACTGAAGGTAAGCTGAAACTTATCGGGGTTGGTGGGGTGGCTGACGCGGCGCAGGCCTATGGCAAAATTCGTGCCGGTGCCAGCCTGGTGCAGTTATATACCGGCCTGGTTTATAATGGGCCCGGTTTGGTGAAACAGATGAAAGCCGGTTTGGTTGAGCTGTTGCGGGCCGATGGCTTTGCCACGATTTCAGACGCTATTGGCGCCGACCATAAATAATCAGCTTGCAGGGAGAGACTTATGGCTTTGACGATTTATCACAATCCGCGGTGTTCAAAATCGCGGCAGGCGCTGGCCATTTTGACCGAGGGCGGCGCCGATGCCACTGTGGTGGAATATTTGAAAACCGGTTTGGATATGCCGACGCTTGAACGTCTGCACAAGCAAGCCGGTGTGGCGGTGCGCGATATGATGCGGACCGGCGAGGCGGTTTATAAAGAGCTGGGTCTGAAAGATGAAGCGGATGAAGCCAAATTGCTGGCTGCCATTGCTGCCAATCCCATCTTGTTGGAACGCCCTTTGGTCAGTGACGGCACAACCGCCTGTGTGTGTCGGCCGCCGGAATTGGCTGAACAGTTTCTCTAAAATCGCCATAAGCATTTGACGCCATGCCGCCCTTGGGTTTCTATTTACCCAAATGGGAGGACATAATGAGTGTACAAAATCTGATATTGGGCGTGTTGCGCAACAGCCCGCAATTTATCGTTCGTAAATTGGCCGGGGCGCCGTTGGAAATCGACGGCAATGTGATGGATGCCAATATCCAGATTGTCGCCAATATGGCTGCCGCCGAAGCCGGTGACCCACCGGCCAGTGTTGCCGAATGGCGCGAAACCGCCAGGGGTTTTGACGCGCTCAACCTGCCGCATCGGGCCGGTGTGCGGGTTGAAGACATCACCATTCCGGGTGACGGTTTTGAAATGAAGGCGCGCATTTATACGCCGAAGCGGGCCAGCGAGGCCGACCCGGCGGTTTTGTTTTATCACCAAGGCGGCGTGGTGGTGATGCATCATTTGACCGATGACCATTTCTGCTCCGTGCTGGCGGATGAATGCGGTGCCAAAGTGATTTCGCTGGACTATCGCCTGTGTCCGGAAGTTGATTTCCCGACCCCGATTGAGGATGGCGTGGTGCTGTGGGATTATGTTCAAGCCAATGCTGTGCAATTGGGCATTGACCCGCGCCGTGTAGCCTTGGCCGGGGACAGCGCCGGTGGTCTGATTTCCGCCACCATGACGCAAATTTTGCGGGCCCGTGGCGGCGTGCAACCGGCCGCGCAATTGCTGGCTTATCCTTGGGTATCGACCGATTTGCCCGAAAGCGGCTCGCTGGTCAGCTGTGCTGAGTGTTTTCCGCTCAACACCGAGACCATGGAATTTTTCAATGCCACCGTGTTTCCTGATGACAAGAATATCGACCATCCTTACGCCAATCCGCTGGCCCATGAAGACCTGAGCAATTTGCCGCCTGCGGTTATCGGCACGGCCGGTTTTGACCCGATCCGCGACCAAGGCAATGAATATGCCGACCGCTTGAAGGCGGCCGGCAACCAAGTGGTGCATTATTGCTTTAGCGAGCTGACGCATAGCTATTTGATGATGGGCCGGGTCAGCCATGCGGCGGAGCGCGCCTGTGTGCAATTGGCGCAGGATTTGGCGCGGTTTCTGGGCCGCTAAAAACAATTTGCCCGGGCCGTTTGAAGCTTTTGCGTGGCGGCCTATGATTAGGGCATGAGTGTGCCGCAGCCCCTTTTGCCGATTTTTGCCGACTGGTTCGCCGGTCGCGGCTGGCAGCCGCGCGCCCATCAGCAGGCCTTATGGCAGGCGGCCCGTGACGGCCGACACGCGCTGCTGATTGCGCCGACCGGCGGCGGTAAAACGCTGGCCGGGTTTATGCCCAGTTTGGAAAATTTGGTCGCCAAGGGCTCAAACGGCAAATTACACACTTTATATGTCTCGCCATTGAAGGCACTGGCGGTCGATATTCAGCGTAATTTGATGCAGCCGGTCGAGGAACTTGAGCTGGCGATACGCATTGAAGCGCGCAGCGGCGACACACCGGCCAATCGTAAAACCCGCCAGAAACAAAACCCGCCCGACATGTTGCTGACCACGCCGGAGCAATTGGCACTCATGCTGAGTTGGCCGGAGGCGGCAGATTATTTTGCTGCGCTCGATACGGTGATTATTGATGAATTGCACGCGCTGGCCCCCAATAAACGTGGCGATTTACTGGCTTTGGGGCTGGCCCGTTTGAACAGCTTGGCGCCGCAGGCCAAGCGTATCGGCTTATCTGCGACGGTAGCCGACAAGCAGGCTTTACGTCGCTTTTTGGCGCCGCAGGGCACATTTGCAAATAATGGTGCAAACAATGATGCCAATAATGGTGCAAACACCAGTGTCAAAAACGGCGAAAACAAAACCGGTGACAATCATGCCGCCTTGATTGAAGGGGCGCCCGGCGAAGCGGCCAAAGTGGCAGTGCTGGATACGCAGGAGCGTTTACCATGGGGCAGCCATACGGCGCGCCACGCCATGGCCGATGTGTTGGCCGCCATTGCAACGGCCGAAACCGCTTTGGTGTTCGTCAATACGCGCTCGCAGGCGGAAATGGTGTTTCGCGAATTATGGGCGCTCAATGATAGCGGCTTGGAAATTGCGCTGCATCACGGCTCGCTGGCACCGGAGCGCCGCCGCAAGGTAGAGGCGGCCATGGCGGCCGGTCAGCTGCGCGCCGTGGTATGCACCTCGACCCTCGATTTGGGTATTGATTGGGGAGCTGTTGATTTGGTTATCCATGTCGGGGCACCGAAAGGGGCCAGCCGCTTGGCGCAGCGCATCGGACGCGCCAATCACCGTTTTGACGAGGCTTCATCTGCCTTATTGGTGCCGTCCAACCGGTTTGAGGTATTGGAGTGTATTGCCGCCCGCGACAGCGTGGCGGCCGGGGAGCAAGACGGGGCGGTGCATCGCGCCGGCGGCCTCGATGTTTTGGCGCAGCATATTTTCGGCACTGCCTGCCATGCGCCGTTTGACCCGCATGCGCTGTATGGCGAGGTGGTGAGCGCCGAACCCTATCGGCATTTATCGCGCGCCGATTTTGACCGGGTGGTCGAATTTGTGGCGACCGGTGGCTATGCGCTGCAAAGCTATGACCGTTATGCGCGGCTGCGGCAAACAGAAGACGGGCGATATCGCCTCAGCCATCCGCGTTTGGCAACTCGCTATCGGATGAATGTCGGCACCATTGTTGAGGCACCCATGCTGAAGGTGCGACTGGCGCGGGCGCGCAAAGCCGGTGCGCAAAAACAAAAGCCGCTTATGGGCGGTCGGGTGCTGGGTGAAATGGAAGAATATTTTCTCACCACGCTGAGCCCCGGCGACACATTTGTCTTTGCCGGTGAGACCTTGCGGCTGGAAACCGTGCGCGACACGGAGGCCTTGGTCAGCCGTGCCTATAAGGCAGATGCCAAAGTGCCGACCTATCAAGGCGGTAAATTTCCCATCTCTACCCATTTGGCCGATCGGGTGCGGCAGATTTTGCAGCAGCCGAAAAGCTGGCGGCACTTGCCGCCGCAAGTGGCCGATTGGTTGCGCATGCAGGGCGAAGTATCGCATTTGCCGGGCGGGGAGGCGCTATTGGTCGAGAGCTTTGCCCGCGCCGCGCGCTATTATATGTGTTGCTATCCGTTTGAGGGGCGGCTAGCGCATCAAACTTTGGGCATGCTGCTGACCCGCCGATTGGAACGTTTCGGCGCCCGCCCGATGGGCTTTGTCGCCAATGATTATGGTCTCGCCGTGTGGGGCTTGCGCGATATCGGACTGATGGTCGAGCAGCAGCAATTCGGCCTCGACACGCTTTTTGCCGAAGATATGTTGGGCGATGATTTGGAAGCCTGGCTTGATGAGTCGAGCCTGATGAAACGCAGTTTTCGCGATTGCGCGCAAATTGGCGGGCTGATTGAGAAGAACTTTCCCGGTCATGAGAAATCCGGTCGCCAAGTCACCTTTTCGGCCGATCTGATTTACGATGTGTTGCGCAGCCATGAGCCGGACCATATTTTGCTGCAAGCGGCGCGGGCCGATGCGGCGACCGGTCTGCTCGACATTGCCCGTCTTGGCGATATGTTGCGCCGACTGGCCGGGCGCACAAATTTGCAACGGCTGTCGCATATCTCGCCCTTGGCAGTGCCGCTTTTAATGGAAATGGGCAAGGAGCCGATACGCGGCGATGCCGATGATGAGCTGTTGGGCGAGGCGGCCAATCGGCATGATGATTTGGTTCGCGAAGCAATGCAGGGATTGTAAGCAGTGCAGCAAGTGGATGTGACGATAAACGGCGCCAGGCTGATAGCCGATATTTCCGGCGCGCTATATTGGCCGGCCGCCGGGTTGTTGATGGTGGCCGATTTGCATTTTGAAAAAGGTTCGGCCTATGCGGCGCGGGGTGTCGCGTTGCCGCCCTATGATACGGTGGAAACGCTGAACCGATTGCAGGCCGTGCTGGCGCGCTTTAAGCCGAAACGACTGGTGTCATTGGGTGACAGTTTTCACGATATAAACTGGCAAGACCGCATGGCGGCGGCCGATTGGCAAAGATTGCGCGATATGGCAGCCGGGCTTGAGATGCATTGGGTGACCGGCAATCACGACCCGCAGCCGCCGCGCGACCTGCCGGGCATGGCGCATGAGGAATGGGCGCTGTCCTATGATGGCGATTTGGTGTTACGGCACGAGCCTTTAGCGCGCCAGCATGTTGCCTTCAGCGCCGGAGAAATTGCCGGTCATTTGCATCCTTGCGGCAAAATCCGTCAACGTGGGCGCAATTTGCGGCGGCGCTGTTTTGTGCATGATGAGCAGCGGCTCATCCTGCCCGCTTTTGGCGCACTGACCGGCAATCTTAATGTGCGCGATGCGGCGTTTGCCGATTTGTTTGTCGATCGCAATTATGAGGCGGTGTTGCTGGGCACGGCGCGGCTGGCGCCGGTGGCCGGAAAGCGCCTACTGCCCGACCACGCCGGTTAATGGGTCAGCGTGTGCACCAATAAAGATGTCAGGCTAGCCACCACACCGGCCGTCAGCACAAGGCGCAGCGGTTTATACCAAGCCACCACATCGCCATTATTGGCGGCCAGATTGTCCAGCACGGCTTGCGCGACAAACACCACAATCAGCAGGCTGAATGCATATTGCAGCGGCAACATCAGGGCCACCAGACCGGTTAGGCTGGGCACGACCGACATCACCAAATGCAAAGGCTGACTAGCGGCAATATTGTTTTGCATGGCTGCGCCCCAGCGCACGCCGCCGAGAAAAGAAGCAATCAGCACGCCATAGCCAAGCGCCAATAGCGGCAAACCGAAGCGCAAATCACCAAGCACCGGCAGCCAAATGCCAATGGCACTGACGGCAAAGGGCAGCAGGCCCAGTAGCCCCAAAATGCGCGCCATGGGCGGCACGGGTGATAAATATGACAAGCCAGACCTATCAGACATAAACGCCCCTAACCCAGTTTTGACATGAACGGAAACCAGTCGAGCAGATAGCTGGCCAGTGCTTGCAGACTGCCGAACATAATCAACCCGCCGGTGATAACCAGCAAGCCACCGGCGCCGCGCTCCACCCAAACCATATTTTGTTTGATGCGCTGGCTGGCGGCCATGAATTTGCCGACACCCAAAGCGGCGAGGATAAAGGGCAGGCCAAGCCCGGCCGCATAAAAGGCCAGCAGCGATACGCCTTCGCCCATCGACTCGCGGGCCGCGGCCAATGCTAATATGGTTGCCAAAATCGGCCCGATGCAGGGCGTCCAGCCAAAGGCGAAAGCCAGCCCCATAATAAAGGCGGCAATCAGCGGTGCCGACGATTGCTCAATGCGGCGACTGTCGAGGCGCGCTTCACGGGCCAAAAACGGAATGCGAATGACGCCGCCAACATGCAGGCCAAGAATGATAATCGCCGCTCCGGCGATTTGGCCCAGTTCGGCTTGGTAAGACAGCAGCAGCGGGTTAATGGCGCTGGCACCGGCTCCCAAAGCGATAAAGACGGCGGAAAAGCCGCCGACAAAAGCCAATGCGCCCGGCAGAATGCGCCTGGTTGCCTCGCCTTTGGCATCCAATTCACTAAGCTCAGAAAATTGTAGACCGGCGGCGAAGCACAAATAGCCCGGCACAAGCGGCAACACGCAGGGCGAGAGAAAGCTCAAAGCGCCGCCGAAAAATGCCGCCAGAGCGGAAGCCAAAAAACCGTCCATGTTTTACCGCCGTCTGAAAATTACCGCGACCGCCCAGCCCATGAAAATTGCCATGGCAACGCCGGACAGGCCGTAAAGCAACGGCGTTTCATACGCCGCTTGGTGTAATATGTGACCGGTGCCGACAATATCAACCGGCAATTCACCGGTTTGATAGCCGACCAGACGGCCCGCTTTGAAGGCGAAAAACTCGGTGACATATCGCCCGACCGGCATGCCGGCCGGTAGGTTAATCTCGGCACGGAATAATTTGTCATCAATAATTTCCACCGCATCATCTTGCGCGGCAAACAGGCTGTCGGCCTGTTTGAGACGCCGAAAAGCGGCCAGCACTTCTTCTTGCGGAGCGCCGCTTGGCGCGCCGGAAATGAGATTGCCTTTCAGGGTTTGTGCACCAATGCCCAGCATGGCGCGTTCTTCTTGCGGTGCCAATTGCGCCAACGGCGCCGAGCTGACCACGGTGTAAAAGCTCGGCAGCGGGCCGATTTGAGTGGCCGGACCGTTAATCCAAATACCGAATTGCTTTTGCTTTTTGCGCAGCAGCACATCCTCGCCAGGGCCGCGCAGCACCACCACCACGCCGTCTACCGGCCCGTAAGGAGCGGTATCAATGGCGCCGAACAGCAGCAATTTTTCACCGGCAAAATTCGAGCGGATGGAAATCTGGTCTTTCGACAAATCAGTGACCAGCACATTGGCGGCCTGCGCCGGGGCCAACAACATCCAGATAATGGCAAGCAAACGCATCATAGGCCGACCCCGATGCGTGTCAGCGAATATAGCTCATCCGGCCGGTTGATAAGGTCGAGCAGCAATTTGACACCGACCCCCAAGACAATCAGCGCCAGCAGGGCGCGCAATTGTTCGCCGGGCAAGCGTTGGCCGACCACCGCCCCAAACTGGGCGCCGATAACGCCGCCGACCATCAGCAAAAAGGCCAGCACAATATCGACGGTTTGGTTTTCCACCGCATGAAAAACCGTCACCGACGCGGTAACGAAAATGATTTGAAACAGCGAGGTGCCGATAACCACATTGGTCGGCATGCGGAGAATGTAAATCATCGCCGGCACCATGATAAAGCCACCCCCGACCCCCATAATGGCCGACATCATGCCGACAAAAAAGCCAATGGCGATGGGCGGAATGACACTGATGTAAAGTTTCGAGCGACGAAACCGCATGCGGAACGGCAGACGCAAGATCCAGCTATGCTGGCCGGGACGGCGCGCTTGCACCGGATTGCCCCGCCGCGCCGCCAGAATAACCTGCACGCTTTCGCGCAGCATCAGCCCGCCGATCACGCTCAAAAACACCACATAAGAAAGCGAGATGAGCAGGTCGACTTGGCCGAGCGCGCGCAAAAATTTGAACAATTGCACACCGCTATAGGACCCGGCCAAACCACCGATCATCAAAATCACCCCCATCGGCACATCGACGGCGCGGCGTTGCCAATAAGCCAGCCCGCCCGAAACGGAAGAGGCGACAATCTGATTGGCTTCCGACGCCACGGCAACGGCCGGCGGCACACCGATGAAAATCAGCAAAGGGGTCATTAAAAAACCGCCGCCGACACCGAACATGCCCGACATAAAGCCGACCAAACCACCCATGCCCACAAGGGTCATGATGTTGGCGCTTATTTCAGCAATGGGCAGATAAATTTGCATGGCGTTGACTAGCATAAAACCGCTTTCCTGCCTAGCAAGCGGCAGCCGCGGCAATATCGTCGGTTTGCCTTTTGTCGCGCGCAGTGCATATTTCTTGCCAAGTCAACGAGTCAAAAACCGCAATGAACAGAACCGAATTCGCCACACCGGAGGGCCTGCTCTCCATTTGCCATTGGAATGAAGATGCAGCGCTTGCGCCAAGCGGCAGCAAGCCGATTTTGCATTGGGCGCATGCCAATGGCTTCAACGGGCAGACCTATGACCGGCTATTGGCCCCCTTGGCCGATCGCTGTGATATTTATGCTTGGGATGCACGCGGCCATGGCCACAGCAAAATGCCGGCCAATCCGTTGGATTTGCGCAATTGGTATGTCTACCGCGATGATTTGGAAAAATTGGCGCTGCGCCTGAGCGATAAAGCCGGTCAGAAAATTTGGCTGGGCGGTCACTCCATGGGCGGTTGCGCCTCGGTTTTGCTGGCGACCAAACGGCCCGATTTGGTGGCCGGGTTGGTGTTGGTGGACCCGGTGATTATTCCCTATATTGCCGGGCTCATCGCCAAGCTGCGCGGCATGCTGACCGGCCGCGGCCACGGGCTTATGGAATTGGCGAAAAAACGCCGCCGCGATTGGCCCGATGCGGCAACCGTTGAAAAAGTCTATACCGGCCGGGGGGCTTTCGCCACTTGGCAAGACGGCTTCTTGCAGGATTATCTGGCCGGCGGCCTGCTGCCGCTGACCGATGCGGCAGATGATGACAGTGACAATCAGGTGCAGTTGGCTTGCGATCCGCAATGGGAGGCCGCCAATTTTAAAGGGCCGCAGGTCAATGTACTGCCGCATATTTTGCGCTTGCGTGTGCCGCTTACCTTATTGCGTGCGGCGCGCGGCTCGACCAGCCGCATGACATGGGCGTTCAATCGTGTGCCGGTGGATAAAAAGGTCGCAACGATTCAAGGCGCGACGCATTTTCTGCCGATGGAAATGCCCGATTTGGTGCGCGATGAGATATGCGCCCGCATTGATGCGGCATCTGCTTAGGGGGTGAGCTTAGGGTTTGGAAATAAGCCCTCAATCGGCAATGATATTTTCTTCAATCAGGGCGCGATGGGCGTCCGACCAAGCGCAGGCGCGCCGTGTTTGGCTGTCAAAATGCACGGTGCGGGCCAGTGTGCGGGCCGCCATCTCGCCGGTTTCGACATTATATAGCCGCAGTTCAAACAGCAGGCTTTTATCATCGACGGCGCGAATGGCTGCATAGCCTTCGACCATATCGCCCTCGCGCAATTCATTGATATAATCAGCGCGCATTTCACCGACCACAAAACTGCGGCCCGATTTGAACATGGCCGGCAGGTCGAGGCCGATATCCTCATAGAAATGCGGCACCCCCTCGGTCTGGCGGCGGATGTAAAACATCGTGTTCATATGGCCGAATTGGTCGCACTCCCAGCTATTAATGCCGGTGCCGCCGCTGCGGCGAAACCCGGCCGCCAATGTTTCTTCCAATGGCACCGGACTGTTTTTGGCTTGGGTCGGCACATATTTCGGTTCGGCATGGGCCGGCAGATCGATGCGCAATTTCTCAGCCGCCGCCAAAGTCTCGGCCCGCCATGGCGTCAGCTTGCGGGCCTGCAAATCAAAATGACCGATAATCGTGCGGAAGCTGCACAGCAAGTGCGCCGCCGCATCACGAAACTCATGATACATCACCATGGTTTTCTCATTTATCTCGACCGGTGCGCCGCGGCCGACCATCAGACCCCCGGCCCGCACCTCGCGGTGCAGCCGCACATGTTCTTGCAAGGCCACCGTGCCGCGCTGATCGGCTGCCAATTGTCGAGGTGACATGGCCATGGCATGGCGCATGAAAAACGCATGATCGGAAGAGCGGCCGAAAAAATGCGAAATATTCAGATGATTGTTAATGTCGCACTCCCAGCTTTGGGCCAGCCCCTGATAGCCCGGCACCAAGCGGGCCAATAGCGCCTCATCTTGCGAAATCTGTTTGTCCATACGCCTCTCCCATTTGCGCGCCACACTAGCGATGAATCGCAGGAAGGGGCAAGTCGGGCAAGAGACAAGGGGCGGCTAGAAGCTGAAACCGGCTTTCTCAAAGGCCGGCAGAAAGCGACCATAGCCTTGCCGTTGCATATCGGCCAAGGGCACGAAACGCAAAGCGGCGGAGTTGATGCAATAGCGCAGGCCGGTCGGGCGCGGCCCGTCATCAAACACATGGCCTAAATGGCTGTCGGCCAGTTTCGAGCGCACCTCAATGCGTTTGACCAGTAGCTTCCAATCATCCTTTTCGACAATGGATTGCGCTTTTAGCGGGCGCGTGAAACTCGGCCAACCGGTGCCGCTGTCAAATTGGTCGAGTGATGAAAACAGCGCTTCGCCGGACACCACATCGACATAAATGCCAGGCATTTTATTGTTCCAATAGCGATTGCGATAAGGCGGCTCGGTTTTATCGTGCTGGGTGACGGCATATTGCAGCGGCGTCAGGCTTTGCTTTAATTGCGCGTCAGAGGGTTTGACAAAATCGGCGGTTGGCGATTGCGCTTGTGCGCCGAAAAACGAGAAGCTGAGGAGGACACCCGCCAGCGCACCGATCAGCAGACCGTCGCCCAATTTGGCGACGCGGCCGGCCAGTGGCTGGCGGGCGGTTGGGGAGTATGTTTCGCGTTTTGAGTGGTGGTGTTTTGTCATGCTGCCAATAAAGCCACTGATTGTGGCATCAGCAAGGCAAGAGCAAGACCATTTTTGGGCATATGCTTATGCGGTCCGTTTGCGCGCGGCTTTTTCTTCTTCTGCCTTCTTCTTGTTCTGGCGCAACCCGCCCAGTGTGTCGAAACTTCGCTAAGGAAGCGTAAACCGCGCCCACCTAAAAGCGCTGACTGAAAGCGCGGCATTTGGCATCAGGTGTGGGTGATATTTGCAATTGCTATTGCGCCGCCAATGCCGCACAGTGTGGCCAGTTCAAATTCTAGGGAGCGAACAATGAGAGAAGCAGTTATTGTCTCAAGCGCCCGCACCGGTCTGGCTAAATCAGGTCGCGGCGGTTTCAACATGACCCATGGTGCAGCCATGGGTGGCCACGCCATCAAACACGCAATTGAGCGCGCCGGTATCGAGCCGGGTGACGTTGAAGACGTCATCATGGGCTGCGGCACGCCGGAAGGCGCGACCGGTCAGAATGTCGGTCGTCTGTCAGCCATTTGGGCCGGTTGCCCGGTCTCCACATCAGGCGTGACGGTTAACCGTTTCTGCTCATCAGGTCTGCAAACCATCGCCATGGCTGCCGGCCGTGTGCAAAATGAGGGTGTGCCGGTTGCTATTGGTGCCGGTGTTGAAAGCATCTCTTTGGTGCAAATGCAGGGTGCCAATTACAACAACATCACTGAAGAAAAGCTGATGGAAAGCTATCCGGCTTTATGGATGCCGATGATTGAAACGGCTGACATTGTTGCCGAGCGTTACAATGTATCGCGCGAAGCGCAGGACGAATATGCACTGCAAAGCCAGCAGCGCATGGCCGCCGCGCAAGAAGCCGGTCTGTTCGCAGACGAGATTGTGCCGATGGCGACCAAGATGAAGCAGGTCAATAAAGAGACCGGCGAAGAATCAATCGTTGATTACACGGTCGACCGCGACGAATGTAATCGTCCGGGCACCACTATGGAAAGCCTGGCCGGTCTGAATCCGGTGCGCGGCGAAGGCCAATACATCACCGCCGGTAATGCCTCACAATTGTCAGACGGTGCGGCCGCTGTGGTTGTTATGGAAGGCAAAGAAGCCGAGCGCCGTGGCGTTGAGCCGCTGGGTGCGTTTAAAGGCTTCGCCGTCGCCGGTTGCGAACCGGACGAAATGGGCATTGGTCCGGTATTTGCCGTGCCGCGCCTGTTGGAGCGTGCCGGCCTGAAAGTCGATGACATTGATTTGTGGGAGCTCAATGAAGCTTTCGCCAGCCAAGCGCTGTATTGCCGCGACCAGCTGGGCATCGACAATGAAAAATATAACGTCAATGGCGGCTCTATCGCCATCGGTCACCCTTATGGCATGACCGGCGCCCGCCTGGTTGGCCATGCGCTGATGGAAGGCAAGCGTCGCGGCGCCAAAAACGTGGTTGTTACCATGTGCATTGGCGGCGGCATGGGTGCTGCCGGTCTGTTTGAAGTGCTGTAAACCGGCCTTTATCGATTGAGAAAGCCGCGGGCCCGGTGCTAGCGGCTTTTTTTATGGCGCAACTTGTGTTTAGCGGCCTGTCGCGTCACAGTGGGGACTGCAAGCCTGCAAGGGAGAGAAAAATGAAAGCAACAAAATGGCAAGTGGTTGTCGGACTGGCAGCTTTGGTGTTTCTTGGGTTTTGCGCCTTGGCCTATAGCCAGGTCGGATGGCAAGGCTTCGATAAAGTGCTGGCGCAGCCTTGGGGGTTCGTCACCCTGCTCGATGTCGGGTTGGGCGCGGTGTGCATGAGCGCGGTGATTTTTGCGCAAGAAAAAGACTGGCGCCATGCCGCCGCTTGGTCGGTGCCGATTTTCCTGCTCGGCCATGTGGTGAGCGCCGCTTGGGTTGTGGCGCGGTTTTTGCCGCCGAAAAACTGATTCAAATCAGCTGATTTGCCTGATTTGCCACCCTGTGGATAAGTTGGTGGATGAGCGGTCGTTGCAGCGGCCGCTCTTCGTCATTTTTATGGCTGCTTAAGCGGCTGAAAAATAACAAGAAAACCTGCGCGGCGAAAAAAATAAATTTTTTGTACAACTATCTGTTGACGTTTGTCGGGCAAATAGACACTATATCTAGTGTCTGGCGGTTGCAGATTGGTCAACAGCGTATTTGTCCCTTGGGCAAGTTGGGCATCAGAAACCGGCAAAAGTTAAAAACAACCCATGTTAGGCTCTCTTTAGGGAGTCGGAGTGCAAATTTGCGCTCACGGGAGAGCTGTCTCTGATTTGGGCTGTTTGCGACACAGAATTTGACGCAAAAAGCCGCAAGGCTTTGTTCATGCGGTGAAGCGGGGAGACAGAATGTTTAGAGATACAGAGCAAGGCGATAGCGCTGCCAAACAGGGTAAAAATAATATGGAACAAGAAATGCTGAAAGAACAAGCGGCCAAAGCGGCGGCAGAACGGCGTGCCGAAGGGGCCCCGGACCCGCAATTGGATTTTGACCGTCAGGACCAAGCGGTTCAGTTCAAATCAGCTCCGCGGGTGAAAACCGACCCGTCACGCGATGCGCTGCTGACCGCTTTCGGCAAAGCGACGCTGACCGACCGCTATTTGATGCCCGGCGAAACATTTCAAGATCTGTTTGCCCGTGTGGCTTCTTATTATGGTGACGACGAAGCGCATGCGCAGCGTCTGTATGATTACATCTCCAAATTATGGTTCATGCCGGCCACGCCGGTGCTGTCAAATGGCGGCACGGAGCGCGGTCTGCCGATTTCCTGCTTCTTGAACGAAGCCAATGACAGCCTTGGCGACATTGTTAATTTGTGGAATGAAAATGTCTGGCTCGCCTCACGCGGCGGCGGCATTGGCTCTTATTGGGGCAATTTGCGTTCAATCGGCGAAAAGGTCGGTGAAAACGGCAAAACATCCGGCATTGTGCCGTTTATTCGCGTGATGGACAGCCTGACCCTGGCCATTTCACAAGGCTCACTGCGTCGCGGTTCGGCCGCCGTTTATCTGCCGGTTGACCATCCGGAGATTGAAGAATTTGTCGAAATTCGCCGCCCGACCGGGGGTGACCCGAATCGTAAGGCGCTCAATCTGCACCATGGTGTGCTGATTTCTGACGCCTTTATGCGGGCCGTTGAAAATGACGAAGAATGGGCGCTGCGTAGTCCGAAAGACGGCTCGGTGCAGGCCACTTTGAGCGCCCGTGATTTGTGGATTCGCATGCTGACCGCACGGATTGAAACCGGCGAGCCTTATATGGTTTTCAAGGACACGGTCAATAATCTGCGTCCGGAGCAGCAAAAATTGCTCAATCTGGAAATTAAGACCTCCAATTTGTGCTCGGAAATCACCCTGCCGACCGGCGAAGACCATCTCGGCCAGCAACGCACCGCCGTCTGCTGCCTGTCCTCGCTGAATGCAGAAAATTTCCATGAGTGGAGCAAAGAAGAAAACTTTATCCCCGATGTGATGCGCTTCTTGGATAATGTTCTGGAAGATTTCATCCAGCGCGCGCCGGATGAAATGAGCAAAGCCAAATATGCCGCCCAGCGCGAGCGGTCGGTCGGCCTTGGGGTGATGGGTTTCCACTCCTTCTTGCAGGCCAATATGATTCCGTGGGAAAGCGTCATGGCGAAAGTCTGGAACAAGCGCATTTTCACGCATATTAAAGAGGGCGTTGATGCGGCCTCCGTCGCGCTGGCCAATGAGCGCGGCCCGTGTTTGGATGCCGCCGAATGCGGCATTAATGAGCGTTTCTCAAACAAGACCGCCATTGCACCGACCGCGTCCATCTCAATTATTTGCGGCGGCACCAGCCCGGGTATGGAGCCGATTGCCGGCAATAGCTTTACCCATAAAACGCTGTCCGGCTCGTTCAATGTCCGTAACCGTCACCTCGATAAATTGCTCAGTGAAAAGGGCATGAATAGCGATGAGATTTGGTCTGATATTGTGACCTCAGGCGGCTCAGTGCAGCATCTTGATTTCCTGACCGATGATGAAAAAGCGGTGTTTAAAACCGCCTTTGAAATCGACCAGCGCTGGTTGATTGATCTGGCCGGCGACCGCTCTGAGCTGATTGACCAAGCGCAATCTTTGAATGTTTTCCTACCGGCCAATATTCATAAAAAAGATTTGCACCAAGTGCATTACCAAGCTTGGAAGAAGGGCGTTAAAAGCCTGTACTACTGCCGCTCGCTGTCGATTCAGCGGGCTGAGAAAGCCGAAAGCGACACCAAAGCCATGCAGGATGCAATGGCCAAGGCCGCCGAAGGCAATGATTATGAAGAATGTCTGTCGTGCCAGTAGCGCGGCTGATTGTAACCCCGATCGTGCATAGGCTTATATCGGCACGGCACAGAAGAAAGAGAACGTAACATGTCTTTGTTGGAAGAACGCATTGTCTACAAACCTTTCCGCTATCCGTGGGCCTATGATGCTTGGCTGACGCAGCAGCGGATTCACTGGCTGCCGGAAGAAGTGCCGCTGGCCGAAGACGTTAAGGATTGGCACAAAAAACTGACCGGTGCCGAGCGCAATCTGCTGACGCAGATTTTCCGCTTCTTCGTGCAGGCCGATGTGGAAGTCAATAATTGCTATATGAAGCATTATTCTCAGGTCTTTAAACCGACCGAAGTGCAGATGATGCTGGCCGCTTTCTCCAATATGGAGACCATTCACATCGCCGCTTACTCGCATCTGCTCGACACTATCGGCATGCCGGAAATCGAATATGAAGCCTTCATGAAATATGGCGAGATGAAGGATAAATATGATTATATGCAGGAATGGGGCGTCGAGACCAAAGAAGATATTGCCAAGACGCTGGCCGTGTTTGGTGGCTTCACCGAGGGCCTGCAGCTGTTCGCCAGCTTCGCCATTTTGATGAATTTCCCGCGCTTCAATAAAATGAAGGGGATGGGCCAAATCGTTACATGGTCGGCCCGCGATGAAACGCTGCACACCAATTCAACCGTGCAGCTGTTCAATACTTTCGTGCAGGAAAATCCGGAAATCTGGAACGACAATGTAAAGCGCGATTTGTACAAGGCGTGCGAAACGGTTGTTACCCATGAAGACGCCTTTATTGATCTGGCCTTTGAAATGGGTGGCGTCGAAGGCTTGGAGCCGCAGGAAGTTAAAGATTATATCCGCTATATCGGCAATCGCCGTCTGGCCCAGCTTAATCTCGAGCCGATTTACGATATTGAGAAAAACCCGCTGCCGTGGATGGATGAGATGCTGAACGGCATTGAACATATGAACTTCTTTGAAGGTCGGGCGACCGAATACGCCAAAGCCTCAACCGAAGGCACATGGGATGAAGCGTTCGACTAAGCGGCGCTCGCAGAATTTGAAAAAGGGGTGTTGCGGCACCCCTTTTTTTTGCGCTTTGATGGGGCAGTAGAATTTTCGGAACGGATTGATGATCGAGCTATACACCTCACCGACACCTAACGGCTATAAGGCTTCATGCACCTTAGAGGAGCTGGAGCTGCCCTATAATGTGCATGTCATCAACCTGCAAGAAGGTGACCAGAAGACGCCGGAATTTTTGGCGATGAACCCCAATGGACGCATTCCGGTGATTGTTGATCCGGATTTCGACAATTTGGCGATTTTTGAGACCGGCGCCATCATGGTGCATTTGGCCGAAAAAACCGGCCGGCTGCTGCCGAGCGACGTCAAAGGCCGCGCCCGCGTGATGAGCTGGTTGATGTTTCAAATGGGCGGCATTGGCCCGATGATGGGGCAGGCCAATACGTTTTATCGCTATTTTCCGGAAAAAGTGCCGTCGGTGATTTCGCGCTTTCAGTTGGAGGTGCGCCGCTTGTTTGAAGTGATGGACACGCATTTGCAGGATAATGAATATTTGGCCGGTGATTTTTCCATCGCCGATATTGCCAATTGGTGCTGGGTACGCACCGCCAAATGGTCGGGCGTTGAAAGCCGTGATTTGGCCCATTTGGGGCGTTGGTTGACCGCCATTTCGGCACGGCCAAAATGCCAAGCCGGGTTAAAAGTGCCGTTTGATTTGGCCGAGCTGACCACCAAAAATGAAGGCGATGCTGAGCGCTTTGCCGAACAAGCCGGTAAGCTGGTTAAGTCTTAAGCCATTTATCCCCGCCGACCGGCCGCGCGCTAAAATAAGCCATGCTGTCTTTCCTTACCAAACAGGCGACGGAGCCGATTGAAGTGGTCGGCAATGTGCTGGATGCGCTGTTTACTTCTGACAAGGAGCGGCTGGACAAAAAAGCCGTGCTGGCGCGCATTGCCCAGCAACCGACTTTGGTGCAGGGCGAGATCGGTAAAATTGAGGCCAGCCATAAATCGGTTTTTGTTGCCGGATGGCGGCCGTTTATCGGCTGGGTGTGCGGGCTGGAGCTGTTTTATAATTTCGTGCTGCGCGACCTCATGGTCTGGGGGCTGATGCTGAGCCGCGCCGACACGCCGCCGCCGGTGCTGCATATTGATGTGCTGACCACCATTCTTTATGCGCTGTTGGGGCTGGGCGGCATGCGCACTTTCGAGAAACTGCAAGGCCGCACCAAATAGGCTCTGGCATGTTTATGGGCTAAGAGCGACAGGCGGTCGCGCTGTGCGCTGCGCCGTCAGGCTCTACATTCATCCTATGGAAGTTGTCTGGTTCAAACGCGATTTGCGCATCACCGATCACGCGCCGCTTTATGAGGCGGCCAAGCGCGGGCCGGTATTGCCGCTTTATATCGTCGAGCCGCAGCTTTGGGCGCAGCCCGATCAGAGCCGCCGCCATTTCGATTTTCTCAGCGACTGCGTGGCCGATTTGCAGGCCGCGTTGACCGCGCTCGGTCAGCCCTTAATCATTCGCGTCGGTGAAGCGGTCGATGTTTTGGCCGAACTGCATGAGCAGCACACCATCACCCGCTTATGGTCGCACCAAGAAACCGGCAATGGCTGGAGCTATGGCCGCGACCGCGCCGTCAAGGCGTGGGTTAAAAGCCAGGGCCTGCGCTGGCATGAGGCGCGGCAGCACGGAGTGCATCGCGGTACCCATCACCGCGATGGTTGGGCGAAGTTTTGGCACGATGAGATTGACCGGCCGCAAATCGCCGCCCCCACCGCTTTGACGCCGCCGGCGGTAGACAGCGCGGCATGGCCAAGTGCGCAGCAATTGGGGCTGGCGGACGATGATTGCCCGGGGCGGCAAAAAGGCGGCCGGGCCGTGGCCCTGTCGTTATTGGGCGGATTTTTGACCGAGCGCGGCCGGCATTATCGTCGTGATATGTCTTCGCCTCTGACCGGCGAATGGGCCTGCTCGCGCCTGTCGCCGCATTTCGCTTTTGGCACTTTGTCGATGCGTGAGGCCCTGCATGCGGCCCAGGCCCGCAGCCGCGAACCGATGGACAAATTTTGGCGCGGGTCGCTGAAGGCGTTTGAAAGCCGCTTGCGCTGGCATTGTCATTTCATTCAGAAATTGGAAGACGAGCCGCAAATCGAATTTCGCAATATGCACGCTGCCTATGATGGCTTGCGCGAGAATGATTTTGACGCGGCGCGGTTTGCCGCTTGGGCTGAGGGGCGCACCGGCTTTCCATTTATCGATGCCTGCATGCGCTCTTTGCGCGCCACCGGTTGGTTGAATTTTCGCATGCGCGCCATGCTGATGAGCTTTGCCTCTTATCACCTCTGGTTGCATTGGCGCCAGACGGCGGTGTTTTTGGCGCAACAATTTACCGATTATGAGCCGGGCATTCATTACAGCCAGGCGCAAATGCAATCGGGCACCACCGGCATCAACACCATGCGAATCTATAATCCGGTCAAGCAAAGCCATGACCAAGACCCGGATGGTGTGTTTTTGCGACACTGGGTGCCGGAAATTGCGCATTTGCCAAACCACCTTATCCACAGCCCGTGGGCGGCGCCTGAGCGTGGCGACTACCCATTGCCGATTGTCGATGAACAGCGGGCCCGTAAAATCGCTGCCGATAAATTATCGGCTTTGCGCAAAACCGGCGCTCACCGCCGCATTGCCGGTGATGTGGTGGTGCGTCATGCCAGCCGCGCCAGGCCGCCGCACCGCCGCAGCACACGCAAGGCCGCGCCGCCGGCCGGACAAATGTCGCTGGATTTGTAAAAAATTGTAAGAATTGGTGGCTTGGATGGCTGTCTTGGCAGTGCTACGGTCTCTTCCGTAACTGTTGAGGAGTTATGTTTTGATTAAACATCTAGTTGTTGGCGTATCCCTGGTCGCGATGACCTCAGGATCCGTTTTGGCATGGAGCAGCGATGAGCAGCGTGCCAAAGAATTCTTTTCCAAAGGTTTGGAAAGCAAAGCCGAACGCTATTTGACCAATAAGGTTGAGGGCGCGTTGGACGGTAAAGTCAATGAGTTTGAAATTGACTTGACCAATTTGAGCGAAGGTGAGGCCTATTACTCACTGCTTTATATTCGCCCGCTCGGTGAAACTGAAACATCAGCCACATTCTTCCAAGGCGGCTTGAGCTCACAAGATGGTGCCAACACCATCAATCTGGGTGTCGCGCGTCGTTGGGTCATGAATGACGGCAAAGTGCTGCTCGGCCTGAACGCATTTTACGATAATGAGTTCGATATCGGCCACTCACGTGCCAGCGTCGGTCTTGAAGTGCTGACCTCGGTTGGTGATTTGCGCTTTAACAGCTATTCCGCTCTGAGCGATGTCGAAACCAATGATGACGACGATAGCGAAGAAGTGGCATTGGACGGTTCCGATATGGAAATCGCCCTGCCGCTGCCTTATTTGCCGAACACCAAGCTGACCATGTCGAGCTTTGCTTATGACGGTCGCGAAGGGGCAAATGACCATGAAGGCACGAAAACCGGTTTCCGCGCCGTTCTGCCGAAAGGCTTTGAGCTGGCTGCCGGTTCTATCGATTATGATGATGAAGCGACCGAAGATGATGATTACATCTCTTTGAGCTTTAACGTCACCCGCTACCGTAATGCCGAGAAATTCGGCCAGCCGGTGCTGGTCTCCGACCAAGCCTATGGTCTGCAAAATATCGTTGATCGCCGTTTTGAAAAAGTCCGTCGGTCAAACATCATTACCAAAGCGAAAACCAATTCTGGGTTCCAATTCGGTATCGGCACCACTGCGTCTGATATCTCAATCGGCGGCCGGACATAAGGTTTAGAGAGGAATGAGTGAAATGAAACGTTTTATCTTTATGACCACAATGGCCGTCGGTTCGCTGCTGTTTATCGGCGCGACGGAGGCGGAAGCGCAAAACAGCGATCGTTGCAACACAACGGATAACCCGCTGCAAATTGACATTACAGACGACCATGAAGCCAGTGATGGGCTGGCGCTGCATACATGTTCGACAACGCTGAATAGCGGCATGTCTTACACGTTTGAGGCGTTTGGCATTTGTAACGGTGTGCCGGATATCGCCAATGGGTTGAGCAATTGCTACACCGTCTTCAATGAAGATGTCGCCGTTGACCTGCTGAACGCGAACACCGCGACCAATGTGCCGTCCGGCCAAGGCTTCATGCCGCCGGTTGGCAATTACACGCACTATTTTGCGATTGCTGACAGCACCTTCGAAATGAAGGGCCATTTTGCTTTTGTGGATGGTGGTGCCGCCCAAGCTTATGACTCAATTTCGGTTTCCAATGGTGAGCTTACCTTCTCATCGGGTGCCAATTGCCGCCCGATAGGTAACATTAAGCTCAGTGAGTTGGCGAATTTCGGTGCCGATAATCTGACCGAACTGGTAGCCATTTTTGATTCAATGTCGACCCTGCCGGTGGTGTGTGACGGCACGCCCACGACAGACGGCACATTGACCTTCGAAATGGACAATGTCGGTCTGGGCAGCCAAAGCTCATATTTGAGCATTGACGGTTATCAGTGGACCAATGGTTCAGCCATTGATGAAGATGCTGATGTCAATGTCGTTCTGCTGGACGCCAATGCCGCCGTTGCTACCAATGCTGACGCGGTTGACAGTGTGTTGTTCGTTAAGGAAATCCCGTCAGGCGATGATGCCCGCGAGATTACCGATGGTGAGAACCAGTTCGATGTAACGTTCTCGAAAACCAATGCGATGAATATTTATTATATCTGCAAAGGTGACGACACCACATTGCTGGGCAATACCTATACAGGTTTGGCCGCATTGGTGAATGCCGGTATCACTTTGGGCCAAATCGATGCATCAAACACAATGACCAATGATTGCGCCATTGTCGGTGCAACTTTGGGTGAGGGTGCCTTTACCCCGGATGTGACGATCACAACCAATCCGTAACCGTCACGGTTCGGTTCAAATTGAAACCCCGCCGGGAGCGCTCGGCGGGGTTTTTTTATACTTATTATCGGGTGTTAAACCTTAATGCGGTCGTCGGTAATGTCGAAATCGCGTTGCCGCGTTACCAGCCGCAACAGATAAATCACCATCATCATATCAAAACCAAGGCACAGCGCCGGATACCAAAACGGCACGCCGGCATTGGCCACCAATAAATGGTGATACACATCATAGGCGGCATGCAGCACCCATAGCGCGATGACGACAAAGCCGGAGCCCTTAAAACCGCGCTTAAAGCACAGCACACCGAGCACGAAAAACGGCAGGCCATAGGCAAATTCCAACGCCATGGCGCCGACATCGCCAACCATCAACGCAAACAGCATGTAAAACAGCGGCAGGGCCGCCAGACCCAACGCAAAAGCGCGCGGCTTAACCTCTACATCCTTGGCCATGGCAATGGCGATGAAGCCGATCAGCAATCCGAGTATCAAAGACAACATGGGGCACCTATATGTAAGGGCGATAATGGGTATGCGGGAAAATGGTGCTGCCGAGTGGAATTGAACCACCGACCTCTCCCTTACCAAGGGAGTGCTCTACCCCTGAGCTACGGCAGCAGAATAGTGCAAGCTGTTTGCCACAGCGCCGCCGCCTATGCAAGCAGTGATTGCGCCGCAGCTTATCTTGATTATAATGTTTATGTTTTGTTCTTTTTGCGTTGGGTGTCTCATGCGAGCGTCTCCTCCCGCGCAGCCGGTGCGGCTCAGCTGGCTGGTGGCGCGGCGGTTGAATATTTGGGTTTGGTGCGAGGGGTGCAGTCATCACAAAGTGGTGCCGCCCGGCCCCTTGCAGGCAAAATTCGGCGATGTTGACCTGCCGGCTTTGAAAAACCGTTTTCGTTGCGCCCAATGCGGCAGCCGCGAGATATTTTTACGCCCCGATTGGCACGGCGCCGGATGGACGCGCGGCGTCGTCTCGAAACATGACAAGCTGCCCGAATGATATTATGAAGGGCTATGAGCAAAGCGCCCAGAGACAGCGGTAAAAAAACCGACCGGCAAGAAAAGCTTGCCGCGGCCTTGCGCGCCAATTTACAGCGCCGCAAAGCGGCGAAACAAGAGAGCCGCAAAGCGGCCATACGGGCCGCCAAAAAGCCGTCATCGGAGGATGCCGATAATGGATAAGATCCTTATCGAGGGCGGCGCTGCTTTACGTGGGTCCATCGCCGTATCGGGCTCGAAAAACGCTGTCTTGCCACTGATGGTGGCCGGTCTGCTGACCGATGAAAAACTGACCTTACGCGGCACGCCGCGGCTGGCCGACACACGCACTTTGGCCGATGTGTTGCGGGTGCTGGGCGCCGAAGTGGAGGAGTTTGGCCTGGGCCCCGGCGAGGGTGTCTGCGTCACGGCGGCAGAGTTGAGCACCACCCGCGCACCTTATGAACTTGTGTCAAAAATGCGCGCCAGCTTTTGGGTGCTGGGCCCGCTTTTGGCGCGCGCCCATAAGGCTGAGGTCTCTTTGCCCGGCGGCTGTGCCATCGGCACACGGCCGGTCGATTTATATCTCAAAGGGTTGCAAGCCATGGGGGCGGATATTTCTGTTGCCCGCGGCTATGTCAATGCCACGGCAGCGGGGGGGCTGAAGGGCGCCCGTATCGACCTGCCATTTGTCTCGGTCGGGGCCACCCATGTGTTGATGATGGCGGCTTGTTTGGCCAACGGCGAAACGGTCATCACCAATGCCGCCTCAGAACCGGAAGTGGTGGATGTGGCCAATTGTCTGGTCGCAATGGGCGCGCAGATAGACGGCATTGGCACACGGCAATTGCGCATTACCGGCGTCGAAAAATTACACGGCGCCGACCACACCGTTTCGCGCGATCGCATTGAGGCCGGGGCCTTTGCATTGGCCATTGCCGCCACCGGCGGCCAAGCGCATTTGACCGGCATCAGCGAAGAGACTTTGGGCGCTTTGTTGCCGGCCATGCGACTGGCCGGGTGCGGGCTTAGCGACAGTCCGGACGGCCTGCTGGTCAGCGGCCCGAATGGGCGTCCGGTGGCGACCCCGGTGACCACCGAGCCCTATCCCGGTTTTGCCACTGATTTGCAGGCACCGTTTATGGGCCTGATGTGCTGCGCCGATGGCGTGTCACGCATTCGCGAGACGATTTTTGAGAACCGCTTCATGCATGTGCAGGAGCTGGCGCGGCTGGGTGCCGATATTTCGCTGCAGGGCGATACGGCGATCGTCACCGGTGTTGAGAAGCTGTATGGCGCGCCGGTGATGGCGACCGATTTGCGTGCCTCCGTAACATTGGTGATTGCCGGTCTGATGGCCGAAGGGGTGACGGAAATTTCGCGTGTTTATCATCTCGACCGCGGCTATGAGCGCATTGAAGAAAAACTGTCGGGCGCCGGAGCGAAAATCTGGCGGGAAAAAGCGTGATGGAGCCGCTGAAGCTGTATGCCCGTGATGGCGATGATGTCGCGGTTATCTCGGCCTGCCTGCAAGATGCGGTCGGCCAAATCGGGGATATGATCCATCTCAAAGATGAGCGGCGCTTTGTCATGCTGCTCAATCGCTATTGCTGGGAGGCAGAACCCGACAAGCTGCGCGTTCGCGCCGCCTTGCAAATTGCCGGTGTGACGGCTATTCAGCACAAAGGATTGACGCTGCAGCGCCGTGATGGCGTGGTGTCGCTCTTGGCCGTGCAGGCGGCATCGCAAAAAGACGGCAGCGTGACGCTTAGTTTGGTGTTTGCCGGTGGCGGGGAAATCCGCTTGGATGTCGAGGCCTGTGAGGTCATATTGGAAGATATTACCGCCCCTTGGGGGGCGCAGTCGCGACCGGCCCATGCCGTGCCGGACGAGGCTGAATAGGTGAAAGTTTAGGCCATGGCAGCGTTTATGCGAGCCCATATTGAGGATGCTGATTTTGCCGAGCGGTTTGCCGCTTTGCAGGAAATGAAGCGCGAGCAATCGGTCGATGTCAATCAAGCGGTGGCGGCGATTATCGATGATGTGCGCACCCGTGGCGATGCGGCGCTGATTGCGCTGACCGAAAAATTTGATCGGCAAAGCCTGACGGCGGCGCAATTGCGTTTTTCCGAAGCGGAAATTGATGCCGCCTTTGAGGCCTGTCCGGCTGAGACAAGGGCCGCTTTGGAACTGGCCGCCAAACGAATTACCGATTTTCATGCGCGGCAAAAACCGCAAGACGAAAGTTTTACCGATGAAGCCGGTGTCCTGCTCGGCCATCGTTGGACGGCGGTCGATGCCGCCGGTCTTTATGTACCGGGCGGTTTAGCCAATTATCCTTCCAGCGTGTTGATGAATGCCATTCCGGCCCGTGTCGCCGGTGTCGAACGTGTGGTGATGGTGGTGCCGACGCCCGATGGTGCGGTCAACCCGTTGGTGCTGGTTGCGGCCAGACTGGCCGGGGTCGATGAAGTGTATCGCATAGGCGGTGCGCAAGCGGTGGCCGCTTTGGCCTATGGCACGGACACGATTGCACCGGTCAATGTCATTGTCGGGCCGGGCAATGCCTATGTGGCGGCGGCCAAAAAACAGGTCTTCGGGCAGGTTGGTATTGATATGATTGCCGGACCGTCAGAAATTTTGGTGGCTGCCGATAATCAAAATGACCCGGCTTGGATGGCCGCCGATTTGCTGAGCCAAGCCGAACATGATGAAGTGGCGCAGTCGATTTTCATTTGTGATGATGCCGCCTTTGCCGATGCGGTGGAAGCGGCCGTTGAAACGGCGCTGCAGGATTTGCCGCGCGAGGCGATTGCCCGCAAAAGCTGGCAAGAATTTGGTGCGGTTTTGGTGGTCAATGATTTGCAGGCCGAGGCACCGCAATTGATCAACCAGCTGGCGCCGGAGCATTTGGAATTGGCCGTCGAAGAGCCGCAAGCCTTGGCGCACTCAATACGCCATGCCGGGGCGATTTTCATGGGGCGCTATACGCCGGAAGCGATTGGCGATTATATTGCCGGGCCCAATCACGTGCTGCCGACCGCGCGGGCGGCGCGCTATGCCTCCGGCCTGTCGGTTTTGAACTTTATGAAACGCTCCTCGCTGGTGCAATGCGATGCCGCCTCGCTGTCGGCCATCGGTCCGGCGGCCGTGCAATTGGCCGAAGAAGAGGGGCTGCACGCGCATGGTCGCTCCATCGCCATTCGCCTGAATATCGGTGAAGCAAACAATAAGACAGGCGGGCAATGAGCGATAAGAAGCCAACCCGCATTGCGCATATTTCGCTGGATGATCCGGCGTTGCAGGCGCGCAATGATGATTTGGAACATGAACGCCGCGTTGCCATTTTCGACCTGATTGAGGATAATCATTTCGCCCTCGTGGATGGGCCGGAAGGCCCCTATCGGGTGGTGCTGTCGTTGACCGATCGCGGCATTGTATTTGCCGTATCCGATTTACAGGCCGACCCGCTGGCCACGATTGAGCTGTCCATGCGGCCGTTTCGGCGCAATATTCGCGACTATTTCATGATTTGCGAAAGCTATTTCGAAGCCATTCGCACCGCGACGCCGGATAAGATTGAAACCATCGACCAGGCGCGCCGCGCGCTGCACAATGAAAGCGCCACATTGTTGAAAGAACGACTGGCCGCGCAGGCCGAGATTGACGATGATACGGCGCGGCGTTTGTTCACGCTGATCAGCGTGTTGCAAATGCGCGGCTGAGCGGGCGGAAAAAAAGGTTGCTTTCGCACTGTTTTCTGGCCACATTGCCGAAAATTTTGATGAGTGAGACATATGGCCAAAGAAGAACTTCTGGAATTTAACGCAACCGTGGTGGAATTGCTGCCCAATGCGACTTTCCGTGTGAAGCTGGAAAACGACCACGAAGTGATTGCCCACACAGCGGGCAAGATGCGCAAAAACCGCATTCGTGTGCTCGCCGGTGACAAGGTTCTTGTTGAAATGACACCATATGACCTCACTAAAGGACGCATCACCTATCGCTATAAATAAACGTTTGGTGCTGGCCAGTGCCAGCCCACGCCGTCTCGATTTATTGCGGCAAATCGGCATCACACCCGATGCGGTGCTTCCGGCCGATATTGATGAAACCGCGCTGCGCGGTGAAACCCCAACCCAATTGGCACGCCGTTTGGCCGAACAAAAAGCCGCCGCCTTGCAAGGCAAGAGCGATGCAGGTGATTTGATTTTGGCGGCCGATACGGTGGTCAGCGTGGGGCGGCGTATTCTGCCGAAAACCGAAACCGAGACGCAAGCGCGGCATTGTCTGGCCTTATTGTCGGGCCGCGGCCACCGTGTGCAAACCGGCATTTGTCTGATTGCCGGAGGCCGTGCCATCAGCAAAGTGGTCAGCAGCCGAGTGAAGGTCAAAGCCTTGTCGGCGGCTGAGGTAAATGCCTATTTGTCCAGCGGCGAATGGCAGGGCAAAGCCGGTGGCTATGCCATACAAGGGCGCGCCGCCGCCTTTATCTCTTCGCTTGTTGGCTCCTACAGCAATATTGTAGGCTTGCCGCTATATGAAACCGCCAATTTGTTGCGTGGCGCCGGTTATCTGCCGGACTGAGTGCTTGAAGGAGCTGAAATCGCATGTCGCATGAACTGTTGATGAATGTTGAAAATGGCGTCTTGCGCGTCGCGCAAGTGGAAGACGGTAAGCTGATGGCGCTGCAAGCGGCACCCTTGGGTCAAGGCCAAGATGAACGCCGTTTGGTCGGGCAAATTTATCTCGGTCGGGTAGAGCGCGTTCTCGGCCGCCTGCAAGCTGCCTTTGTTGATATCGGCCTCGACCGCTCCGGCTTTTTGGGTGCGCGCGAGGCCCGCGCTTTGCTGCCCGATGCGGATCGCGATACGCCGATTGAGGATTGTGTGCAAGACGGCGATACGGTTTTGGTGCAGGTCACCCGCCCACCGCAGGATGATAAGGGTGCGCAAGTGACAGCCGATGTCACCCTGCCGGGGCGAGCTGTTGTGCTGGCGCCGTGCCGTTCACGTATTGCCGTGTCGCGGCAAATTGAAGACGAAGCCGAGCGCACCCGCTTGGCCGATTTGGCGGCCGCCATTCGCGACGGCCAGCACGGCGAAGCGGTCGATGTCGAGGGTATGGATGGCGCCGCCGGTTGGGTTATCCGCACCGCTGCCGTCGGTATGGAAGCCGACGCGCTGGCAGCTGATATGGCCAATGTTGCGGCGCAATGGGAAGCGCTGTTGACGGCGGCTGAAGACAGCGAGCCGCCGCATGTGCTGCACGAGGATTTGGGGCCGGTTGAAAAAGCGTTGCGTGATTTGGTGCGCAGCGACACCGCCGCCATTACCATTGATGGCGAAGCGGCGCTGGCGCAGGCCAAAGGTTTTGCCCGCAATCATATGCCGAGCGCGCTGGATAAACTGCAAGCGGCCGCGGCCGGTGAGGTTTTGTTCGACCGCCATGATGTGGCCGGTCAATTGGATGTCGCTTTGTCCAATCGGGTGGCTTTGCCGTCCGGCGCCTGGTTGATGATTGAAACCACCGAGGCGATGACCACAATCGACGTTAATTCAGGCGGCTCTGAAGCCGATGCGCGCGGGGTTAATTTGGAAGCCGCCGCGCTGATCGGTCAGCAAGTGCGATTGCGCGCCATAGGCGGGCTGATTGCCATCGACTTTATCGATATGAGCGAGGCAGCCGACAATGAAGCAGTGCTGGCCGCGCTGGACGCCGGTTTTCAGGGTGATAAGAACCCGGTGCGCATCGGCCCCATGTCGGAATTCGGCGTGGTTGAAATGACCCGCCGTCGTGACGCCATGAGCTTGGCGGAAGCGCTTGCGCAGGGCCGTGCCGCCGAGGAGGTGTAATGGCCAAATGCCCGATATGCAAGCAGGCCGAGCTGGTTGGCAAATATCGGCCGTTTTGCTCAAAACGCTGCGCCGATGTCGATTTGCATCGCTGGATGGGCGGTCAATATAGCGTGCCGGCGGTCGAGCCGCCCGATGATTTCGACGCTGAGATTGAAAAAGCCATTGCCGAACAAGCGGCCCCGGATGAAATGCATTAATCGCGCCAGCACCGCTGGACAGGCTGCGCGCCATAGCCTATAAACAGCGCACTTCGGCAGTGCGTGTCACCGCCGGATCGCCCAGGTAGCTCAGTTGGTAGAGCAGCGGATTGAAAATCCGCGTGTCGGTGGTTCGATTCCGCCCCTGGGCACCACTTTCCTCCCAAAACGAAACTGTTCCGCGTGCGGCTTTTGCTTGTCGTACGCCCGCGTCTGCGACATCATATGGCGCAATTAGGGAGGGATTTATGATTTTGCGTTTTACCGGCTCTTTGCTTGCTGCCGTTTTTTTATCGGTCACGCTATCGACCGGCGTGGTTCGGGCGGAAATGCCGTCCCCCAAGCCGGCCGTCAATCCGGCGCTGGCCAAGCATTTGAAGAAATTCATCAAGCCGCGCCTGCGCAAAATCACCGATAAGGTCTATTGGGCGCAATATTATGATTATTCCAGCTTCGGCTTTTTGGTCGGCAAGCAAGGCGTTATCGCCATTGATTGCGGCTGGTGGCCCGGCGCCACCAAGCGGGCGCTGAAGGATTTGCGCAAAATCACCGACAAACCGGTAACACATATTGTCTATACGCATGGTCATGCCGATCATATTGCCGGTTGTCCGGGGATGGTGGAGCAGCCCGGCCAGAAGATTGAGATTATCGCGCATGAGGATTATCTGCGCTATCGCAATGAGGTTGTGTCGTCGCGCATGCCGTTTATTTCGCGCCGCGCCACCGACCAGATGGGCTTTTTGCTGCAACAAAGCAATGCCGGCAGTGTCGGCGCCGGTGTCGGCCCCGGTTTTTATGATGGCGATACCGGCTATCGGCCGCCAACCCGGCTGATTAAAGACGGCGATGTGCTGAAAATTGACGGCCACACATTATCGTTCATTGAAGCGAAAGCCGATATTGATGATGCGGTTGCCGTATATCTGCCGAAAGAAAAAATCCTGTTCCCCGGCGATGCGGTGCACGGCACCGGTCCGGTGATTGCCTCGCCACGGCAAGAAAAGGGTCGTGACCCGATGAATTGGATGGACTCGCTGGACCGGCTGACCCGCTTGGATGTCGATGTTTTGCTGCCGGGCCATGGGCCGATTTATCTCGACAAGCAGGCCTCGCGCCGCATCATGGAAGATGTCCGCGATACCATTCAATATATTGTCGACCATATTGTACGCGGTCTTAATGCAGGCGATATGCGCGAGGATATTATTGCTTCGCTCAAATTGCCGCCGCATTTGGCCAATCACCCCGACCTTGGCTGGTATTATCACAGCCTGACCTTCGTGGCGCGTGGCATTCACGCCAATTTCGCCGGCTGGTGGGGCGATGATTTTGTCGGCATGTTTGAACAAGAACCGAATAAATTGGCGAAAAGCTATGTCGCCGCCATGGGCGGGCTGACGGCGGTTTTGGACAGAGCCGATAAGGCCGGCGCTACCGGCGATTGTGTTTTTGCCGGCCGCCTCTTGGCGCATGCGCTGCGGGTCGCGCCGGACAATAAGCGCGCCAAGCGGCTGATGACCAAATGCCTGCGCGATGTCGCTTATGCGGCCGAAAGCACCAGCCAACGCAATTATATGCTGGCCATGGCGGCTGAACTGAACAGCAGCTATGACCGCTCAAAAACCCGGCCATTTGTCGGTGTCGCCAATTTGCTGGCCCAAGTGCCGAGTAAAAACCTGTTGTCGACCCTGACGCCGCGTCTGAAGCGAGAGCAAACCCTGCAAATGGATAAAAGCATTGGCCTGAAAATCAGCGGCACGGGTGAGCTGTTTACGCTGAACATTCGCCGCGGCGTGTTTCGCATTGCCGAGGGTCTCGATCGTGACGACCTGCCGATGATAACCGCCTCGCGCGCCGCGCTTATCGGCTTTGCCACACGGCGGCTGGGCTTTGCCCGCGCCATTGACGAGGGCATGGTGTCGGTGGATGATAAGCAACAAGCCAAGGCATTTTTCGCATTTGTGAATTAAGGCGAAATCGGAGGGGAACCCATGCGCTATGATCTGATTATCCGTAACGGTTTGGTTTATGACGGCACCGGCGCACCGGCGCGCCACGCCGATATTGCGGTCACTGACGGCAAAATTGCCAAAATTGCCGCCAGCATTGACGGCACGGCGACGAAAGAAGTGGATGCCGCCGGCAAAGCGGTAACCCCCGGCTTTGTTGATGTGCATACCCATTATGACGGGCAGGCGACATGGGACGACCATTTGACGCCGTCTTCCAATCTCGGTTCCACCACGGTTGTGATGGGTAATTGCGGCGTCGGCGTTTCGCCGTGCCGTGCTGAAGACCGCGAGGGTTTGGTGGAGTTGATGGAAGGGGTGGTAGAAAATAC
>JBMHCM010000051.1:0-21669 GCA_049889915.1 Parvibaculales bacterium
CATGCGCAGGGCGCGCTTGGGTAGCAAAGCTGCCGAGCGCTTGCAGCGTGGTGGACTCGGACGGACTCGAACCGTCACGCTCTAATCGAGCCGCAGATTTTAAGTCTGCTGTGTCTACCAATTCCACCACGAGGCCCCGCGGTGCGCACTCTATACCATGGGTTTGCGGCGCCGTTTAGTCAGAAAACGCATCAAATGCCATTGTTTCCCCAATCCGCATGACCAGCGCGTTGTCACCGGCCGCAGTGACAAAGCGCTCCAGCGGCTCGCGGAACGGCTCGAAGGAAAGAATAAACGTGCCCCAATGCATTGGCACCATGCGTTTGCAGCCGACATCCAGCCCCATGGCGACACCGCCCTCCGGGTCCATATGCGCACCCTGCATAAAGTCACGCGGCGCATAAGCCCCGACGCTCATCAGGCCAAGGTCGCAACCGCCATGATGCGCCGCCATATGTTTGCCGATATCGGCAAATACGGTTTCATGAATTTCCGTATCGCCGGTGTGATAAACCGAGCGGCCACCGGCCGAGAAGCCATAGCTCATCCATAAGGTGCGATTGACATCAAACGGCGTGCGATTGGCCCAATGCACGGCCGGATAGGCGGTCAGCTTAAACGTGCTGTTTTTGGCCGGCAGGCTAATTTCATCATACCAGTCAACCTCATGCACCTTGCCATAGCCTTTGAAATATTTGCCCAACCCCAGCGGCACCACGGCGGTTATCCGGTCTTTATTGGGCATTTGGCTGACACTGGCCGTATCCAAATGGTCGTAATGGGCGTGACTGACCACCAGCACATCAATAGGCGGCAAGTCTTCCATCAGCAGGCCGGGCGGCATAAGCCGGGCCGGACCGGCAAAAGAAATCGGGCTGGCGCGGCGTGAAAACACCGGATCGGTCAGCACCGTCACGCCGTCCAAGCGGGTTAGAAACGTTGAATGGCCAATCCAGCTGACGAAATCCTTATCGCCCATGGCAGCATATTGTTGCAGCGCTTCGGCCCGCGGCAGCACATGATTGGCCGGAATTTCCGGCTTGCTGCCAAACACATTGCGCCAAATCGCCTGCCCGAAAAATTGCAGCCGACGCGACAATGGCACGCCCCGCTTCATACTGTTGGGCGGGTTGCGAAAACCGTTTTCCAAATGGTGATAGGGCGCGTCGCCCCCGCGTGGTTTGCCGAGGCCGCTGCATCCGGCCATTAATAACCCCACGCCGACAATCAACCCGATACCGGCTGCCGCTGACAAATTCATATCGCGTCCTTTTCAAGCACCCAAAGAAAAACGGCGACCTAAAAGGCCGCCGTTAAACCAAATAGGTTGGAAACCTTAGTTTTCCAGACCTTGCCATACCGGCCAGCATTTGCTGCCGGCTTTTGAAGCTAGGGCAGCCTGTGCTTCTTTAGCATTGGCGCCTTGTTGGCTGGCTGTGTAGTCATCTTTGCCTGTGCACCAGACATAGAATTTGTGGTTACCGGCCTGAGACTGAGCGTCAAAGCTTGAGTCCAGAGCGAAAGCGGCGTTCGGCAGTGCGATTGCAGCGGCCAGTGCCAGAGCTGTCATTTTTTTCATAAAATCCTCCCAAGAATTAATAAAAATATAATGCATATGGGCAATGTGAAATAAAACTAACAAAATTGTAAAAGTTGCTAACCCTTAAGCATTTCGTGGGGTTCCGGCCGTTCAATCAGGGCCATCCCCATCTCGGCAAACAGGGCTTTGACTGCCGAATCAACTGCGGTGAGGGCATTTTTGTCGGTGCCACGCGCCACCACAGAAACCCCTGCCCCATCCGCACCATAAAACGGATACAGACCGATAGACACTTGCGGGTGCGCCGCTTGCAGCTCTTCCATGGCCGCCGCAATGCTGCCCTCCGGCACTTGCGCCGTCACCGTAATGGAAGACAGCTTTTCACCGCCTTGCAGCGTCGGCAGAATATTTTCCATCATCGCCTGCATGATTTTCGGCACACCGGCCATGACATGCACATTTTCAATGCGAAAACCCGGCGCGGTTGATACCGGATTATCAATACGGCTGGCCCCTTCGGTAATGCGCGCCATGCGGGCGCGCGCGGCATTAAACTCAATACCTTGCGCATCATAATGCGCCTCCAACAATTGCACGGCCAGCGGATGCATTTCCAGCTTCACGCCAAAGGCCTCGGCGATGCAATCTGCGGTTATGTCATCATGGGTCGGGCCAATGCCGCCGCTGGTGAACACATAAGTATATTCTTTGCGCAACGCATTGACGGCGGCGACCACCTCATCCATCTCATCGGGCACGATGCGCACTTCGCGCATATCAACGCCAATCTCGCCCAGCGCCTGCGCCACAAAGGCAAGGTTTTTATCCTGTGTGCGGCCTGACAAAACTTCATTGCCGACAATCATCATGGCGGCGGTCGGATTATCGGTCATTTTTCGCTCCGGTCTGTCTTGCGCTGCAATCTAACGCCGAGCGGCCATTTGACAAGGTGTCTGTTGTCGACAGTGCGCCCACCCCTGTGCTATTTCAAGGCAAGGAGAAAATAATGAACTTCATCGACGCCGCCAGCTCACCCCTGAAAAACACCGGACAAATCAAAATCCACACGGAAGAGGATTTCGCCGGCATGCGCGCCGTCGGCAAATTGGCAGCCCAGACGCTCGACCTGTTGGGGCCGTTTGTTGAGCCGGGCGTCAGCACGCAGTTTCTCGATGACAAAGCGGTGGAGATTATCCGCGATTTCGGCGCGGTACCGGCACCACTGAATTATCGCGGCTTTCGTAAATCCATCTGCACCTCGATCAATCACGTGGTGTGCCATGGTATTCCCGGTGAAAAATTGCTGCGTGACGGCGATATCGTCAATATTGATGTGACGCTGTTTCACGAAGGTTGGCACGGCGACCACAGCCGCATGTATGGCGTCGGCAAAACCTCCGTCAAAGCGCAAAAGCTAATGGATGTAACCTATGATGCGATGATGCAAGGCATTGCCACGGCGCGGCCCGGCGCCACGCTGGGCGATATCGGCCATGCCATCCAATCTTATGCGGAGCTGAACCGCATGGCCGTGGTGCGCGATTTTTGCGGCCATGGGCTGGGACGGATTTTTCACGACACGCCAAATATTTTGCATTATGGCCGCGCTGGTGAAGGGCTGACTTTACGCGAAGGCATGTTCTTCACCATTGAGCCAATGCTCAATCTCGGCAAACCGGCGGTTAAAATTCTCGGCGATGGCTGGACGGCAGTGACCCGCGACCGCACGCTATCGGCGCAATTTGAACACTCGGTCGGCATTACCGCCGATGGCTGTGAGATTTTTACCAAATCATTAAACGGCAGCGACACGCCACATAGGCCACCGACCGGCTGATTGACGGCCGATTTAGGGAGATAACGGGTGCAAGAAAAACCAACAACACCACCGCCCGGCAAACCAACAGATAGCTTCAGGCACGGCCATCGCGACCGTTTGCGCCAACGCCTGCGCACCGCAGGACCGACGGCGGTGCAAGACCATGAATTGCTGGAGCTGGTTTTGTTTCGCGCCATACCACGGCGCGATGTCAAAGTTTTGGCACATCAATTAATTAAACATTTCGGCGATATATCCGCCGTCATGGCGGCCGACCCGCAAGAGCTGAAGAAATTTTCGGGAATTGGCGACCGCGTGGTCGATGAGTTTCTAACCATTCGCGCCGCCGCTTTGCGGTTTGGCCAATCGAAAATCATCAATCGGCAAATCATGGCCGGCTGGGATGACCTTATCTTCTATTGCCGCACCAAAATGGCTGAGGAAAAAATTGAGAGTTTTCATGTCTTGTTTCTCGACAAGAAAAACAAGCTGATCGCCGATGAGAAAATGGGCCATGGCACGGTTGACCATACGCCGGTCTATCCGCGCGAGGTGATTAAACGCGCGTTGGAACTGGACGCAACAGCGCTGATTATCGCCCATAATCACCCCAGCGGCGACCCGCAACCGTCGAAAGCCGACATTGAAATGACCCATAAGCTGAAGCAATTGACGGGCGCTTTCAACATTGTGCTGCACGACCATTTGGTGGTGGCGCGCGGCGAAGTGCTGAGTTTTAAGGAAAAAGGGCTGCTTTAAGCAAAACTTCGCTTTGCACACATGAAAACGCGCTCTTTTGCTTCAAAATTGGCCGTACTTCTGGTATCTCACGGCCAAAGGAGATTGCTTATGATTCCGCGTTATGCCCGTCCTGAAATGACCGCCCTTTGGGAAGCCGAAAGCCGCTTTTCAATTTGGTTGGAAATCGAAACACATGCCATGGATGCCATGGTGAAGCTGGGCATTGTGCCGGCCGAAGCGGCCGCTGCGGTGCGCGAAAAAGGCGGCTTTGATGTCGACCGCATTGACGAGATTGAGCGCGAAGTCAAACATGACGTTATCGCCTTCCTGACCAGCCTGGCCGAGCATGTCGGGCCGGAAGCGCGTTTTGTCCACCAAGGCATGACCTCATCCGACGTGCTGGATACCTGCCTGAATGTGCAGCTGATGCGCGCTGCAGATATTCTGCTCGACGATATGGATGCGCTGCTGGCCGCCCTTAAAAAGCGCGCCATGGAACATAAAATGACCGCTTGTATCGGTCGCAGCCACGGCATTCATGCCGAGCCGACCACCTTCGGGCTGAAGCTGGCGCAAGCCTATGCCGAATTTGACCGCTGCCGCGACCGCCTGCGGGCGGCCCGCGCCGAGATCGCCACTTGCGCGATTTCAGGTGCCGTCGGCACCTTTGCTAATATTGACCCGTCGGTTGAAGCGCATGTCGCCGATGCCATGGGATTGGCCGTTGAGCCGGTTTCCACGCAGGTTATCCCGCGCGACCGACACGCCATGTTCTTCGCCACACTGGGCGTTATCGCCTCATCAATGGAGCGACTGTCCGTTGAAGTGCGCCATTTGCAGCGCACGGAAGTATTGGAAGCGGAGGAATATTTCTCCGAAGGGCAAAAAGGCTCATCAGCCATGCCGCATAAGCGCAATCCGGTTTTGACGGAAAACCTGACCGGTCTGGCACGTTTGGTGCGCGGCATGGCCATGCCGGCGATGGAAAATGTCGCACTGTGGCATGAACGCGATATTTCGCACTCCTCCGTTGAGCGGATGATTGGCCCTGACGCCACCATCACGCTGGACTTCGCCTTGGTGCGGCTGACCAATGTGGTTGAAAATCTGGTTATCTATCCGGAGCGTATGCAGGCCAATCTCGACAAATTGGGCGGTCTGGTGCACTCGCAGCGCGTGCTTTTGGCGCTGACACAAGCCGGTGTCAGCCGTGAGGACGCATATCGCCTGGTGCAACGCAGTGCCATGCCGGTATGGCGCGGCGAAGGGCAATTCCTCGACCTGCTGAAGGCTGATGAAGAGGTTGTTTTGAGCGATGCCGATTTGGAAGCCCTGTTCGACCTTGGCTACCACTTCAAGCATGTCGATACGATTTTCGACCGTGTTTTCAGCTAAAGCTGAAGAATTGCGAGAATCACTTGCGGCCTATAGTTTATGGGCGTGATCGGTAAGGAGACACATTATGTCAAAACGCCGTCGTTTATATGAGGGTAAAGCGAAAGTCCTCTATGAGGGTCCTGAACCCGGCACGCTGGTGCAACATTTCAAAGACGATGCCACCGCTTTTAATGCCGAAAAGCATGATGTGTTTGACGGCAAGGGCGTACTGAACAATCGCATTTCGGAATATATCTTCGTGCGCTTGGCCGATATCGGCATTGCCACGCATTTCATCAAATCGCTGAACATGCGCGAGCAATTGGTGCGCGAAGTGGACATCGTGCCCATAGAGGTTGTGGTGCGCAATGTCGCCGCCGGTTCGCTGGTCAAACGGCTGGGTCTGAAAGAAGGCGACCGGCTGACCCGCCCCTTGGTTGAGTTTTATTACAAAGATGACGCGCTGGGCGATCCGATGATTTCGGAAGACCATATCGCCGTCTTTGGTTGGGCCACCCCGCATGAGATGGACGAAATTGTCGCCATGGCCCTGCGCGTCAATGATTTCATGAGCGGGTTGTTTCAAGGCGTCGGCATTCAGTTGGTCGACTTCAAACTGGAGTTTGGCCGCCTATGGGACGGCGATGTGCAACGCATTGTGCTGGCCGATGAAATCAGCCCCGATAGCTGCCGCTTGTGGGATATTTCCAGCGGTGAGAAACTCGATAAAGACCGGTTCCGGCAAGATTTGGGCGGCATGATTGACGCCTATCAAGATGTTGCCCGCCGCCTCGGCCTGTTGACCGATACGCGCCCCGAAAAAGGCGAAGGCCCCAAACTCGTCAGTTAAGGATACGACATGAAAGCGACCATTCACATTACCTTGAAAAACGGTGTGCTCGACCCGCAGGGCAAAGCCATTGAAAACGCGCTTGGCGCGCTGGGCTTTGGCGGCGTTGATGAGGTGCGCCAAGGCAAGCTCATCGAAGTGGCGCTGGATGAAACCGATGCCGACAAGGCGCAGGCGCAACTGACCGATATGTGTGAAAAGCTGCTCGCCAATACGGTGATTGAAAATTACACCATTCAGCTCGACGAGGCCTAAACCATGCAGGCATCCGTTATTGTGTTTCCCGGTTCCAATTGTGACCGCGATGTTGCCGTGTGCCTTGAAGCGGCGACCGGCAAAAAACCGCTCATGGCGTGGCATGGCGATGCCAGCCTACCGGACAGCGATTTGATTGTCTTGCCCGGCGGCTTTTCCTATGGCGATTATTTGCGCTGCGGCTCGATGGCGGCCAACAGCCCAATTATGCGCGAAGTGGTGGCGCAGGCTGAAAAAGGCGCCGCCGTTTTGGGTATTTGCAATGGCTTTCAAGTGCTGACCGAATGCGGCCTTCTGCCCGGCGTGCTGATGCAAAACAAGGGTCTGAACTTTGTCTGCCGCAATACGCGCTTGACGGTCAGCAATAATAAGACGGCGTTCACCAAGCAATATGCAGCCGGTGAAGAAATTGTCATTCCGGTAGCCCACAATGAGGGCAATTACTTTGCCGATGACGACACGCTGAAACAATTGCAGGACGATGATTGCATCGCCTTTACCTATGCAGACGGCGACAACCCGAACGGTGCCTGCCTTGATATTGCAGGCATCACCAATAAAAGCGGCCGCATTGTCGGCATGATGCCGCATCCCGAACGGCGCGCCGAGGCGGCGCTGGGCGGCGAAGACGGCAAACGCATGTTCACCGGTATTGTTGAGGAATTGTCATGAGCCATATTAACGATACCGAAATCACCGATGAGATTGTCGCCGAGCACGGGTTAACGCCCGACGAATATCAAATGGTCTGCGACCATATGGGACGCGCCCCGAATTACACCGAATTGGGTGTGTTCTCAGTCATGTGGTCGGAGCATTGCTCGTATAAATCGTCGCGCAAATGGCTGAAAAAACTGCCGGTCGATGGCCCGCAAGTCATTCAAGGGCCGGGCGAAAATGCCGGTGTGATTGACATTGGCGATGGCGATGCGGCGGTTTTCAAAATGGAAAGCCACAACCACCCAAGCTTTATTGAACCCTATCAAGGCGCCGCCACAGGTGTTGGCGGCATTATGCGCGATGTGTTCACCATGGGCGCGCGCCCGGTCGCTAATTTGAACGCACTTCGCTTTGGCGCGCCGAAACACCCAAAAACCCAGCATTTGGTGGCCGGTGTGGTTTCCGGCATTGGCGGCTACGGCAATTGCATTGGCGTGCCGACGGTTGGCGGTGAGATAAATTTCGACGACAGCTATAACGGCAACATTCTGGTCAACGCCATGTGCGTCGGCATTGCCAAAACCGATAAGATTTTTTATGCCGCCGCCACCGGTGTCGGCTCACCGGTCGTCTATGTCGGTTCGAAAACCGGCCGTGACGGCATTCATGGTGCCACTATGGCCTCGGCCGAGTTTGACGATGCGTCAGAAGAAAAACGCCCGACCGTGCAGGTCGGTGATCCGTTTACCGAAAAGCTGCTGCTGGAAGCCTGCCAAGAGCTGATGGCCTCTGATGCGATTATCGGCATTCAGGATATGGGCGCGGCGGGCCTCACCTCCTCTTCGGTTGAAATGGCCGATAAGGGCGGGGTCGGCATTTTGCTCAACCTTGATAAAGTGCCGTGCCGTGAAACCCATATGACCGGCTATGAAATGCTGCTGTCGGAAAGCCAAGAGCGCATGCTGATGGTGCTGAAGCCGGGCCGCGAGCCGGAAGCGGAAGCGATTTTTGCCCGTTGGGGCCTCGACTTTGCAGTGATTGGCGAACTGACCGATACCGGCCGCATGGTGGTTATGCATGAAGGGCAACAAATTGCCGATATGCCGTTGGGGCCGCTGGCCGATGGCGCCCCGGAATATGACCGTCCGCATGTCGCCACACCGGCCGCCCCGGCTTTTGACACCGCGCTGTTGGACAAAGCACCGGACACGGCAAGCGCATTGAAAACCCTCATGGGGTGCAGCGAAATTGCCTCGCGCCGCTGGGTTTACGAGCAATATGACAGCATGGTGATGGGTGACACGTTGGCAGGGCCGGGCGGTGACGCTGCGCTGGTGCGCGTGCATGGCACGCAAAAAGCACTGGCCATTTCAACCGATGTGACACCGCGCTATTGCTTTGCCGACCCGATTGAGGGCGGCAAGCAAGCGGTTGCCGAAGCCTATCGCAACATCTCAGCCACCGGCGCCACTCCGCTGGCCATCACCAATTGCCTGAATTTCGGCAATCCGGAGCGGCCTGAGATTATGGGTCAGTTTGTCGGCTGCTTGGACGGTATGGGCCAAGCTGGGCGGGCGCTCGATTTCCCCGTCGTTTCCGGCAATGTGTCGCTATATAATGAGACCAATGGCACCGGCATTATGCCGACCCCGGCGATTGGCGGCGTTGGTTTGATTGGTGATTTGACCCAAGCTGTCGGTAGCGCCTTTACCGAAGAGGGTTTGGATATTTATCTGCTGGGGGAAACCTCCGGCCATCTCGGCGCCTCGCTGTATCAGCGCGTGGTGCTGGAAGATAAAACCACATTCGCTCCGCCGCACGTTGATTTGGCGCAAGAAGCGGCGCATGGCGGCTTGCTGCGGCAAGCCATTGCCGATGGTTTGGTGGCAGCGGCACATGATGTGTCGGATGGCGGCTTGCTGGTCGCATTGGCTGAAATGTGCCTGCCGCATGGTATCGGTGCCACAGTGGCCGATAATGGCGATACCGGCTTCTGGTTTGGTGAAGACCAAGCCCGCTATGTCATTGCCGTAAACCCGCAAAACAGCGCTGCTTTTGAAGCACTATGCGGCGATGCACCGCTCAGCAAGCTTGGAAAAACATCGGCCGCGCAATTGACAATTGCCGACAGCGTTTCCATATCTGTATCAGAACTGCGTGACATCAATGAGGGCTGGTTGCCGGCCCTGATGAGCCGTTAGGAGACCGATATGCCGATGACCGCCGGTGAACTGGAAAGCATGATCCGCACCGCCCTGCCCGATGCGCAGGTGGAGATTACCGATTTGCGCGGCGATGGCGATCATTATTCGGCACATGTGGTGTCGGCCGCCTTTAAGGGGCTGAACCGGGTGCAGCAGCATAAAATGGTCTATGACGCATTACAGGGCGGTATGGGCGACGAATTGCATGCTTTGGCACTGCAAACCGCCGTGCCGGACGATGCGTGAGTCGATGCATAAGGTAATGCTTAAGATTAAGCTTGGGAGATAGCGATGAGCGATATTCAACAATTCATTCAAGGTGAAATCGACAGCGCCGATGTGGTGCTGTTCATGAAAGGCACACCGGTATTTCCGCAATGCGGCTTTTCCGGTCAGGTGGTGCAAATTCTGTCGCATATCGGCGTGCCGTTTAAGGGCGTCAATGTGCTGGAAGATGACAGCCTGCGCGAAGGCATTAAAAGCTTTTCAAACTGGCCTACCATTCCGCAGCTTTACATTAAGGGCGAGTTTTTCGGCGGCTGTGACATTATCCGCGAAATGTTTGAGGAAGGCGAATTGCGCCCGCTGCTCGACGAAAAAGGCATTGAGCTGGTCAGCTAACGCTTGCTGTCAGAGCAATAAAAAAGCCCTCCAATTGGCGGGCTTTTTTCGTGTCGGTTTTGGCCGACCTAAAATCTAATTGCGGGAATAAAATTCGACCACCAGATTCGGCTCCATTTGCACCGGATAGGGCACATCAGCCAGTTGCGGCACAGCAGTCAGCGTGGCTGACATTTTGCCGTGGTCGACATTCATATATTCCGGAATATCACGCTCTTGGCTTTGAATAGCTTCCAGAACCACATTCAGATTGCGTGACTTCTCGCGAACCTCAACAACGTCACCGATTTTCAAACGACGGCTCGGAATGTTGCAACGCTTGCCATTGACCATAACATGACCGTGATTGACGAACTGACGGGCAGCGAACACGGTGGTCACGAATTTGGCGCGATAAACAATGGCATCGAGACGTGATTCCAGCAGACCAACCAAATTTTCTGAGGTATCGCCCTTCACGCGCACAGCTTCAGCGTAAATGCCTTTAAACTGCTTCTCGGTGATATTGCCATAATAGCCTTTCAGCTTCTGCTTGGCGCGCAGCTGCAGACCAAAGTCGGACAGCTTGCCACGACGGCGCTGACCATGCTCACCCGGCGCGTAATCGCGGCGGTTCACCGGGCTTTTTGGGCGACCCCAAATATTTTCGCCCATGCGGCGGTCAATTTTATACTTCGTCGAAATGCGCTTGCTCATGCGGCGCCGTCCTTACATCTAAAATAAAAAGCGCGAGACAATTCCCGCGGATTGGCGCTGAATATACGTATTGCAGGGGCTTTGTCAAACGCCTTTTTGACGGTTTATCCGTCTTTTTCGACCGCTTCGCCCGGATCGCCTTCCCCACGGGAAATGGCGCCGACGCGTGGCTTCAAAAGCGCATCTTGCGGACCCCGCGGCCACCGCAGTAAGGCATTGATAATACCGCGAAAAGTGCGCACATCCTGCTCTGTCAAACCGGCCCGATTAAACATATTACGAATGTTGCGCGCCATGGCCGGGGCTTTCTCAGGCGGGGCCAAAAATCCGGCTGCATCAAGCGCCGTTTCCAAATGGGTAAACATGCCGTTTATTTCGCCGCGTGTGGCAGGTCTGGTATCGGGCGTGTCGGCTTGTTCGGGCGGCGTGTCATCATCGGCCTGATACCACTCATAGCCCATCAACAGCACGGCTTGCGCCAAATTAAGCGACGAAAACTCAGGATTGAGCGGCACACGGCAAATCGCATCGGCCAGCGAAATATCCTCATTATCGAGGCCGGTCCGCTCCGGCCCGAACAGAATACCGCATTGCGGCGCAGCCTGTGCCGTGCGGGCGCGCATTTCTTGCGCCACTTTGGCCGGGGTCAGCACCGGTTTGACCATATCGCGCAGTCGCGCCGTGGTGGCTACCAAATAGCCCAAATCCTCGGTTGCCGCCGCCACACTGTCATACAACTTATGGTTTTCAATCAAGGCCGAAGCTCCGGCTGAGGCTTTCAGGGCGCGCTCATACTGCCAGCCGTCGCGCGGATTGACCAAACGCAGGTCTGTCAGGCCGAAATTCAGCATAGCACGGGCCACTGTGCCGATATTCTCACCCAATTGAGAGCCGACCAAAATAATCGCCGGCGCTATCGCTTTGTTAACACTCATGGCCCTCAATTAAGACAAAGAACGGCTTTAATCAACGCGAAGATTTTGCTAAGAGAAGAGCGAATAAATACAGAGGGGAACACATGTCCAAAATCCAAGTCGAAAACCCTATCGTCGAACTCGACGGCGACGAAATGACCCGCATCATTTGGCAAATGATTAAGGACAAGCTGATCCACCCTTACCTCGATATTGACCTGAAATATTACGATCTCGGCATTGAAGCCCGCGATGAGACGGATGACCAAATCACCATCGACTCGGCCAATGCGATCAAAGAGATTGGCGTTGGCGTGAAATGCGCCACCATCACGCCGGATGAGGCCCGCGTTGAAGAGTTCGGCCTCAAGCAAATGTGGAAATCGCCGAACGGCACCATTCGTAACATTCTTGGCGGCACGGTATTTCGTGAGCCGATTATTTGCCGCAATGTGCCGCGCCTGGTGCCGGGCTGGACAGACCCGATTGTTATCGGCCGTCACGCTTTTGGCGACCAATATCGCGCCACCGACTTTGTTGTGCCGGGTAAAGGCAAGCTGACCATGAAATGGGAAGCTGAAGACGGCAGCGACAGCAAGGAATATGAGGTGTTTAACTTCCCGTCCGGCGGTGTCGCCATGTCCATGTATAATCTCGATGACAGCATTCGCGATTTCGCCCGCGCTTGCATGCTTTATGCGATTGACCGCAAATGGCCGCTTTATATGTCGACCAAAAACACCATTATGAAAGCCTATGACGGCCGCTTTAAGGACTTGTTCCAAGAAGTGTTCGACACTGAGTTTAAAGACCAGTTCGATGCGCTGGGCATTCATTACGAACACCGTCTGATTGACGATATGGTCGCCTCAGCCCTGAAATGGAACGGCAAATTCGTTTGGGCCTGTAAAAACTATGATGGCGATGTGCAGTCTGACACGGTTGCCCAGGGTTTCGGTTCATTGGGTCTGATGACCTCTGTGCTGCTGACGCCGGATGGCAAAACCATGGAAGCCGAAGCGGCGCACGGCACGGTGACCCGTCACTATCGTGCCCACCAACGCGGTGAAGAAACCTCGACCAACTCCATCGCCTCGATTTTTGCTTGGACCCGTGGCCTCGCCAAACGGGCTGAGCTGGACAAAAACGATGCGCTGGCCAATTTCGCCACCACATTGGAAAAAGTCTGTGTCAGCACGGTTGAGCGCGGCTCAATGACCAAAGACTTGGCATTGCTGGTCGGCGAAGGCCAAGGCTGGCTGAGCACTGAGGGCTTCCTCGACGCCATTCAAGAGAATTTAGAAGAAGCGCTATAAGCGCTTGTTTCCCGCGTTTCTCACTGATTTTATTGCAAAAGCGCTTCAATGGCGGCGATGGCCTCAGGGCCGTTGCCGCTATCAGGGCCTCCGGCCTGCGCCATATCGGGGCGGCCGCCACCGCCTTTACCGCCCAGTGCCGCTGCACCGGCCTGCACCAAATCCACGGCGTTAAATCGGTCTGTCAGGTCATCGGTAACCCCGACCGCAATACCGGCTTTGCCGTTATCAATACCGACAAACACCACAACGCCGCTGCCCAATTGCTTTTTGCCTTCATCCACCAGGCCGCGCAATTCTTTCGCCGGTAAGCCGTCCAAACAGCGGCCGATAAATTGTGTGCCGGCAATCTCGCGGGCGCCATCATCGGTGGCCGCACCGCTGCCACCATTACCGGCCAGCGCCAATTGTTTTTTCGCCTCGGCCAATTCGCGGTCCAGCGCTTTGCGTTCTTCCACCAATTTGCTGAGGCGGGTCGGCAGGTCTTCCACCGCAACTTTCAGCGTATTGGTGGCGCTGTGCAAAATATGCTCATGCGCTGCAATTTGCGCCAATGCGCCCTCAGCGGTGCGCGCCTCAATACGGCGCACGCCGGAGGCCACAGCCCCTTCAGAGCTGATTTTCAGCAGGCCGATATCGCCCAACCGATTGACATGGGTGCCGCCGCAAAGCTCAACCGAATAGGCTTTATCGGCGTCTTCATCGCGGCCCAACCCCATAGAGAGCACGCGCACTTCATCGCCATATTTCTCGCCAAACAGGGCCAGCGCACCGGCGTCAATCGCCTCATCGGGCGTCATCAAACGGGTCGCCACATCAGCGTTCTGGCGGATGATGCGGTTGACCATCGCTTCTACCGCGTCGATTTCACCATCCTGCATGGCGCGCGGATGCGAAAAGTCGAAGCGCAAGTGGTTTTCATTTACTAAAGAGCCTTTTTGCGTCACATGATCGCCCAGCACGCGGCGCAGCGCTTCATGCAGCAAATGGGTGGCCGAGTGATTGGCGCGAATGGCATCGCGACGCGCCACATCAATATGCTGGTGCACTTGGTCACCGGCGGTCAGGCTGCCGGCCTCAACCGTGCCATATAGCACATGCACATCGCCGAGCATTTTCTTGGTGTCGGTAATGGTGATGCGCAACCCGTCTTCGCCGGTCACTTCGCCGGTATCGCCCACTTGGCCGCCGCTTTCGGCGTAAAACGGTGTTTGATTGACCATCAGGGCAACCTCATCACCGGCGGCGGCACTGTCCACCACCGCGCCATCGCGCACCACGGCCAGCACTTGGCCTTCCGCATCGGTTGATTGATAGCCGACAAATTCGGTTGCGCCATGGCTGTTGCGCAGGTCAAACCAAACCGCCTCGGTCGCCTCTTGGCCGGAACCCGACCAAGCCGCGCGTGCTTCAGCGCGTTGCTTTTCCATAGCCGCGTCAAACCCGTCCGTGTCGACCTGCAGGCCCTTTTCACGCAGCGCGTCCTGCGTCAAATCGAGCGGGAAGCCATATGTGTCATACAGCTTAAACGCCACCGCGCCGGGCAGCGTATTGTCTTTCACCTGGCCCAGCTCATCATCGAGCAGTTTCAGCCCGCGCGCCAGCATATCGCGGAAGCGGTCTTCCTCATGGCGCAGAGTCTCGACAATCAGCGCATCGGCACGCTCCAATTCCGGATAGGCGGCCGCCATTTGGGTTTTCAGCGCCGGCACCAATTGCCATAAAAGCGGCTCTTTGGCGCCCAACATATGCGCGTGACGCATGGCCCGGCGCATGATGCGGCGCAGCACATAACCGCGCCCCTCATTGGAGGGCAGCACGCCATCGGCAATCAAAAAGGCCGACGAGCGCAAATGATCGGCAATGACGCGATGGCTGACGGCATGGTCACCGGCAATGGCTTGGCCGGAAATATCAGCCGATGCCTCAATCAGGTGATACATCAAATCCGTGTCGTAATTATCGTGCTTGCCTTGCAGCAAGGCGCCAATGCGTTCCAGCCCCATGCCGGTATCGATGCTCGGCTTCGGCAGGTCAATGCGCCTGCCGTCGACTTGCTGTTCAAACTGCATGAACACCAAATTCCAAATCTCGATAAAGCGGTCGCCATCTTCATCGGGGCTGCCGGGCGGACCACCGGGAATGTCTTCGCCATGGTCGTAAAAAATTTCTGAACACGGGCCGCACGGACCGGTATCGCCCATCGACCAGAAATTATCACTGGTCGCGATGCGGATGATTTTTTCATCCGGCAAACCGATTTTCTGCCACAGCGCATAGGCCTCATCATCCTCGGCATAGACGGTGACCAACAGCTTTTCTTTCGGGATACCCAATTCGCGGGTCAAAAACGTCCAAGCATAGTCAATCGCCTCGGCTTTGAAATAATCACCAAAGGAGAAATTGCCCAGCATTTCAAAAAATGTGTGATGTCGCGCCGTATAGCCGACATTGTCCAAATCATTATGCTTGCCGCCGGCCCGCACGCATTTTTGCGATGACACGGCGCGCGGCCCTACCCAATCACCGGGCACGATTTCTTGGCCGGTAAAATAGTTTTTGAACGGTACCATGCCGGCATTGGTAAACAGCAGAGTCGGATCATTGAGCGGCACCAATGGGCTGGACGCCACTTTTTGGTGCGCATTATGGCCAAAATAATCCAAGAAACGCGTGCGGATATCCGCCAAACCTGTCGACATAAATCACCTCAATCTTCCCATTTACATAGCCTCTCGGCGAGGCAACGACAAGCCTAACTGACGCGGCGTTTCGGCGACAAAAAAGGCCCGGCAGAGCCGAGCCTTCTTGATGTGTATGGCAAGCGCCTAACCGGCCGCTTCTTCAATCGGCGCGTCGTCTTGCCCCTTGGCCATTTCCGCTTCTTCAGCGGTCAGCTCTTCGACATCGACCAGACCGGCATCGGCCCGCACTTTATCTTCAATCTCTTGCGCCATATCGGGGTTTTCCAGCAAGAATTTACGGGTGTTTTCTTTGCCCTGCCCGATGCGCTGCGTGCCATAGCTGTACCAGCTACCGGATTTCTCAACCACACCGGCTTTGACACCGAGGTCAATCAGCTCGCCCATTTTGGAAATGCCTTCGCCATAGAGAATATCGAACTCCACCACGCGGAAAGGCGGTGCCACCTTGTTTTTCACGACTTTCACGCGGGTCTGGTTACCGATAACCTCATCGCGGTCTTTAATGGCGCCAATGCGGCGAATGTCCAGACGGCAGGATGAATAAAACTTCAGCGCATTACCGCCGGTCGTGGTTTCCGGTGAACCGAACATGACACCGATTTTCATCCGAATTTGGTTGATGAAAATCACCATCGTGTTGGACCGCGAAATGGAACCGGTCAGCTTGCGCAGCGCTTGGCTCATCAGACGGGCTTGCAGGCCCGGCAGGCTGTCGCCCATATCGCCTTCCAATTCGGCGCGCGGCGTCAGAGCAGCCACGGAGTCGATAACCAGCACATCAACGGCGCCGGAGCGGACCAGCGTGTCGGCAATTTCCAAAGCCTGTTCGCCATTATCCGGCTGCGAAATCAACAATTCTTCAATATTGACGCCCAGCTTGGCGGCATAGGTCGGGTCAAGCGCATGCTCGGCATCAACAAAGCCACAAATACCGCCGGTTTTCTGTGCCTCGGCAACCGTGTGCAACGCCAATGTGGTTTTGCCTGAGCTTTCCGGCCCATAAACTTCAATGATGCGGCCTTTCGGCAGACCACCAATGCCCAGCGCAATATCCAAGCCCAAAGAGCCGGTGGAAATCGCCTCAATCTCGACGATGTTTTCCGGATCGCCCAGCTTCATCACCGAGCCTTTGCCGTAATTTTTCTCGATTTGCGAAAGAGCCGCCTCCAGCGCCTTTTTCTTTTCTTCACTCTTTTCCATCAAATTCACCACTTCTGCCATAACGTCTCCTCCGTTATTTAATAGCTCGCATGGCCGAGCAATGAGACATTATGTTCTCTTTTTGTTCTATTTGTCTAGAACATTTTTAAGCCGTTGAATTGGCTTGTTTTTTTATGAAAAACCGAAGAATTCAGCCTGTGCATAACGGCGAAATGCCGCTGCCGCACATAGAATCAGTCGTCGCGATAAACCCGCTCGCGCTTCTCATGGCGCTCTTGTGCTTCCAACCCCATCGTAGCAATCGGCCGGGCGTCCAACCGCTTCAGACTGATCGGGTCGCCGGTTTCTTCGCAATAGCCATATGTCTTGTCATCAATGCGCCGCAGTGCCGAATCGATTTTGTTGATCAGCTTGCGCTGCCGGTCGCGGGTGCGCAATTCAAGGGCTTTTTCAGCCTCTGAATTAGCGCGGTCAACATCATCCGGGTGATTGACGCTTTCATTTTGTAGCCCAATGACGGTTTCTTTGGTGCCTTTAATGATGTCGTCCTTCCATTCGGTCAGCTTGCGGCGAAAATATTCGCGCTGCTTGGCATTCATGAAGGGTTCATCTTCACTCGGCGTGTAATCTTTGGGTAGACGAGTAGGCATCTTTTCCTCTTATTCGCTGTTGTTCTCGACCACCATCCGCCTGAACAACGGATAGCAACGACGCCTTACATATAGTTTCATTATTACAGATTCAAGACATGCGGCAAATTTTATCCGCAACAATCGAGACTTGCACGGCTTGGCGCTTGCCCTTAGGCTCTGCCACCATATGTGTGTGGGAGAGATTAGGCACACGGGAAAATAAGGGAAGCGATTCATGTCTCAAAAGTTTCAAGGCACTGATAAATATATTGCCACTGAAGATTTGCGTATTGCGGTTAATGCCGCGTTAACACTGGAACGGCCGCTGCTGATTAAGGGCGAGCCGGGCACCGGTAAAACCGTTCTGGCCGAAGAAGTCAGCCAGGCGCTGGGCATGAAGCTGATCACCTGGCACGTCAAATCAACCACCAAAGCGCAGCAAGGCCTGTATGAATATGACGCCATTACCCGTCTGCGCGATAGCCAACTAGGCGATGAGCGCGTGAAGGATGTGAAAAACTACATCAATAAAGGCAAGCTGTGGGAAGCCTTTGAACAGGATGAACGCGTGGTGCTTCTGATTGATGAGATCGACAAAGCCGACATCGAGTTTCCCAATGACTTGCTGCAAGAGCTCGACCGCATGGAGTTCTTCGTCTATGAGACCGGCGAGACCATCAAAGCCGACAAGCGGCCTTTGGTCATCATCACCTCAAATAATGAAAAAGAACTGCCGGACGCCTTCTTGCGCCGCTGTTTCTTCCATTACATCTCATTCCCCGATGCCGATACGATGAGCCAAATCGTCAATGTGCATTATCCGGATATTAAAGACCGTCTGGTTAAAAACGCGCTGGCGTCGTTCTATGAAGTGCGCGACGTGCCGGGGCTAAAGAAAAAGCCGTCCACCTCTGAGCTGTTGGATTGGCTGAAACTGCTGATGAACGAAGATATCGATCCGGAGACCCTGCGCGAACAGGATGCCGGTAAGATGATTCCGCCGCTGCACGGTGCGTTGATTAAAAACGAGCAAGACGTGCATTTGTTTGAGCGTCTGGCATTCCTCGCCCGCCGCGAAAGAAACTAGATTGAGCGCAATTAGATTAACCAAAGGGAAACCGTCCCATGTTCGTTAATTTTTTCCACGAGTTGAAATCGGCCAATGTGCCGGTGAGCCTGCGCGAGTATTTGTCTCTGCTGGAAGCGTTGGATAATGACGTCATCAATAATGAGGTGACCGAATTTTATTATCTGTCGAAATCAGCCTTGGTGAAGGATGAGCGCAATCTCGATAAATTCGACCAAGTGTTCGGCCATGTGTTTAAGGGGTTGGAAAGTCTCGGCGAAGGCGAGATTGCCGAAATTCCGGAAGACTGGCTGCAAACGCTGACCGAGAAATTCCTCACCGAGGAAGAAAAAGCCGAGATTGAAAAACTCGGCGGCTGGGAAAAAATTATGGAGGAGCTGAAAAAGCGCCTCGAAGAACAAGAAAAGCGGCATGAGGGTGGCAATAAATGGATCGGCACGGGCGGTACCTCGCCTTTCGGGTCGGACGGCTATAACCCTGAGGGCGTGCGCATCGGCCAAGACAAAAACAAAAACTTCAAAGCCGTGAAAGTATGGGACAAGCGGGAATATAAAAACCTCGATGATTCCGTCGAGCTTGGCACACGTAACATCAAAGTGGCCCTGCGTCGCTTGCGCCAGTTTGCCCGCGACGGCGAGGCCGACATTCTCGATATTGATGACACCATTAAATCCACTGCCAATGCCGGTTATCTCGACATCAAGCTGATTGCCGAGCGCCGCAATAAGGTGAAGGTGCTGGTATTTTTCGATATTGGCGGCTCTATGGATCCGCATATTCGGCTGTGCGAAGAGCTGTTTTCAGCGGCCCGCACCGAGTTCAAAAATATGGAATATTTCTATTTCCATAACTGCCTGTATGAAGGCGTGTGGAAAGACAATAAACGCCGCCACACCGAGAAAATGAACACTTGGGATGTGCTGCACACTTATGGCAGTGATTACAAAGTCATCTTTGTCGGTGATGCCAGCATGAGCCCCTATGAGGTGACTTATGAAGGCGGCAGCGTAGAGCATTGGAACGAAGAGCCGGGTGCGCTGTGGCTGAAACGCGTCACCGATATTTACGAGAGCGCCGTTTGGCTGAACCCGCTGGGCGAACGCTATTGGGAGCACACGGCGTCACTTCAGATTATTAAGCAAATCTTCTCCGACCGCATGTATCCGCTCACCCTTGAGGGGTTGGACGGCGCGATGCGGGAGTTAAGCAGAGGGTAATTTATTCTCTGAAGCCGCGTGCCGCTAACCGGTTTTGTTACCTTCGATAGGCGCGAGTGCAGGAGGTTACTTCCCCAAAAGGCTCTCGGCTTCACCCTGTGCCTTGTTCAGCGCATCGGTAACGGTCTGGCAGGCGGCGGTCAGCTTGTCGTCATCGCCGGCCACCTCGCGGGCCACAAATACCGGCTCGCCAAACACCAAAGAGCGATGGGCAAACGGCACCGGTAGGCGCGACTTGTCCCATGTACCGGCAATCGGAATTTCCGGCGAAAAAGACGCGCCGATAGGAATAATCGCCGCTCCTGACATGGCGGCCAATTTGACCATGCCCGGCCCGGTTTCAAACACCGGCCCCGGCGGCACATCGGCCGTGGCCAGCACCATTTCGCCGTTTTTCAAATGCTTCAGCATGCCACGAAAGGCCTGCGCACCTCGTTTTTTTGGATTGGTTTTCTTTTTGGCGGCCGTGCCGGTACCGCTGCCCTGAATGGCCTCATAACCAAACGGCTTAATGACATTGGCAATCATCGCGCCATCGCGCGAGCGTGAGGTCAGCGCAGTAATCGGGCTGTGAAACAGTCGCGCCATCGGTATCGCCTGAAAATTACGGCCATGCCAGACCAGCAGAATGCAGGGTTGATTGGCTTTTTGTAGCTGCAAAAACGGCCCATCGCCGGCCACCGAAACCGACGAGGTGACCTCGCACAGCCGGATATACCGATTGACCAGCCAGCCGAGCAGCCGCAATGGCCAGGCAACTTCTTCTGCCTGAAAACCATGGCTCAGCGCCGGGGCGGCATCTTTTTTGACAAAACGCCCCCGCTCCCAATCAAAGCGCGGCAGGTCAACTTTGCGCGGGTCGACTTTCGATAAATCGAGCTTTGACAGATCGGGCTTTGGCAGCTCAACCGCACGCGCCCGCGCCGCCATGGACTGCGCAGCTTTTTTAGCGGTTTGCCCGGCCTGTTTTGCGGTTTCTCTGACCACCCATCTCTCCTATCAACGCGGCAGCTTAAAGGTAACCATTTCTTCCGCCGCTGTCGGGTGAACGGCCACTGTCGCATCAAATTGCGCCTTGGTGGCCCCCATGGTCACGGCGATAGCGAAGGCTTGAATCATTTCGCCCGAATCCGGCCCGACAATATGGACACCCAGCACCTTATCATCCGCTTTATCGACCAGCAGCTTCATCAGCGTTTTTTCCGGGTTTCCGGAAAGCGTATTTTTCATCGGTCGAAAGCTGGCCGCATAAACATCAATGTCATGGCCCGCCGCCTGCGCTTGTTCCTCGCTTAAGCCGACCGTGCCGATAGGCGGCTGCGAAAACACCGCCGTGGCATAAATCGAATGGTCCACCGCTTGCGGATTATCGTTAAACACCGTCTCGGCAAAGGCGGCGCCTTCGCGAATGGCGACCGGCGTCAATTCGGCCCGCGCCGTTACATCGCCCACCGCGTAAATGCTGTCAATATTGGTCTTGGAGTAAGCATCGACCTTAATCTCGCCCTTATCGCCCAACACAACACCGGCGTTTTCCAGCCCCAAATCCTGCGTCCGCGGCACGCGGCCGGTGGCATACATTACCAAGCCGGTTTGCTGCGTTCTGCCGTCAGTAAAGGTTACCTGATAGCCGTCAGCGGTTTTTTCAATTTTGCTGATATCGGTTTCGGTAGCGACATCAATGCCCTTTTGGCGCATTTCAGCGACCAAATGATTGGCAATCTCATGGTCAAAATTGCGCAAAATCTGCGGCCCGCGATAGACCAGTTTGGTGCGCGCACCAAGCCCGTTGAAAATACCGGCAAACTCAACCGCAATATAGCCACCACCGACAACAATGATGTCGTCCGGCAGCTCTTCAATATGAAACGCCT
>JBMHCM010000052.1:0-5309 GCA_049889915.1 Parvibaculales bacterium
CCGGTCGATGCACTGTCGACCATTGTGCATCGCACCAATGCCGAAGCCCGCGGTCGTGCCATGTGCGAACGGCTGAAAGGGCTTATCCCGCGCCATTTGTTCAAAATCCCGATTCAAGCGGCTTTGGGCGGCAAAATCATCGCCCGCGAAACCATCGCGGCATTGCGCAAAGATGTGACGGCGAAATGCTATGGCGGTGATGTCAGCCGCAAGCGCAAGCTCCTCGACAAGCAGAAAGAGGGCAAGAAAAAGATGCGGCAATTCGGCAAGGTCGATATTCCGCAAGACGCGTTTATCCAAGCTTTGAAGATGGATGACTAGTCACGCTTGCATTTGCCGATTGGCTAATTATAAAAGCTTCTAACGAAACGGATGGACAGGTGGCCGAGTGGCTGAAGGCGCACGCTTGGAAAGCGTGTAGGCGTTAATAGCGTCTCGAGGGTTCGAATCCCTCTCTGTCCGCCGTTTTTTCTTGTCAGCACCGGTTTGCCGCGTCATCCTTCGACAAAAGGGAGCGCGATTATGCTGACATTATATGGTCTGAAAGTGTCGTATTTTACCGGCAAAATGGAGGCCTATTTGCGCGCCAAGCGCATTCCGTTCACCTTTCAATCCATGACCGCCAAGCAGTTCATGCAAGAGTTTCCAGAAAAACTGGGGGCGCTGCAAATGCCGGTTATGCAATTGGCCGATGGCCGCTTAATGACCGACTCAACGCCGATGATTGACTGGCTGGAAGGCGAATTTCCCGACCGTGCCATTTTGCCGGAAGACCCGGCCTTAGCGTTTTTCGCGCGGCTGATTGAAGATTATGCCGATGAATATCTCTGGCGGCCGGCCATGCATTATCGTTGGTCCTATTGGGAAAGCGCGCAGCTTTTGCGGCGGCAAATCGTCGATGAGATTGGCCGCGATGTGCCGGTGCCCGGCTTTTTGAAACGCTGGCGCACCTATCGCCGGCAACGCGATTTTTTCGTCCGCCGCGATGGTGTGAACGGCCAAACATGGGACCATGTTGAAGATGCGTATTTGGGCTTATTGCGCATGCTCGACCCGGTTTTTGCCCGCCGTGATTATCTGCTGGGCGACCGCGTTACCCTGGCCGATATCGGCCTGATGGGGCCATTGCTGCGGCATTTCTCAATGGACCCGGTGCCGTCGAAAATCATGCGCGAAACCGCGCCGCATGTAATGGCGTGGGTGATGCTCGTCTGGACGGCCGGTGACCGCGATTGGGGCACGCTGCCTGAGGCCCTGCCGGAAGATGTCTACCCGTTGATGGCGCAAATTTGCCAAACCCATTTGCCGAGCCTCAATGCCAATGCGGCGGCGGTGGCAGAGGGCGCAGCGTTTTATGCCGTCAGCTTGCAAGGCACCGCCTATGACAAGCTGCCAAGCTCGCACTACCGGGTTTGGTGTTTGCAGGAATTGCAGCGTCATTATCATGCGCTGGATGCGGCGGCGCAGGCCAAAGTCGATGCCGTTTTGGGAGACGGGCGGGCGCACTTATTGGAAAAAGACGGCGTCAAAAGCGGCTATAATGAAGATGGCGCGGCGCCGTTTGGCGCGCAGTCCTTGGCTGTGCATCATAATGTCCCGCGCTAGCGGGCTTGGCGCAAACCGCCGACCTGCCGTAAGATAACCCGACAATAAAGGATGGGTGCTATGGGACTGGCCGGACAAATTGCTGATATTTTAACCGCGCTGCTGCTCAGCCTGTTTGGCTTGGCATTGGTGTTTTTACTGCTGGTTTACTGGCGCGACCGCCATCAAAGCCGCAATGCGATTTACCGCAATTATCCGCTGATCGGCCATATGCGCTATTTGCTGCAAGAATTGGGCGTTTTCTTACGCACTTATTTCTTTGCCGCCGACCGCGAAGAATTGCCGTTCAACCGGTTTCAACGTGAGTTCATCAATGATATGGCCGATGACCATGACGGGGTTGTGGCTTTTGGTTCCGATTATCAATTGCACGCAGACGGGGCGGTGCGGTTTGCCAATAGTTTTTATCCGGTGTTGGAAGAAGACGTGCTGCACGTCAAAAAAGTCACTTTCGGGCCGGACACGGCGCATCCTTACACTACGGATAGCTATCTCAACATTTCCGGCATGTCATATGGCGCGCTGTCGTCCAATGCGGTGCTGGCTTTGTCGCGCGGCGCCAAAATGGCCGGCGCTTGGCACAATACGGGCGAGGGCGGTTTTTCCCGCTTTCACGAAGAAGGCGGCGCCGACACGGTGTTTCAAATCGGCACCGCCAATTATGGCGTGCGCGATGCGGACGGCAATTTGGACTATGACAAGCTGGCCGATGTGGCAGCCAATCCGCAAATCGTCATGTTTGAAATAAAATTATCGCAGGGCGCCAAACCCGGCAAAGGTGGTATTTTGCCCGGCGCCAAAGTGACCAAAACCATTGCCGAAACACGCGGCATTGCCGAGGGGGCCGATAGCGTGTCCCCCAATCGGCGGCGCGATGTCGCCAACCCGCAAGATTTGGCGGCGCTGATTGCCCGCGTCAAAGAAAGCACAAAAAAGCCGGTTGGCATTAAATTCGTGCTTGGGCGGGCCAGTGATTTGGACGATATGTTTGCCGCCTTTCAAGCGGTCGACAGCTATCCCAGCTTCATCACGCTGGACGGCGCCGATGGCGGCACCGGCGCGGCACCGGCCGCATTGATGGACCATGTCGGCATGACGCTGGAAGAAAGCCTGCCGGCCCTGATGGCGAAGCTGGAGCAGTTTGGTCTGCGCGAAAAAATTCTCGTCTGCGCATCCGGCAAGCTGGTTACCCCGGCCTTGATTGCTTGGGCGCTGGCCGAGGGCGCGGTATCGGTCAATACGGCGCGCGGGCCGATGTTTGCACTGGGTTGCATCCAATCGCTGCAATGCGACCGCAATACCTGCCCGACCGGCATCACCACCCATAATAAGAAAAAAGTCCGTGGCCTTGACCCGCAGTTGAAATCGGTGCGGGTGGCCAATTATCTGACCAATACCAAAAAACAGGTCGGCTATATCGCCCATTCCACCGGCGCCAATTGTGCCCGTTCGATGGATAAATCACGGGTTTATCGCTATCGCATCGGCGATGGCTTACAGGGCAATAAGCCCGCGCATTAGCTGCGCTTAAAGCGCATCAGGCGATAAGTCTTGGCTTTGCGAAACGCTTCCGTATCAATCAGGATACGGTTTTCATCTAGTTTTTTGATCTCTTTGCGGGCCAGCCACAAAATCAACTTCACCACTTTAGACAGCGCCCAGCTGCGCTGGTCAATGCGCTGTTTCAGCATGCTCAAAGCCAGCTCGCCGCGCTCGACCAAAGAACGACCGAAATCCAGTGTCGGCAAGGTCGCCTCGGTAATGTCGCGGTCGAAATCCATGGTCATATTGCTGGCGGCGACGGCACGTTGGAATTCGGTATAGGTATGGCCGCTTTTGGCCAATGTGCCGCTGACCCCGTCGAGCACAAAATAATCAACCACCACCCATAAGCCGTTTTTGGTCAGGCATTGATCAAGCACCGGAAATAATTTGTCGAGGGCGATATATTGGCAGCTCTCGCTCATAATCAACACATCATAGGTTTTTTCCGGCGTGAAATCCTCGAACACGCATTGGTAAAATGGCTGGCCGACTTTTTCGGCATAGCTGTCGACATGGTTGATGTCGGGCGACAGGCCCTCGACCTCATAACCTTTGGCTTTCAGCGCTTTTGACAATTCGCCGGTGCCGCAGCCGACATCCAAAACGCGGGTCGGCTTTTTGCTGTCGACCGGCGGCAGCAGGTCGATAATCGACTGCTGATAGCGCTCTTGCGCGGCTTTCAAATTGGCCAGGGTCAGCTCGTCACCGGTTTCCCAAATACCGTAATGCAAATGTTCCAGCCCCAACACATCGGAATAAAATTTCAATGCGCGACTGTTTTGTTTCGATCCGGACATTTTTGACCCTAACTGTTAATAATTCCCCTCAGCCATTGAGGCTTGCGCGAAAAACTACTAGTTTGCGGGCAAGATTTCTACCGAATTCTCGGATCCATATTAAGGGAGTGCAAAATGAGTGAACGCGTTGAGCTGGCCGGCCTTCAGGTCGATAAACAATTGGCCGATTTTGTGGCCAATGAAGCGGTAAAAGGCACGGATGTCAGTGCCGATGCTTTTTGGGCGGCTTGCGCCGAAGTGCTGAACGCCCATCGCGACACCAATAAGGCGCTGCTGGCCAAACGCGATGATTTGCAGGCACAAATTGATGCTTGGCACAAAGCCCGCCAAGGCGAGCCGCATGATGCAGACGCCTATAAGGCATTTTTGCAAGAGATCGGTTATTTGGTGCCGGAAGGCCCGGATTTTTCAATTGACACCGCCAATGTGGATGACGAGATTGCCAAAATTGCCGGCCCGCAATTGGTCGTGCCGGTGAAAAATGCCCGCTTCGCGGTCAATGCCGCCAATGCCCGTTGGGGGAGCCTGTATGATGCGTTTTACGGCACGGATGCGATTGACCAATCCGGCGATTTGTCTCCGGCCGGCGCTTATAATCCGGTGCGCGGGGCTGAAGTTATTCGCCGCGCCAAACAATTGCTCGACGATATGGCGCCGCTGGCCGGTGTCGAGCATGCTGATGTGACGAAATATAAAGTGGTCGATGGCGCATTGGTTGGTGAGCATGCCGGTGGCGAAGCCGGTCTGCAGCAGGCCGATAAATTTGTCGGCTATCGCGGCAATGCCGCTGAGCCCGAAGCCGTCTTGTTGAAAAACAATGATTTGCACGCCGAAATTTGGATCGATGCGACGCATAATATCGGCAAAGACGATGCCGCCTATGTCGCCGATGTCTATCTGGAAAGCGCCGTCACCACCATTATGGATTGCGAAGATTCGGTCGCTGCCGTTGACGGTGAAGACAAGGTTGAATGCTACCGCAATCTGCTCGGTCTGCTGCGCCGCGATTTGTCGGTCAGCATGGAGAAAAACGGCAAGCAAATGACCCGTGCACTGAGCGCCAATCGCGATTACACAACGCCGGATGGCGGCACACTGACGCTGCCGGGTCTGTCTTTGATGCTGATCCGCAATGTCGGCCATTTGATGACCAATCCGGCCGTCTTGGATGATCGCGGTGATGAGATTCCCGAAGGCATTATGGATGCGGTGATGACCGGTCTTTTGGCCAAGCATGATTTGGGTAAAACCGATGCGGCGTCGAAAAACTCCAAAGCCGGGTCGGTTTACATTGTGAAGCCGAAAATGCACGGGCCGGAAGAAGTGGCCTTTGCCGATGCGCTGTTCGGCGCTGTCGAGAAA
>JBMHCM010000053.1:0-22870 GCA_049889915.1 Parvibaculales bacterium
CAAGTTTATGCGCGTGGGAGCCTGCAATGCCGGAAGTGATTTTCAATGGCCCTGAGGGGCGTCTTGAAGGGCGTTTTGTTCAAAATAAAGAACCGGGTGCACCGATTGCGATGATCTTGCACCCGCTGCCGCAGCTTGGCGGTAGCATGAATAATCCGGTCGCCTATCAGCTGTATCACCAATTTGCCAATCGCGGCTTTTCGGTTCTACGCTTTAACTTTCGCGGCGTTGGCCGCAGCCAAGGCACGTTTGATGACGGCATTGGCGAATTGTCAGACGCCGCGGCGGCGCTGGATTGGCTGCAAGCCCTTAGTGTCGATGCCAAGCAGTGCTGGATTGCCGGCTATAGTTTTGGCGCATGGATTGGCATGCAATTGCTGATGCGCCGGCCGGAAATCTCAGGCTTTATTTCAGTTGCGCCACCGGCCAATTTTTATGACTTCACCTTTCTGGCACCCTGCCCGTCCAGCGGCTTAATTGCGCATGGCGATGCCGACCGCATCGTGCCGAAAGACGATATTGAAAAGCTGGTCGAGCGGCTGCAATCGCAAAAAGGCATCACCATTGATTATGAAAATCTCAAAGGGGCCAATCACTTCTTTGAGAATGATATGGAGAAGCTGGATAAAACGGTTTCCGCTTATCTCGACAAACGTCTGGTCGACCTCTAGGGCCGAAACAAGTCGCCGCCGCTTGTCGGTGCGTGAACGCCGGTGGTCTCAGGCCTGCTGAGTGGCAGGCCATACAGGCTGCGAATGGCCAACCAGGCAAATAGCTGCGCTTCCAAAGCGTCACCGCGCCAGCCCAACGCATCACAATCCATCACCTCGACACCGCAGCGCGCGGCGATCATTGCCCGCATGGTCGCATTATGCCGTCCACCGCCGCACAAAATCAGCCGCTTGGGCGGTTGCGGGCAAGGCCCCATGGCAGCGGCCAGACCGGCTGCCGTGAAGGCCGTCAATGTGGCGGCACCATCCTCCGCCGACAAGCCTGCCACCGGCGCTGCACTGAATGACAGGCGATCGAGCGATTTGGGCGGTGGCGCCGCGAAATAAGGATGCGCCATTAACTGCGTCACCACCTCTTCATCAACTGTGCCGCGCGCCGCCAAGGCGCCATCGGCATCATAGGCTTGGCCGGTTTTCTGCATCACCCAATCATCAATCAAGGCATTGGCCGGACCGCAATCAAAGGCCAAAATCTCATCTTGCTGTCCGATGTAAGTCAGATTGGCAACACCACCGAGATTGACCACCGCACACGCATCATCGCCTGCATCATCCAATAGCGCGGCGTGAAAGAGCGGTGCCAATGGCGCGCCTTGCCCTCCGGCGGCCATATCGGCGTGGCGAAACCTTGCCACCACCGGTCGACCGGTGAGCTGCGCCAATGCCTGCCCGTCGCCGATTTGCAGGGTGAATCCTTCTTCAGGCCGGTGAATTATGGTTTGCCCGTGAAAGCCGATAAGATCAACCGGCCCATCATAGCGGCTCAGAAAATCGTCAATCGCCGCATAATGCGCCTGCGTTACCAAATTATCGGCGGCAACCAGCGCGTCCGGCCAAAGCGCCATATCGGCCAGCACGGCGGTCGGCAAATCAGCCGCGCTGTCGAGCAGGTGGCGCAAGGCTTGCTTGGTCGCCGTGTCATAGGGATAAAAACCGTCCGGCCCCGGCTGGATATGGCGCGCGCCATCGCTGTGCAAAACAGCGATATCGACACCATCCAATGAGGTGCCGCTCATCAATCCCAATGCGGTCAGTTTGCCTGTCATCTGTTTTGTCTTCCGAATATATCGGCTGCCGATATGCCCCTTGATTTCGCGCGACGCTTTGCTTAACAGTCTGCTCATGACTTATACATCAGATTTCCTCAAAACGCTCGATGAACGCGGCTTCATTGCGCAATGCACAGACCCTGACGCGCTCGACAGTGCCGCCAATGAGGGCGTTATTACCGGCTATATCGGCTATGACTGCACCGCCCCGTCTCTGCATGTCGGCAATCTGATTTCCATTTTGATGCTGCGCCGCTTGCAGCAGGCCGGCCATCGCCCGATTGTTGTGATTGGCGGCGGCACCACCAAAGTCGGCGACCCGTCCGGCAAGGATGAAAGCCGCCAGCTTTTGACGCAGGATAAAATCGACCAAAACAAGCAGACCATCAAAGCGACTTTTGAGCGTTTTCTGACCTTTGGCGACGGCCCGACCGATGCCATTTTGGTCGATAATGATGAATGGCTGTCAGAGTTGAATTACATTGAGTTTCTCCGCGATTATGGCCGCCATTTTTCGGTCAATCGGATGATGAGCTTTGAGAGCGTCAAGCTACGCTTGGAGCGCGAGCAACCGCTCAGCTTCCTTGAGTTCAATTACATGATCCTGCAAGCCTATGACTTTCTGGAGCTGAACCGCCGTTATGACTGCACGCTGCAAATGGGCGGCTCTGACCAATGGGGCAATATCGTAAACGGCATTGAATTGACGCGGCGCACCGACCAGAAATCGATTTACGGCCTGACCACCAATTTGCTGACCACCGCATCGGGCGCCAAGATGGGTAAAACGGCGCAAGGTGCCGTATGGCTGAATGACGACATGCTGCCGGTCTATGATTACTGGCAGTTCTGGCGCAATACGGAAGACGCTGATATTGGTCGCTTCCTGAAACTGTTCACCGAATTGCCGATGGATGAGATTGCCCGCTTGGAAGCCCTTGAGGGGGCGGAGCTGAACGACGCCAAAAAAATTCTCGCCACCGAAGCAACCGCCATGTGCCATGGCCGGGCGGCGGCCGAAAAAGCCGAAGCCACGGCGCGCGAAACATTTGAAGGCGGCGGCACCAGTGCCGATTTGCCAAGCGTTGACATCAGCGCGGCCGAGCTGGCGGATGGGCTTGGCCTGTTGCAGGCATTTGTGCTGGCCGGTCTTGCCAAATCAAACGGCGAAGCGCGCCGTCTGGTGCAAGGCGGCGGTGCCAAGGTCAATGATGTGGCGCAAAATGATATTGCAGTCACACTGTCCGAAGCGGATGTGAAAGACGGGGTGATTAAATTGTCATTCGGCAAGAAGCGCCACGTGCTGCTGCGCCCGACAAATTAGGCTTACTGCGTCAACTCTTCCGACGGCAGTTCGGGGATGAGATCATCGATATTTTCCGGCAGGCCAATGCCCAATTCGAAGATGCGGCGAAACACGCCCGGCGTCAGCACAGACAGTGGATTGACCAATACGCTGGCTTTGCCGTCATCGCCGGAAATACGATAGCCGATGCCGACCAGCCCCTCGCCTTCGCGGCTAGCCAAAATGCGCCCAACCAATGGAATTTTGCCAAAGAAAGAATTGAGCGTATAGGCCGGTACCAACGTGCCGCCAACATCAATCGCGCCGCGTGAAAAATCATAATCGCCCTGCATGGTCAATCCGACAGCCGGGCCGTGCATGCGCCCATCATCAATGGTCAGCTTGCCGTCGTGAATGACGAAATTGCTTTGCAGCTTGCGGAATTTTATCCCCTCGCCCGACAGCGTGTCGGCAATGCCCGACAGTGAAGCCAACGAAAACAATGAGGCCAACACCGGCACATTGCGGGCACGAAAACCAACCATGGTGATGCGGCCATCAGCACTTCGGGCGCGCGCTTTGGCGTCGCGTTGCAAATCATAAACATTGCCCTGCACCACCAGCGAGCCACCATAAACCTCTTTCTGCAGGTCGAGCAGCCGCAAAATATTGCCGGTATTTTCAGCCTGCACGGCAAAGCGACGGGTGACCGTATCTTCGCGGTCGAGACCGGCAATCAGCGATGTGCCGTCTTTGAACACGCCGTCAAAAGTCATTTTCTCATGCAGTGCATTCTGCCGGATAAGCCGCATTTTCACCCCCTGCATGGCCTCATCATGGGCGCCAACCATTTGGTCGATTTGCGCTTCCATAATCGCATCGCGGCCCAAAAACGGAAGAAAGGCAAACGGCTCAGGCTCAAACTCAATTTTGCTATTGGCGGTGCCGAGCAAACCGCTGACATCAAAAACCGAGGCCAAAACGCTGGCCATAATATTATCGCCATCGCGGGTGATGCTGATTTTCAAATCCTTGTCGCGGCCCAAGGAGAGCGGGCTCATGCGCATTCCGACCAGCAGCTCACCATCAAATTGCAGCGAGAAATCACCCTTGCCGGCCTCGGCCAAATCCAGCGAACCGCTAATGGTTTCAATCTGCCCGTCAGCATTATTTTTCACCACCGCCTCAATGCGGCCCGGCGCGCCTTCCGGCTTTTCATAAGCCAAGGGGCGCGGCATGAAGCGGGCTTGTTGCATATCGGCCGAAATGCGCAATTGCCTCGGCTGCGCCAGCGCGCCGTCAATAGCCACGCCGGTTTCCATCAGCCCGGTAAATCGCTCGCCGACCCAAGCCTGCCCCAAATCGGCAAAATCTTGTGGGGTAAACAGCCCGCTCAATTGCATCACCGACTTATCGGCAGCATCATCGCCAAATGGTTGCGTCCAATCAATATCCGCCTCAACGCCGTTAATCGCCGCTACACCTGTCAGGCGTAAACGCTGATTATTGATATCGACCGCCACCCGGCCGTCGCTTAATTGATATGGCCCCAACTTGCCGTCTATGGCCAGCGCATCGGACGCCCCCTTCACCGCATAGGTGACTTTGCGGTCGCCCGGCTTGGCCAAAATGGGAATTTGCAAAAACACATCAGCCGACGCATTGCCGCTCAACCGGTCAAAGTCAAACGGTCGCGGCAGATTGAACGGCGGCGCGGTCAGCGTTTTCATGACATCACGAATTCGGCCATCTGCCGCAAAGCGAATGTCAGAGGCCAATTTGGTGTTGCGGAAATCAGCATTGCGAAATGAGCCGGCGCCGAAACTCAGCGCCGACTTGCCGCCATCAACGCTCGGCAACCAAACCTGCCCGCCCTGCGTGGTGACCGAAAAGCTGGTGCCGCCCAGATACAGCTTGGCATTGGTGCCCTCCAACGGCGGGGCGTCTTTCAAAAACCGAATGCCGATATCGGCAAATTCAAGGTCAAGGCGCAGCGCCTCTTCACGCAAAGGTGTGCCGCGCTTTCGATTGACCAACTCATCCAAACTGGCGCGCAAGGTCAGGCTACCATCGCTCAATCGACCACCGATGAGGTTTTGCTCTGTCCATGTGCGGGTGCGCGGCGCAATCGGCAGTGGCCACAGGGCGTTCACCGCCGTGCGGCTCATTTCACCGAACCTTACCTTGAAATCGAATTGCGGATTGGCATCGGCCAAAACCACCGCACCGGTCAATTCGGTTTCGCCAAAATTATGCGCCGCCGTCAGCCGGTCAACCAAGACGGTCTCGCTTCCGACATCAAAGCTGAATTGCGTATCAAGGCGTGCGACATCCAACCGACGACCGAATAATTTCGGCAGGTCAACAATCACCCCGCGACCGGCCAGATTGACATCCATGTCGGCAATTTGCCCGCGCTCCGACTGGCGGTAATCGACTTGGCCGGTCAGGCTACCGGCCACACCGGCCACATTGAACCGCACATCCGTCAGCTGCAATTGCCGGGCCGCAAAATCGGCATCCATGGCCAGCGTCAGCTCTTGCACCGGCATTGGATTATCGGCCAGCAAAATATCGCCCGGCGCGATAAACACATTGACCTGTCCGGTTTTCAGGCCACCGGCGCCATCGACATTGACCGCCAATTGCGCGGTTATCGGCAGCCGAATGCCTTGCAGCGGCGCCAGCAATTGCGAAAAGCGGCCAATATCGCGCGGATTGATATTATCCAGAGCGACATTAACATTGCCGCCTTTGCCGGGTGTGAAAATACCCACCGCATCGACACGGCTCAGCCCGCTTGGCTGCTGATAAGCCAGTGTGGTGGTCATGCGCAGCACATCATTGCGGCGGCTCAGCAAAAAGTGTGATTGCGTCGCCGCCTCATTATCAAAGGCGCTATCAACCGCCCCGACAGACATCGACCGAATGGCCAGCAGCGCGATATATTGCGCCACCGTGGCACGACCGCCCTCGCCAGCCTGCGGCAGCAGCGCCTCGGTCGAAATGGGCAATTCCTTGGTGTTTTCGGCCGGGGTGATATGCAAACGGGCAATGTCGATAATGGCCGGGCTTAACAGCCCTTTTTCCATAATCGCCGTGCGGCTCGGCACAATGGTGACATCGCTAAGGCTCAATTGAGACGCATCACGCCCGGTCAGCGTCAGCCGGTCAATTTTCAGCGCGAAAATTGCCGATTTATGCGCCCAGTAAAGCTGCGGGCGCTGCATGTCAGCAGCTTTCATATCCAAGCGATAGGCCATCAGCTTGGCCAAAGGCGGGGCCAGCCAAGCCAGCGATACCGGCATCACCCGTGCGGTGAGAAAAAACAAGCCAATAGCAAGCAACAGCGCGGCCAAACCGCCGGTTATGATGCGCAGTGCCCGTCTCATATTGTTTGGCTTTCTCCTTCCGGCCGGTTGAAAGCTGCGCGCCGCTTGACTAAAAGAAAAGCAACACCACATTCGCCTTACTTGTTTATGCCAGAGTCTGTTCTGTGGCGCATCTCAATTATCGGAGACACTCATGTTGACCATTGGCGATACCGCCCCCGCTTTTTCACTGCCTGCCAATTCGACCGCCGATGGCGCAGCGCAAACCCTCAGCCTTGCCGATTTCGCCGGTAAGAAACTGGTTGTCTATTTCTACCCGAAGGACAATACGCCGGGCTGCACCACTGAAGCGATTGACTTCACGGCACAAAAAGCCGCCTTTGACAAAGCCAATACGGCGATTGTCGGCGTCTCTGCCGACAGCGTGAAGAAACACGATAATTTCATCGCCAAGCATGATCTGGCGGTCACGCTGCTGTCGGATGAAAATCACGACATGCTAAATGCCTATGGCGTTTGGGTAGAAAAAAGCATGTATGGCAAAAAATTCATGGGCATTGAGCGGGCCACTTATCTGATTGATGAGGCCGGTAAAATTGCTGCCATTTGGCGCAAAGTGAAGGTCAAAGGCCATGTCGATGAGGTACTGGCGGCAGCCCAAGGATAACACCGGTAAATGCGCGATTAAATGACCCAAGACAGCTTCACCACGGTTAGCGAGGCCTGCTTGGCGGTTTTAACCACCGCCAATGCCCGCGATAAGGCTGCGCAGGCACGCAAATCTGCCGAGCTATGGCGCTTGGGACGGTTAACCCGCGATGCGACGGCGCGCACTGACTGGCCGGAGAGACCCAATCGGCCGGAAAAACCGCCGCTTTTGGAACCGCGTGAGATGCCGCGCCGCAAAATCAGCGGCGAGACGGGTCGCAAGGCACAATTGCATGCGCTGGCCCATATTGAGTTAAACGCCATTGATTTGGCCTTTGATTTGGTTGGTCGTTTTGTCGATGCGCCGCTGCCGGACGGCTTTATTGACGACTGGATGCGCGTTGGGGCCGATGAAGCGCGGCATTTCCTCATGCTGGACGACCGTCTGGCTGAAATGGGGATGCGCTATGGCGATTTGCCGGCCCATGACGGGCTATGGCAGGCGGCTTTTGATACACGCAACGATCTACCGGCGCGTTTGGCCGTTGTGCCGTTGGTGTTGGAGGCGCGCGGGCTTGATGTGACGCCCGCCATGATGGCGAAATTTACCGCCGCCGGAGACAGCAAAAGCGCCAAAATGCTGGAAATCATCTTTGAAGATGAGAAAACCCATGTCGGGGCCGGTGCCGAATGGTTTCATCAGCTATGCGATCAGATGAATGTAGATGCGGAAAGCTGCTTTAAGGAAAAAGTGGCGCACTATTTTGCCGGGCAATTGAAGCCGCCGTTTAATATTGCAGCGCGCACAGAGGCCGGTTTGCCGGAACATTTTTACAATGCCGATGCGTAACCGTATTTTTACGAAAAGCTTGCAATTTCAAGCGGATTCTGACAAATGATTCAGTGAGATATCTGGCTGGTTGAGCATGAACAGAATTTTTGACCGACTGCGCGATATGTTTGCCGAACGGCAAATCTATATTCGCAAAAACGGCAGCGTTACTTACGTAGCGCTATCCACCCGTTCGCTCGCCTTTTTGACCGCCATTTTTATTGTCATTTCAGCCTGGGTCGGCTTTGCCTCCGTGCAAGTTATCTTCAGCAGCGGGCTTGGCGCTCAGCGCGAACGCGATGTGCAAGAAATGCAGCTGGCTTACGAAAATGAGCTGAACCGTCTGCGCCTCGCCTATGATGATTTGAATGCCGAACTGGTGTTGACCCGCGATTGGTTTAGCGAAACCACAGATAATTTGGAACAACGCCATAATGATCTGACGCTGGTTTTTGAACAGCACGCTGCGATTTCTGATGAATTGCGCAATATGCAAGTGGCCTTTGCCCGCGTTGCCAAACGCAATAAACGCGACAAAAGCACGACCGAATTGGTTGCCCGCAGTGGCGATGGCGATGCCGGTCCGATTGAAAGCCGCACGATTATTTCGCAATCCGGCGAAAAGAAAATCACCCTGACCGACAATAAGGCTGTTACCGACACGGCGCTGAGCGAAACCATCGCCATGCCGCATTTGTCCGGCCGTATTTTCGACCGTGTCGCCTCGCTTGATCTGCGTCAGCAAGAATTGCTGGACGCGCTGGAAGAAAGCATTGATGAGCGCATTGGCGAATATGAAAACGTCATTGAAGGCACGGTTGTCCTGGAGCCGGAAAGCTTTATGGCCAGCGTTCTGCCGGAAGAACAACGCGCCGTAGGTGGCCCTTATATTCCGCTGGAAAGCAGCAAGCCGGGTATCAACTCGCAATTGCACCAGCAGCTTTATCGTATCTCCAGCAATTTGGAACGGCTGCAAAATCTCAGCGCTTCTGTTGCGCAAATTCCGCTGGCCCTGCCGATTCATGACTACCGCGTGACCAGCCGCTTCGGCCCGCGCCTTGACCCGTTCAAAAAGCGCGCCGCCTTCCATGCCGGTGTCGACTTCGGCACCGCAACCGGCACGCCGGTTTATTCGACCCTGCCCGGCACGGTTACCCGCGCCAGCTATAAAGGCCCCTATGGTCTGGTGGTCGAGATTGACCACGGCAATGGTTTCCGCACCCGTTATGGCCATTTGGCGCGAACCCGTGTGCGGCGCGGCCAACGGGTTGAGTTTCAACAGCACATTGCCGATGCCGGCAATAGCGGCCGCTCAACCGGCCCGCACCTGCATTATGAAGTCTGGTATGAAGGCAAAGTGCGCGACCCGCTGGCTTTCCTTGATTCCGGCAAACAAATCTTTAACATTGCCGAGACTTTGTCGCGTCCGCAGAACGACAAATAGAACAGGATAAGACGATGCCGGATACACCGCGTAGCAAATCAGCCCCCTCTATTTTGAGCCATGACATGCATGTGGTCGGCAAAATCTATTCAACCGGCGACATTCAAATCGAAGGCCAATTGGATGGTGACCTGCGGTCGCATGCCGTGACGGTAGGCGAGAAAGCCGAGATTAACGGCGAAGTTGCCGGTGATACGGTGACCGTGTTTGGCACGGTTAAAGGCACTATTCGCGGTCGGCAAATTTATCTCTGCGCTACCTGCAAGGTAGATGGCGATGTTTATAATGAAGCCCTGGCCATTGAGTCGGGTGCGCAATTGAACGGCGCCGTGAAACGGGAAAAAGACCCGCTGAAAAACGCCGCCATCAGCGTTACCACAGCCGAAGATATTGAAACCGGCATAAGCGCCGGATCACTGATTTTATAATCAGTCGAGGTCGCTGACCTCGGCACCACCCTCACCATTGACGCGCTGCGCCAGTGCCGCCTCGATAAACGGGTCGAGTGCACCATCCAGCACGGCATTGGGGTTCCCGCTTTCAACGCCGGTGCGCAAATCTTTGACCATCTGATAGGGCTGCAACACATAAGAGCGGATTTGATGCCCCCACCCGATTTCGGTCTTGGCATCAGCATTGGCATTGGCTTCTTCTTCACGCTTTTGCAATTCCAATTCGTAAAGTCGCGCCCGCAACATGGCCCAAGCGGTGGCACGGTTTTTATGCTGCGACCGCTCATTCTGGCACTGCACGGCGATATTGGTTTCAATATGCGTGATGCGCACCGCGCTATCGGTGGTGTTGACGTGCTGACCACCGGCCCCGGAGGCACGGAAAGTATCGATGCGCACATCGCTTTCTGACACATCAATCTCAATCGTATCGTCAATCACCGGATAGCAGCCGACGCTGGCAAAGCTGGTGTGCCGCCGCGCATTGCTGTCAAACGGCGAAATACGCACCAGCCGATGCACGCCGCTTTCAGTCTTGGCCCAGCCATAAGCATTATTGCCTTTAATCTCAATGGTTGAGGATTTGATACCCGCTTCCTCGCCATTGGTTTGTTCGATAATGGTCGCCTTATAGCCCTTCTTTTCGGCCCAGCGCAGATACATGCGCTGCAACATGCTGGCCCAATCTTGGCTCTCTGTGCCACCGGCACCGGCATGCACCTCAATATAGGCGTCATTGCCATCCGCCTCGCCCGACAGCAAGGTTTCCACTTCCATGCGCTCGGCTTCTTGCGACAGGGCTTCAAGAGCGGCCTCGCTTTCAGCGACAATCTCATCATCGCCTTCCGCCTCACCCAGCTCAATCATCTCAACATGGTCGCCCATATCGCCTTCAAGCTTTCGGCACGCCCCAATGGCATTGTCGAGACGGGTGCGCTCTTGCATCAGCTTTTGCGCCCGCGTTGCGTCATTCCACAATTCAGGGTCTTCGGCCAGACGGTTTAATTCATCCAGCCGCGACAGAGCTGCATCCCAATCGAGATGCCGCTTCAGAAGCTCGATCGATTGCTTAATCTGATCGACATATGTCACAATTTCTGCGCGCAAATCACTCCCCCGTGAAGCCGCGATTCCTACATGCATAGCGCAACGAAGTAAAGGTTTAGTATAGCCCGCCTGTGCCGGAACCGACGGTTTCTGTTTCCAATTCAGAGCGTTGCTTGGTGGCGCGCTTGCCGCCACCGCCAACGACTGCCTGCCGCCCCCCAGGTGCCGGTTCAGTGCCAACCTTAAAGGCTTCCAAAATAACCGTTTCATCGCCCGACCGCGCTAGCTTGCCGGTTTTGGCATTGATGCGCACCAAGCTGACGGTTGGCGGCACTCGGAATGGCGGGCTCGGCTCGCTGACCAAGGCCTGCTCCATGAATGATTTGAAAATCGGCCCGGCTACCTTACCACCGCTTTCGCCCTTGCCGAGCGTGCGGTTGTCATCATAACCGACATAAACGCCGACCACCATATCGGCTGAGAAGCCGACAAACCAAGCATCGCGGCTGTCATTGGTGGTGCCGGTTTTACCGGCCAGCGGCTTGCCGATAGCGCTGATGCGCCGTCCGGTGCCGCGTTTCACCACGCCTTCCAGCATAGAGACCACTTGGTAAGCGGTTTGCGGCGATAAAACCTGCTCGCGTTCATCCGGCAAATCAGGTGCGGTTTGCTGATTATAAATCTCTTCGCTGCAGCCAATGCAGGCGCGCTGGTCATGCTTAAACAGCGTCTTGCCATAGCGGTCTTGCACGCGGTCGATCACCCGTGGCTCCACCCGCTTGCCGCCATTGACCAGCATGCCGTAAGCAGCGGTCAGGCGCATCAGTGTCGTCTCCCCTGCCCCCAGTGACATGGCCAGCACTTTCGGCATGGTTTTGTTGATGTTGAAGCGAGCGGCATAATCAGTGATTTTGTTCATGCCGATTTCCTGCGCCATGCGAATGGTCATCAGATTACGGCTTTTCTCCATACCCAGCCGCAAAGTCGACAGACCGTAAAAGCGACGGGCATAGTTTTCCGGCTTCCACAGACCTTGGTCTTTGCCTTGGTCCATGACAAACGGCGCATCCAAAACCAGACTGGCCGGGGTAAAGCCGCTATCCAAAGCGGCGGCATAAACAAACGGTTTGAAGGCCGAGCCGGGCTGGCGGCTGGCTTGCGTGGCGCGGTTAAACTCGCTATCGGCGAAACTATAACCGCCAACCATGGCGCGCACGCGGCCGGTATGCGGGTCCAGCGCCACCATCGCGCCATTAACCTCCGGCTTTTGCTTCAGCACATATGTGCCCTCAGCCTCAGATGGAGCTTCAGACGGGCTGACCCACACCACATCACCGACCGTCAAAACATCGCTGACGCGCTTAATTTTCGGACCTTTAATTTTATAGCCGTTTTCTTGGCTCGGCGCGGCCCGCGCCCAACGCACACCGGCCAGGCCGATTGTGCCGATATCAGCGGTTTCTTCAAACCGGCGGGCCCGTGTCATACGCGGACGCAAGCCAATGGTCGCTTCGCGCAGCTCGTCATCCACCGTCAACACCACCGCCAAACGCCATGGTGCCAAATCGGTCGGAATTTCGATGCCGGACAACTGTTTCGGCCAATCCTCCAGCGTCTCCAACTGAACAATCGCACCGCGATAACCGCGCCGCCGGTCATAAACCTCAAGCCCGTCGCGCAGGCTGCGAATGGCGATTTTTTGCAAATCCGTATTCAGCGTGGTGCGAATGGACAGGCCGCCACCATAAAGTTGCTCTTCGCCATACAGGCCATACACCTCGCGGCGCACCTCTTCGACGAAATACTCAGCCGCGAAACGCCGTAAACTGGCCGGACGGTCGGCCACCACCAAATCTTGCGCGGCAGCAAATCGCGCCTGCTCATTGGTGATATAGCCGTTATCGCGCATCCGCCCGATAACCCAATTACGCCGCGCAATAGCGCGCGCCCGCTTGCGGAACGGATGATAATTATTCGGCGCTTTCGGCAAGGCCGCCAAATAAGCCGCCTCGGCAATCGTCAGGTCACCCAGCGGCTTGTCGAAATAATTAAGTGCGGCGGCGGCAACACCATAACTGCCGAGGCCGAGATAAATCTCATTAAGATACAGCTCCAGCAATTGCCGCTTCGAAAACGTGCGCTCCAGCCGCATTGCCAGCACCGCTTCTTTCAGCTTGCGTTCAATCGTGACGTCCGAAGACAAGAGGAAGTTTTTTGCCACTTGTTGGGTGATGGTGGACGCGCCTTCCAGCCGACGGCCGGTCGCCACATTGACCACATTGGCAAACACGGCACGCAAAATGCCGGTGAAATCAATACCGCTATGCTCGTAAAAGTTTTTGTCCTCAGCCGCCAAAAACGCATCAATCAAATGATCAGGCGCGGTATCAATCGGCACAAAAATGCGCCGCTCTTGCGCATATTCGGCAATAAGCTGGCCGTCACCGGCATGGGCGCGGCTCATCACCGGCGGTGTGTAATTTGCCAGATGCTCGTAATTCGGCAGGCCGCTATTCAAGCGCCACAGCACCAGCACCAACACAAACAGGCCAACCGCCCCCAGTGTGATGCCGACCCCGGCCAAATTGCTCATCAGTTTTAAAAAACGCATGCCCATACCTGCCTAAATGGCCGTCAATTAAGGCGTCACTATGGCATTTTGAGGTAAAAAAATCAGCCTAGGAATGCAAGGCTTCACAGAATAATTCAATGCTGGAGGTCAGCGCAGATTGGCCACCCGGCTTTGCGTGAAATACGCATCAACCGACTCGACCAGCGCACCGGCCATTTTGCGCCGCCAACCGGCATTGATAAGCTGCTTCTCATCTTTACGATTGGTCAGGAAGCCAAGCTCCACCAAAACCGAAGGCACATCCGGCGCCTTCAGCACCCGAAAACCGGCAAACCGGTGGGTGCGCTGGAGCAGCCGCGTCTTGCCACGTGCATGGTCAACCACCAAATTGGCGAATTTGACCGACAGATTCTTCGTTTCGCGCTGCGCCAAATCAATCAGAATATTGGCCACTTCCGGCGGCTGCTCGGCAAAATCAATACCGGCGATGATGTCAGACTGGTTTTCTTTTCGCGCCAAGGCCGCCGCTTCCTTATCCGAGGCGGTTTCCGACAATGTGTAAATCGACATGCCACGCACGGATTTGCGCTGAATGGCATCGGCATGAATGGAGATAAACAAATCGGCATTGTGCTTGCGGGCAATATTCACCCGCTGCCGCAACGGAATGTAAATATCCCGATTGCGCGTCAGATAGACCTTATATTTGCCGGTGCGGCGCAATTGTTTGGCAAACTCGCGGGTAAATTCCAACGTGACGTTTTTCTCGCGCGCCCGGCTGCCGCGCGCGCCGGGGTCAACGCCGCCATGGCCGGCATCCAGCACAATAATCGGCTTGCTGTTCGGCTTTTTCTTTTGCTTCGGCATTGGCGCGGGGGCCGGTTGGGCAACACTGCGTTTGGCCGCACGTTTGGCCGCAGAGGCGCGGTCAGACTTTACCTGCTTGTCGAAACCGACGGCTGTGGTTTTCACCAAATCCAATACCAGCCGATGCGGCAAGCCGGAGGCCGGGTTAAGAATAAAGCTTTTGGCAATTTTGACCGGCTTGGCGGCATCCAGCACCAGACGGCTTTTATCGGCGGTAAACTGCCCGAAACGAATACCGCCAATCAGCCCGCCTGCCTTTGGCGGCTCCTCTGGCCATTGCAGGCTCGGCAGATCAACCACCACGCGGCGCGGATTATTCAGCATAAAGACGCGGTAATCGACTTTTTCGGATAGATCGAGAACCACCCGCGTGCGCTCTTGTGTGACGCCAAGTCGGATGTCCTTCACAGCCTCTGCCATAGCAGGAGCGGTCATGCCCATTGTCATAACGATTGTCATGGCAATCGATAGGAGAAAGGCAGCCCCATACGTACGCATGGTACGATGGTTAAGTGACACATTGGACAACATTATGGCGTCAGCCTCCTGTATTGTGCGACTCACTTGCTTCGGCGCAGTTTAGCAATATCACGGCCACATGGCGACAGCCATCGCACCTTCAAACCGACAACCGGCAAGCCATTGGTTTCAATAGGGTTTCTCTTTTGAGCGGCAAATCGTCTTGCCAAAACCCAAGCAGATGCGTAAAACAAGCGGGTGTTTACGTTTTGTGGCATTTTTGCCGATGGCCCATAGGGTTAGTCCAGAGGGGAGCCGGCGACGCGACAAGACAAACCGCCTGCAGGAAATTCCTGCATCAACCGAAACCTTTTTTAACAGGACGTTTTGTGACCGACATTTCTCAACAAAACCAAGCACGTGTCGGTGCAGCGGCCTTTTCATCAACCGTATTACGCCGGCTGACGGAAACGGGCATTGCCCGCCAACCGCGCCTGGCGGGAGATTTCCATGACCAAGAATATGCTTATCGATGCCATCCACCCGGAAGAAACACGGGTGGTGGTCTCCGAACACAATCAAATCCAAGAATTTGACTTTGAGTCACGCAGCAAAGCGCCGCTTCGCGGCAATATTTATCTAGCCAAAGTAACCCGTGTTGAGCCGTCGCTGCAGGCCGCCTTCGTTGAATATGGCGGCAATCGGCACGGCTTTTTAGCGTTTAATGAAATTCATCCGGATTATTATCAAATCCCGCATGATGACCGCGAGCAATTGCTGAAAGAGCATGCTGAGGAAGATCGCGAGCATGCCGAAACCGCTGATGATGCGGAAACCGATGCCACCGCGGAAGAAAATGAAGACGAAGATAATGGCGAGGCCGTAGCCGACGTCGGCGGCGATGCGCATGAAGAGGCCTCGCGCCCCATCAACACACGGGCGCTGCATCGCAAATATAAAATTCAGGAAGTCATCAAGCGCCGTCAGGTGATTTTGGTGCAGGTGATGAAGGAAGAGCGCGGCAATAAAGGCGCGGCGCTGACCACCTATATGTCGCTGGCCGGTCGCTATTGTGTGCTGATGCCCAATACGGCACGCGGCGGCGGTATTTCCCGCAAAATCAGCAATGGCGCGGACCGCAAAAAGCTGAAAACCATTGTCGGTAAGCTGGATGTGCCGGAAGGCATGGGGCTCATTGTCCGCACCGCTGGCGCGCAACGCACGCTGACCGAAATCCGCCGCGACTGGCAGTATCTCTCGCGCCTGTGGCAAGAGGTACGCGATAAAACCGTCGAGTCGACGGCCCCCGCCTTGGTGTATGAAGAAGGCAATCTCATCCGCCGCTGCATTCGCGATCTGTATTCAAAAGATTATGATGAAGTCATCATCGCCGGGGCAGACGCTTATAAAGAGGCGAAGGGCTATATGAAGCTGCTCATGCCGAGCCATGCCCGCAAGGTGAAGCAGCACACGGAAAACACGCCGCTGTTCAAGCAGCATGGCGTTGAAGACAAGCTGGCCGCTTTGTTTAATCCGATTGTCGCCCTACCGTCGGGTGGCTATTTGGTCATCAACCCGACCGAAGCTTTGGTGTCCATCGACGTCAACTCCGGCAAATCAACCCGCGAAGATTCAGTGGAGCGCACGGCGCTGGCCACCAATTTGGAAGCGGCGGTTGAAGTGGCGCGGCAAGCGCGCCTGCGCGACCTGGCCGGTCTGCTGGTCATTGACTTCATCGATATGGATGAAAACCGCAATAACCGCGCCGTTGAACGGAAGATGAAAGAAGCGTTGAAAAACGACCGCGCCCGCATTCAAGTCGGTCGGATTTCCAGTTTTGGCCTGATGGAAATGTCACGCCAGCGCATGCGCGCCGGTGTTCTGGAAGGCAGCAGCGAGACCTGTTCGCATTGTAATGGCTCAGGCACGGTGCGTTCGGTTGAAAGCCGCGCCCTGCACGTGCTGCGCCAATTGGATGAAAGCGCCGGCAAATATGAAGAAGGCGAGCTGATTGCCAATGTACCGCAAGATGTGGCGATTTATCTGCTCAACCAGAAACGCGCCCAACTGAGCGAAATCGAGACACGCACCGGCGTCAGCATCACCATTGCCATTGATTCGGAATTGACGGCGATGGAAATGACCCTGACCCTGCCCGACCAAACGGAAAGCACCGGCGTGCTGCGCATGGAGGGTGACCCCAATGCAGCGTTGGACGCCAATAGTGGTAGCGGCCGTAAGCGTCGCCGCCGCGGTGGTCGCAACCGTCGCAAATCGGCCAATGGCGCTGATGATAGCGCCGCCGAGGCGTCTGAAGAAGTGGCCGCCGACAGCACCGATGAGAAAGCGGAAGACGCTGCTGAGGCGACTGAAGCAGCCGAGTTGCAGGCCGATGGGGATGATGAGGATAAGCCGAAACGCCGCCGTCGCCGTGGCCGTCGCGGGGGCCGCAATCGCCGTAAGTCAGAAAATGGTGAAGCCACAGAAGCGGAAGCCGCTGACGGCACTGATGCCGAAGCCGCCCCGACTGATGGTGGCGATGAAGAACCGACCAAAATCGTTATCGAAATTGCTGCTGAACCGGAAGAAGCTGCTGAAGAAGCCACAGAAGAAGCGCCTGCTGACGACGCCATTCCCGACGCTGAAGTTATTGAGGCTAACGACGATGCGGCAGATGATGGCGAAGACGGCGGCAGCAAACGCAAAGGCTGGTGGCGGCGCTAAGGCCGCAATGTGGCCGCAATTGCGCGCCACGCTTGCATCATGCGGACCCGTAATCATCTTATCGGTTTGAGCCTGGTTCTGGCGCTGTGCCTAACGGCCATTGCGCCGGCACAGGCCTTTAGGCTGGTGCGCGATGCCGAGATTGAGGCCCTGCTGGATGATTACAGCAATCCGCTGCTCATGGCGGCCGGGCTTGACCCGAAGCGCATCGGCATTTCCATTGTCAATGACCGCAATCTCAACGCCTTTGTGACCAATGGACAAAACATGTTCATTCACACCGGGCTGATATTGGAGGCTGAAAAGCCGAATATGGTAATCGGCGTAATTGCGCATGAAATTGGCCATATTACCGGCGGCCATTTGGCGCGCGGGGCTGAGGCGATTGCCAAATCGCAAGCCCCTGCCGTGCTCGGCACAATTTTGGGTCTCGGCTCAATCCTGGCCGGGGCCGGGGATTTGGGGCTGGCTTTGATTACCGGCAGTCAGCAAATCGCCTTGCGCAGCTATCTCAGCTATAATCGCGGCCAAGAAGCGGCGGCCGATAACACCGCCCTGCAATTGCTGGAAGCGACCGGCCAGTCACCGCAGGGCATTATCGGCATGATGAATGATTTGGCCAATCAGGAAATCCTGTCGGAAGTTTATCAAGACCCCTATGCGCGTTCGCACCCAATGTCGCGCAACCGCGTCAGCGCTTATGAGCAAGGCGCGAAAGATTCGCCCTATTTGGCGGCTGAAGACTCGGATGAGCTGGTCTTTCGCCATCGCATGGCGCAAGCCAAGATTTACGGCTTTCTCGACCAGCCGACCGTCACCTTGCGGCGCATGCGCAATGATGAAACGGCGCCCGGTCGCTATGCCCGTGCCATTGCCATGTTTCGGCAAGGTCGCCGCGCCGAAGCGATTGACCTGATTGACGAGCTGATTACCGAAATGCCCGATAACCCATGGCTGCACGAATTAAAAGGCCAAGTGTTTTATGAAACCGGCCAAGCCGCCAACGGCATCGCACCGTATAAACAAGCGGTGGCCATGCGGCCTGATGAACCGCTTTTGCTCATCGGTCTGGCGACTTGTCAGCTGGGCGTCGGACAAGCCGGACTGCCGAGCGACCGCGCCATTAATCAACGCGCCGTGACCAATTTGCGACAGGCACTGCGCCTCGACCCATCAAATGCCACCGGCTATTTTCAAATGGCCAAAGGCTATGGCCAGCTTGGTGAAACCGCCTTGGCGCAATGGGCGCTGGCCGAATATTATGCGGCACTGGGCAGCCCTGAGGCATTAACCCACGGCCAGCGGGCCCTGAAAGGCCTTCCCAAAGGCTCGGTGGAGTATATAAGAACAGTAGACATTCTAAGCGGGCCGGTGTCACGCGGTCGTCGCTAAAGGAAAAGAAAGCGGATGAGGATATGATGCGTTTGGTAAAATTGATTTTCGCCCTGCCCCTTTTGGTCGCCCTCAGCCAACCGGCTGCAGCCCAAGGCCTGAGCAAAGCGCAAGAGCAAGCGGTCGATAAGCTGATTTCCGATTACTTTATCCGCAATCCTGACAAGCTTGAGCAAGCCCTGTCGGCCTATCAAAATTATATGCAAGAGCAAGAGCGCCTGCGCTTTGAACAAACGCTGAAAGACAGCGCCAAAGACCTGTATCGTAATAAGCTGGACTTCAGCATGGGCCCGGCCGATGCGCCGATTACCATTGTCGAATTCTTCGATTATAATTGCGGCTATTGCAAACGCGCCTTCGCACCGCTGATGGAAGTAATGCAAGAAAATGACGATGTGCGTCTTGTGTTCAAAGAGTTTCCTATTCTCAGCGAAGACTCAGAGCGCGCCGCCAAAGTGGCGCTGGCTGTCGATGACAAACTGCAATTCCTGACCTTTCACACCAAGCTGATGACCCATCGCGGCCCCATCAATAATGCGCTGTTGGATAAAACCATTGCTGATATGAAGCTCAATAAGGCGGCCATTGATAAGCAGGCCGATTCGGATGTGATTATGGCGCATATCGAAGCCAATCGGTCGCTGGCCCGCGATTTGGGGCTGACCGGCACACCGGCCTTTATCATCAATGATGCGGTTTATCCGGGCGCGCTGGACAAGCCACGCTTGGACGAAGCGATTGCGCTGGCTCGCAGCGAATTGAAGAAAAACAAATAGGCTAAATCAAACCGGCCAGCGGCGAGCTGGGGTCGGCATAAAGCCGCTTTTTCATGCGCCCTGCCAAATAGGCTTGCCGCCCGGCAATCACCGCATGCTTCATGGCTTCAGCCATCAATATCGGGTTTTGCGCTTCGGCAATCGCCGTATTCATCAACACGCCGTCACAGCCCAATTCCATGGCAATCGCCGCATCAGACGCGGTGCCGACACCGGCATCAACCAGCACCGGCACATTGGCCTGCTCGATAATCAGCCGAATATTGACCGGATTTTGAATGCCAAGGCCGGAGCCGATGGGCGCCGCCAACGGCATGATGGCGCAGCAGCCCATATCCTCAAGCTCCTTGGCCATAATCGGGTCATCAGAGCAATAGACCATCACCTCAAAGCCTTCTTTAATCAGCAACTCGGCTGAACGCAGCGTCTCAGGCATATTCGGATATAGCGTCTTTTCATCGCCCAACACTTCCAGCTTAACCAGCGACCAGCCACCGGCCTCGCGGGCCAGCCGCAACGTGCGCACGGCATCTTCACCGGTAAAACAACCGGCCGTATTGGGCAGATAGGTGAACCGGTCCGGCCGCACATAATCAACCAGCATCGGCGCATCGGGATCCGTCAAATTGACACGGCGCACCGCCACAGTAACGATTTCCGCGCCGGCCGCCTCGGCAGCGGCGGCGTTTTCGGCATAATCTTTATATTTAACTGTGCCGACAAACAGCCGCGAGGTAAACTCACGACCGGCAATTACCAGTCTGTCTTCTTGTGATGCGGTCGTCATCTCATCCTCCGCCGATAAAATGGACAATCTCTATGCGATCGTCGGCTTGCAATATGGTGCTGTCATAGGCTGATTTCGGCACGATTTCCAGATTGCGCTCCACGGCAATTTTGGCCTCCGGCAAGCCAAGCAAGGCCAATAAACGGCTGACACTGGTCTCGCCGTCAAGCTGCCTTGCTTCCCCATTGACGCTGATTTGCATATTGGTCTCCTGCGTTCACGGATATTGCAAATTGCACGCACCGGACGCAAGCCCCGGCGACCCAACAAGCGGTGAATATTCTGAAATACTTGCACTTTTCGCAAATCTCGGTTACCCAAACAGCATATTTGCGGTTCATCCGCATGGGGAAAAACTGATGGCGCAAGCAATCCATATTGTGAACGGCCCAAACCTGAATTTGCTGGGCACGCGTGAGCCGGAAATTTACGGCACCACGACCTTGGCCGATATTGGGGCCATGTGCGCCACCCGCGCCGAACAGCACGGCCTGACAACAAAATTTTTCCAAAGCAATGATGAAGGCGAGCTGGTCACCATCATTCAAGCCGCACGGCAGGAGGCCAATGGCCTGATAATCAATGCCGGTGCCTATTCGCATACCTCGGTTGCCATTCTCGATGCGCTGCAAGCCGTCGAGGCACCGATTATTGAGGTTCACCTGTCCAACATCTTCGCCCGCGAAGAGTTTCGGCATCATTCTTATGTGTCCGGCGTTGCGGCCGGCGTTATTTGCGGTCTCGGCGCGCAAGGCTATAGCATGGCCATTGACGCTTTGGCAGCGCGTTTGGGTTAAGCGATACGGAGGGCATTATGGCCAAATTACCGACAAGTAAGTCCATCAAAGAACTGGCAGAATTGCTGACCGAGACCGATCTCACGGAGATTGAAATCGAAAGCGGCGATTTGCGTATTCGCGTCGCCCGTGAGGTTTCGGCTGTCGCCACCGTGGTGCCGGCTGCACCTGTGGCCGCACCTGCGCCGGCCCCTGCCGCCGCCCCGGCTGCTGTAGAAGAAGCCCCGGCCGCAGCGCCGACGGCAGACCATCCGGGCGCCGTCAAATCACCCATGGTCGGCACCGCCTATCTGGCACCGGAGCCCGGCGCCGCTGACTTCGTGAAAGTCGGTGATCAGGTCAGCGAGGGGCAAACCCTGCTCATCGTTGAAGCCATGAAAACCATGAACCCGATTGCCGCGCCGAAATCCGGCAAGGTGACACAAATCATCGTCCATAATGAGCAGCCCGTCGAATTTGACGAAGTGCTGATGATTATCGAGTAAACAATGATTTCTAAAGTTCTCATTGCAAATCGCGGCGAGATTGCCCTGCGGGTCATTCGCGCCTGTCGTGAAATGGGCATTGCCTCGGTCGCCGTGCACTCCACTGCTGATGACAAGGCCATGCATGTGCGCTTGGCTGACGAAAGCGTCTGCATCGGGCCACCGTCCGCCACCAATAGCTATCTCAGCATTCCGGCGATTATTGCGGCTTGCGAAATTACCGGCGCCGATGCAGTGCATCCGGGCTATGGCTTTTTGTCGGAAAACGCCAAATTTGCCGAAATTCTTGAAGAGCACAACATCACCTTTATCGGGCCAACGGCTGAGCACATCAATCTGATGGGCGATAAAATCGCCGCCAAAGCCAAGGCGATTGAACTGGGCATTCCGGTCGTGCCGGGGTCAGACGGCGAAGTGAAAACCGTCGATGAGGCCCTCAAACTCGGCCGCGATATGGGCTTTCCGGTTCTGGTCAAAGCGGCTTCCGGCGGCGGCGGGCGCGGCATGAAAATTGCCCGCACCGAGGATGATTTGGCCGAGGCCTTCACCACGGCGCGCTCAGAAGCCAAAGCGGCGTTTGGCGATGATGCGGTATATATCGAGAAATATCTCGAAAAGCCGCGCCATATTGAAATTCAAGTAGCCTGCGACACGCATGGCCATGCGGTACATTTGGGCGAGCGTGATTGTTCGCTGCAACGGCGTCACCAAAAAGTGCTGGAAGAAGCCCCGTCCACCGTTTTGGACGAAGCGGCGCGCGCCAAAATCGGCAAGATTGTTACCGATGCGATGATTGGCATGAGCTATCGCGGTGTCGGTACGGTTGAATTCCTCTACGAGAACGGTGAGTTTTATTTCATTGAGATGAACACCCGTTTGCAGGTCGAACATCCGATTACCGAGATGATTACCGGCATTGATTTGGTGCGCGAACAAATTCGCGTCGCCAATGGCGAGGAACTGAGCTTTTCGCAAGATGACGTCACCCTCAGCGGCCATGCCATTGAATGCCGTATCAATGCGGAAAATCCGGAGACCTTTATGCCGTCTCCCGGCACTATTCAGACTTACCATGCGCCAGGTGGCCTTGGTGTGCGCATGGACAGCGCGGTCTATAGCGGTTACGCCATCCCGCCTTATTATGACAGCCTCATCGGCAAGCTGATTGTCTATGCCGATGACCGCGAGGCT
>JBMHCM010000054.1:0-4585 GCA_049889915.1 Parvibaculales bacterium
CAACCACTGTGCCTGCTTGAATTATGCTGCCGATCGCTTTCACATTGACGGCGGACACCACGCCATCTGCCGGGGCCAACAATGTGGTGCGCTGCACTTTGGCGCGATAGGCTTCTTCGCGGGTGAAAGCCTGCTTTTCCGCCAGCTCGATTTCGGCCAATTCGGCGGCCGCTTGGGTCAGAAACTCATTGCGCAGGCTGGCCGCATTAACCTCGGTTTGCTTCAGGCGGGCTGCCACTTCCTCCCGCTGGCTCTGCATTTCCAGCAATTTGAAACGTGACTCATAGCCCTGCTTAACCAATTGCTCAATGACACCCAGCTTTTTGTCGATAATCGCGAGGCGCGCCTGCATTTCGTCCTGCATGGTGGAGATTTGCTCAAGCTGGCTGTTCAGCAGGCTACGGCGATTGTCGAATATTTTTTGCTCAGAGGCGACAAACCCGGCGCCAATGCGGCGCACAAAATCAGAAAACGGCACATCATCCAAACCGTCAATCTCGGCGCGCAGCCGTTCAGCTTTGGCGATGGCAGCAAGGCGGCCAATCTCATTATTGGTAAAATTAGCGACGACATCCTCATCTTCCATTTGGAACAGCACATCGCCTTCTTTCACCGTTTGGTTAATCGACACATTAATCTCGGTCACCGTACCGGCCAGCCGGTTTTGCACGGTGCGCACAGAGCCGTCCGGAATAACCACGCCTTCTACCCGAATGGTTTCATCCAATGAGGTGAGCGAGGCCCAGGCGATAAAACCGAGGAAAGACAGCCAGATGAACATGAACAAGCGTCCAGCCCGTGGCTTCTGCTCAAAACTGCCATATTCATGGTCGATGCGGGTGTAATTACTGTCTTGCATAATCTACCCCTGCTCCGCCTGAATGCGCTCAAGCATGTCGCCGGTCGGCCCGTCAGCCACAACGCGGCCTTGGTCGATAATCACGACGCGATCGACAATTTCCAACAAAGCGCCGCGATGGGTGGCGATGATGCAGGTCATGTTCTGTGTAACACGGGCCAATGTGGCAACCACCAGCTTCTCTGCCTGCGCATCCATTGAGGTTGTCGGCTCATCGAGCAGCAGCACGGCGGGTTGCGAAATAATGGCACGAATAATCGACAGCACTTGCCGCATGCCGGAAGACAGCTCACGGCCATTTTGCGAGATATGGAAATCAAACCCGTCCGGCAAATCATTGATAAACTCATCAGCACCGGCCAGTTTGGCGGCTTGCAGCACATCCGCATCAGTCGCATCCGGATTGCCCATCAGAATGTTTTCGCGAATGGTACCGGAGAAGAAAATCGGATTGGCCAGCACAATGCCGATATTCTCACGCAAATCATCGGCTCGCAAATGCGCCAAATTCACCCCGCCTAACCGCACAATACCGTCTTGCACATTGCTGAGACCGGCAATGGTGTTTAGCAGAGTGGATTTACCGGAACCGATACGACCCAAAATGGCCACGCGCTCACCGGCGTTAATGGTCAGCGATACATCGCGCAGTGCCGGTGTTGCTTTGCCCTCAAATTGAAAGGTCAAATTCGTGACGTCGATGCGCCCTTTCAAACGGCCGCGCTTCAAGAATTTTTCGGTTTCTTCTTCGCGGCTGGTTTCGTGCATCAGCCGGTCAATATTGTTAAAGGCGACATTGGCCTGGTCGAGACGGCTGATTAGCTGGGTCAGATTGGCCAGCGGGGCCAAAGTGCGGCCCGACAGAATAACGCAGGCAATCAACTGGCCCATGGTCAGGCTTTTATCGGCAATCAAAAACACGCCGAAAATGACAATGCCGATTTGCGAGATTTGCTGGCCGAATTGCGTCACATTTTGGATGGTCTGACCGATAAAGCGGCTGTTTTGCACTGCCGTGCCTTGGTTGACCACTGAATTGAGCCAGCGGTTTTTCAGCATATCAAGGCCGCGAATGGTTTTCAGCGTTTCAATGCCGCCGACCATTTCAGAGACCACCAAGTTTTTGTCACCGGCTTCTTGCAGCGCGATAACACCTTGGCGACGCATCATCGGCTGCATGAAAAAGCCGAACAAAATAATCAATGGCACAATGGTGGCGGGAATAATCGCCAGCGGGCCGCCGACATAAAACAACACGAAGATGAACAGCAGGATAAATGGCAAATCGACGAAAATGGTGAAACTGGCCGAACCGATTACGTCCTTCAGCACCTCGAAGTCCCGAATAATGTGGTTCAGCCCGGTCATGGTCTGGCGGCTCATATCCATATTGCGGCGCGCAATGCGGCGGAACAATTTCTCGGAGACGAACCGATCGACCCGTGCCCCGGCCGCGTCAATCAGGGATGCACGAATGGTCTTAACGGCGAAATCGAAAAGCAAAATAATGAATATAATCAACGACAAAGCCCACAGACTTTCAATCGCTTTATTGGGAATAATGCGGTCGTAAACCGTCATAATGTAGAGCGATGAAGCCAGTGAAAACAGATTGATGAGCAGTGATGCAAGAATGACCTGCCGGTAAATATCCCAGCTGGCCCGCACCGGTTGCCAGAACCAATGCTCTGTCAGCGGCTTGCGCTTCACCTTTTTCGGCTTTTGGACCGGTTTGGCGGGCTTGCCTTCTGTTGCTTTGGTGCGCTTGAAACGCCCAAACAGACCGGGGCGCTCAGCTTTTTTAATCTTCTCAGCCTTGCCGGGCTTGGCCGGTTTTGGCTTATCGGCCTTCGGCTTCCGACGAAACAGCGAGAAACGCGGCTTAGCGGGTTTGTCTAAAGCGGCCGCCATATCGGCCAGCGCGTCCTTATCATTATCTTGCGATTTCTTTTTGAAAAGACCGGAAAACAGGCCTTTTTTACCCGGCTTGTTATCGGTTGGCGCGTCGAGAAACTCAGGTGTCGGCGGAATCTCAGCCGCGCTTGAAGCTGCTTTCGGCTTGCGCCGAAAAAAGCTGACCAATTTTGCAATCAGTTTACGCAGCATACAACTCCACCTTTACATACGACATGAAGGTAATTCGGCATTTAATTCAAGCGTTTGTGCCAAGCTGCCATTGCGCAACAATTGCCTTCCATGGGCGATCTGCACCTCATAGGCCAACGATGTGGCGGCCAATTTGGCATCGGCCAAAGAGCTATCCAGTTCGGCAATGACGTTGAAACGAATGGCATTGGTTTTTTGCCGCGCCCGCTCAATCTTTAATTGCGAACTCAGCAGGTCAATTTTCTCTTGTTCAGCCAGCAAACGGTTCGACAGAACATCCAGGCGTTTTGTGGCGTTAAGGTTTTCCTGCTCATTTTGCTTCACCAACATGGTGCGGCGTGCCTGCATCTCGGCTTTTTTGGCCAGCAAAGCGCGCTTTTGGTTGCTTTGCGCTCCGCCAGTATAAAGCGGCATGGTCAACTCGACAGCGCCGGTGATGTCATAAGTGCGACAGTCGGTTTTGACCGGTGCAATATCGGTGCACAAATCGCTTTCGGTTAGATCCCAGCTGCGCCCGGCCATACGCGCTTCAATTTTCGGCAGGCCTTGGGCGCCGACCCGCTTCACTTGCAGCTCATAAATCCGGATATCTTCATTCATTTGTTTAACGGTCAACGCTTCACTTGTCGCAACTGGTAACATGGCTTTAGGTAAACTAGCGGCAAATCGTTTCGCTAAAGTTAACGCATTTCCGGTTGTCAGATTATATTCGCTGCTTAAACGGCGGGCAGTTTCGTCCTTTTGCTGCTCTGCTTCGGCCAGCATGGTTTCGCGGTCGAGCAACAGCAAATCATACTCATTGAGCGCCCGCTTGCCGGTATAGCCAAGCCGCACTTGTGTCGCCACCGCCTTGCGATTGCCCTGCAGGCGGCGCACATTGCGTTGCAACGCCTTAATCGCCGTATCTTGTGACTGATAAAGCAGCACAGCTGACATGAGTTGCAGACTGTTCTGGTCGTAAGCGGCGGTGTAAACAATCTGCTCTTTCATGCGGCGCGCTTTAGCAATGCCGACATCCGATTTGGTTTTGCCCCAATCATAAATCGGCTGCGTGAGGCTGAGCTCTGCATCTACTCCCTCGCCGTCATATTCGGGGCTGTTTTCACCACCAAACTCATCGGCGCGCGTTGTCTCATTCACCGGCTTGTCATTGTACGAGAGTTTCAAATCGACACTGGGTAAATATCCGGCGCGTTGCACTTTCACGCCATAGCCCGCTGCGCAGTAAGCATATTGCGCCGCCTGAACCGATGGGTGCGTTTGAACTTTCGAGCTCAATGACCCGACAAGCGGCTCAGCTTGTACCATTGGCGGCATGGCCGCAAAAAACAATAATGAAATATAGGTAAGTTTATTAGACATCTTCCACCGTTAGTGAAAATTCCGCGAATGTATTGAGCTGCCCGTCCGATGCATAAACCCGAATATCATATTTTTGGGCGTCATTTGTAGCTGGCTCGAATGTAAATTGCCCCTGCCCAGCATCAAAATAAATGAAATCTGGGAGCGCTGACCCGTCCGCCATAACTGCGGATAAGGTCAGGTTGTCGTCTTCCGGGTCAATAAACAAATCATCGGCCAAAAGTAGGTCTAGCTTTTCACCCTCATTTACGCTTTGAT
>JBMHCM010000055.1:0-9658 GCA_049889915.1 Parvibaculales bacterium
GTCGAAAAGCGTGGAGCTTAACGTTTCGAGAATTGGAAGCTGCGGCGCGCTTTCGCACGGCCGTATTTCTTACGCTCGACAACACGGCTGTCGCGCGTCAGGAAACCGCCTTTTTTCAGCACACCGCGCAGGCCCGGCTCATAATAGGTGAGCGCTTTTGACAGACCATGGCGCACCGCACCGGCTTGCCCTGACAGGCCGCCACCGCTAACGGTTGCAACAACATCAAACTGACCGTCACGCTCGGCGGCAACCAAAGGCTGACGCAGGATCATGCGCAGAACCGGACGGGCGAAGAATTTCTCTTCTTCTTTGCCATTGACAGTGATGACGCCTGTGCCCGGCTTAATCCAAACACGGGCAATGGCGTTTTTCCGCTTACCGGTGGCATAGGCACGGCCTTGCGCGTCGATTTGCGGTTCGGTCGGCGTGCTGCTAACGGCAGCTTCAGTCGCGCCTTCTGCCGGTGTGCCGGCCAGAGCGGCGTCGAGATTTTCCAGAGTGGTTTCGGTTGTCTCAGACATGTTATGCCCTCACATTCTTGGCGTTCATCGCCGCTACATCGAGTTTCTCAGGCGATTGCGCTTCGTGCGGATGCTCGGCACCGGCGTAAATCTTCAAATTGCCCAGTTGCTGACGGGCCAGCGGGCCACGCGGCAGCATGCGCTTAACGGCCATCTCAACCACGCGCTCCGGAAACTTGCCTTCCAGTACTTTTTCCGGTGTGGTTTCTTTGATGCCGCCCGGATGACCGGTGTGGCGATAATATTTCTTGTCAGACAGCTTTTTGCCGGTGAACTTCACCTTGTCCGCATTGATGACAACGACATTGTCGCCGCAATCCATATGCGGTGTGAAAGTCGGCAAATGCTTGCCGCGCAGGCGCGTGGCAATGATTGCGGCCAAGCGACCGACAACCATGTTTTCGGCGTCAATGAGAATCCATTTTTTCTCAATGTCGGCCGGTTTTGCAGAATAAGTCTTCATAACGTTTCCCGTTTCACGGCCCCCATGGCCGTTGATTAAACCTGCGTTGTTTTACGCCGCCTGCCCGCCATGCGCAAGCGCTTATTGCCTCTCTTTATCGAGCAAAAACAATACTTTATAAATTTGGTATTTATTTACCGTATGGTTAAGCGTTGGGATAGCGCAGAAAATGCAAATGCATCACGGCAACACCCAGCAGCAGCACGGCGCCGATTTGATGCGCCGCCGCCAAACCGATGGGCACCACCCACATCAAAGCGGTAATACCCAAGACGATTTGCAGGCTCAGCGCGCCACCCAGCCAATAGGCTGATTGCTGCACGCGGCCATCCGCCCCTTTATGCATGCGATAGACGTGCCAGAACACCAATATCGCCAAAGCGTAGGCAGCCATGCGGTGGTCAAACTGCACGGTCAGATGGTTCTCGAAGAAGTTACGCCAAGCCGGTTCCTGCATCAGCAGGCCGGCGGGGATGAGATCACCATCCATAAACGGCCAGTCCGTATAGGTCGTCCCGGCATCAATACCGGCGACCAGCGCGCCCAGCAGCGATTGCCCCAGGACAGCGGCAACAATGATAAAGCTGACGGTAATCTGCGCGTTACGCGGCATGGCCGGTCGCGGGCCGCGCCAATAGCCCAAAGCCAGCCACATGCTGCAGGCGAAGATAATCAGCGCCAGCCCCAAATGCATGGCAAGGCGATATTGGCTGACATCAACCCGCTCAGTCAGGCCACTGGCCACCATATACCAGCCCATAAAGCCCTGCAGACCGCCCAGCGCGAACAGACCCAGCAAAGCGGGCAGTCGGTCGCGGCTGATTTTCTTTTGCAGCAGAAAAACAACAAACGGCACAAAGAAGACCAGACCGACAACGCGGCCTAGAAAGCGATGCCCCCACTCCCACCAATAAATGAATTGGAACTCGGCCATGCTCATACCGGCATTAACCAATTGGTATTCCGGAATTTGCTTATACTTATCAAACTCGGCCAGCCAGTCGGCTTGCGTGAGCGGCGGAATGGCACCGCGTATCGGCGCCCATTCGGTAATCGACAGGCCGCTATCGGTCAGCCGTGTCAGGCCGCCGACCAGCACCATCAGAACAACAAAACCGGCAACGGTGAAAAGCCAAGCGGCAATCTGCCGGTCAGCTCGCGTCGGGAGGGAGTGCGCTGTATCCATATCCGCCTTATACAAAATTCGTCGCCAAATGGCTTGCGACCAAACATCGCTAGAGCTTGGCTGCCAACTGTGTTACGTCACCCCCATGAGTGACGAGAGCCCCACAAAACCGTTCCGTAAACCTTGGCTGCCCATGCGGCTGCGCAAACTTATCGGCCTGGTGCTGATGCTGGTGCTGATCGTGTTCTATGCGCTGATTGTCATGACGGTTGCCGTGACCACCAGCGTGCCGGAGAACGGCATTGTTGAGTTTTTCTATTATTTGGTCACCGGCATTGCTTGGGTGGTGCCGGCCGCCGCCATCATTTATTGGATGCAGCGACCTGACGAACCGCAATAAGCCGACGAAATAAAAGCCGCATCATTGAGCGGCTTTTTTCTTTTGCGGTACTGCTTGGCTTAGTCGGGACGACCGAACTGGATAATGTTCAGCACAAAGATAGCGGCAACAAAAATAACGATTGGCAGAATAGCAGTCATAAGTCTCTCCGATTTCAATGGTCGGAGCGGCGGGATTCGAACCCACGACCCCTTGTCCCCCAGACAAGTGCGCTACCGGGCTGCGCTACGCTCCGACTGATTGATACCTATGCAATTTCAAATCAAAAGGCAAGTAGGATGCAATTGGCTGGCTGTTAAGTTCGCCAGCGCAAGGCGCACTAAGGTTCGCTTTGCTCACCAAGTGCTTTTAGCGCGCTAGGCTCCGACTGATTGATACCTATGCAATTTCAAATCAAAAGGCAAGTAGGATGGCGGGTATCCTAACTATCATCGGATAGCAAAATTTGCGCCTGCATAATGTTTTGCTTGGCTGCTTCCAGACGGCTGCGCTGGTTAAGCGACAGGGCAGCTTGCGTCGCGGCCCCGGGTTTAGGGGCCTCCACGCGCGCCCGCACGGCGCCCACCCCTTCATCTTTGATTAATTTCTGCACACCCTTAATGGTCATGCCTTGGTCATGCAGCAGACTTTGAATGGCACCAATCAACGCCACATCTTGGGGGCGATAATAGCGCCGCCCATTGGCCCGTTTCATCGGTTGAATTTGCTCGAACTTGCCTTCCCAAAAACGCAAGACATGCGGTTTCACGTCAAGCGCTTTGGCGACTTCACTGATGGTTCGAAAAGCGGTTTCGTCTTTCCCGTCACTCATGACGGCGCCTAGCCGAGGCCGGCCATTTTATTGATTTTGTCTTTCAGCACATGGCTGGCGCGAAAGCTCAAAACACGACGCGGGGTAATCGGCACTTCTTCGCCGGTTTTCGGGTTGCGCCCGATGCGACCGTTTTTGTCACGAATAAGAAAAGAACCGAAGGAGGATAATTTGACATCTTCACCGCGCACCAATGCGTCAGATACTTCATCCAACACCGCCTCGACGATTTGCGCCGACTCGGTCCGCGACAGGCCTACGGTTTTGTAAACCACTTCGCTCAGGTCAGCGCGGGTGACGGTTTTTCCAGCCATGAATATCTCCTCAGAGGCAAATTAAGCACAGCCTATTTTGCCCGTGCAAGCGAAAATATTAGGCAAATGAGCGCTTTACGCCCACCGCACCAAATTGGCGCCCCATGTCAGACCACCGCCCATCGCCTCCAGCATCACCAAATCACCGCGGGAGACATGCCCGGCTTTGACATGGCCATGCAAGGCCAAAGGAATGGAGGCGGCAGAGGTATTGGCATGGTGCTGAATGCTGACGACGGTTTTTTCATGCGGCAGGCCGATACGCTTGGCGACGCCCTCAATAATCCGCTTATTGGCCTGATGCGGCACAAACCAATCAATATCGGCCACCGTCAGATTATGCTGCGCCAACAGCGTCTCAATGGCCTCAGCAATATTGCCGACCGCGTGGCGATAAACCTCGTTGCCCTGCATTTGCAAATGGCCGACCGTGCCGGTGCTGGACGGGCCACCATCAACATAAAGCAGGTCAGACAGCGTGCCATTGGAGCGGATGTAAGAGCCGATAATGTGCGGCGCATCGTCTGCCGCATCATCGATGGCTTCAATAATCGCTGCCCCTGCCCCGTCACCAAACAAAACGGCGGTGCTGCGATCTTCATGGTCGATGATCGAGGTCATGCGATCGGCACCAATCAACAAGACCCGATTGGCCTGCCCGCAGCCCACCATAGCCGCGGCAACACTCAAGCCATAAACAAAGCCGGAGCAGACGGCCTGCACATCAAAGGCTGCACCATGCGAGATGCCCAGTTTGTTTTGTACCAAGGCGGCCGTCGCCGGAAAGGTTTTATCCGGTGTGGTGGTGGCGACAATAATTAAGTCGATATCGTCCGGTGTCAGCCCGCCATTGGCCAGCGCATCACGCGCCGCTTCAACCGCTAGGTCAGAAGTTGTCTGTCCGTCAGCCGCATAGTGGCGCGCCGCAATGCCGGTGCGGGTTTTTATCCATTCATCACTGGTATCCAGCCTGTCGCTGAGCTCTTCATTACTGACAATGCGCTGCGGCAGGTAAGAACCGGTGCTTGTTATTTTTGCTTTGCGGGACATAAGCCCCCCTTTTGGTCAGATGTTCAGTCCAAAGATTGTGCCCAAGCATCATCCAATAAAACTTGCATTTTTTCAATGTCAGATGAGATGGCGCCGAGAATATCAGCATCGGCCGCCTCAGCGGCCACTTCGACGGCCGTAGAGAAACCGTCAATATCGGCCCCGCCATGGCTTTTCACCACAACACCATTGAGGCCAAGAAACATGCCGCCATTGGCCGCGTTTGGGTCCATGCGGGCGCGCAGTGCTTTGAAGGCACTCATGGCAAACAGATAGCCGATTTTCGACAATAAGGTGCTGCTCATGGCTTGGCGCAGATACTCGCCCAATTGCCGGGCCGTGCCTTCGGCCGTCTTCAGTGCCACATTGCCGGTAAAGCCATCGGTAACAACCACATCAACATCGCCACGGCCAATGCCGTCACCTTCAACAAACCCTTTGAAATTGAGGTCAGAGCGGCTCAACAAATCGGCCGCTTCTTTGACCTCATCCGTGCCCTTCATTTCTTCGACGCCGATATTCAGCATGCCGATTTCAGGCTTTGACAGACCAAACACGGTGCGCGCATAGGCGGCCCCCATGACGGCGAATTGAGCGTATTGTGATGCCGTGCCGCCAATATTGGCGCCGACATCCAGCACCACGCTTTCGCCTTTGACGGTCGGCCAAATGGCGGCAATGGCCGGACGCTCAATGCCCGGCAAGGTGCGCAAAATGATTTTGGCCATGGCCATCAGCGCGCCGGTATTACCGGCCGACACACAAGCCTGCGCTTCGCCCTGCTTGACGGCATCAATGGCGCGCCACATGCCGGAGACTTTGCGCCCCTGACGCAGCGCAACAGACGGCTTGGCATCCATCGGCACGGCCATATCGCAATGAATGACTTCAGCATGCGCCTTCACATCAGGAAAACGCGCGAGCTGCGCCTCAATGCGGGCGCTGTCACCGAATAAAAGAAAAGAAACATTGGGGCGTTGCAAACGCACCGGCGCCAAAGCCGGAATGGTCACTTCCGGTCCATAGTCGCCGCCCATAGCGTCAACAGCTATTTTGATTTTGCTCAAATCACCCTCTTTATGCGACGCGCGTCAACGCAACTCGGCGTTTATGCGTCAGTTCGACCGCTTTATCAAGCGTCGTCGGCTTCCGGTTTCAAGGCTGCCAAAGCGGCAAATGGCGAGGCCGCCTTATCTTCCGCCGCCAATTCATCTTCTGATTGGCCATATCCGGCGAAACTGGCATCGGGTTTGCGCGGATAAGCCGGCACTTCCATGGCGAAAAGCTGTGTCACCGCTTCGCCAATATCGGCTTGGCCGCTGACAATCGGCTCCGGCACATCGGCGTCAAATTCATCTTCCGGTTCTTCCGCCGTCTCAATCATTTCCAATGGTTGAAACGACACGCTAAAGGCCTCATTAATCTCGGTCCACATCGGCTCTAAAGTGACGCCGCAAATTTGTTGCACACGGCCTTCAACCTTACCCGTCGCCTGCAAGCAGCCACCGGCCATCGGCATCAGCACCGCGTCATAGCGCAAGCCTTCAACAGCCTCGACGGAAAACCGCTCAGCCAAGGCGGCAAGCGTTGGCGCGTCAGCTTTATGGGTAACGGTCTTGCCGGTCGGCGGCACTTCATCGTGCAAAACAACGAGGCTCATTTCCGCCTCGCCAAACGGGATATCAAATCGCTCAGATGCGCCTTGCTCGTCCATCATCCGCTCCTATGCGCCAAATACCTGTCCGGCCAGAATATCATCGACCGACCGACCGGCCAGTTGCGCTTCCAAAGCGAACAACTCATCGACCAGACGGCCAATCTTATCGCTGTCAGCCGCGTCCGGCGTTTCCGGATACAAATTGCGCGTCAGCACCTCAGCCAAAGCGGCTTTCCGCTCGGCCGTCGCCTCAGCCGGGGCGGCCTTGCCCAAAGCCTCATCATAGGCAGCGGCGCGGCCATAATAAGCTTGAGCCATTTTGCGGATTTTCTTACCAACCCCCAAATCACCGACACCGGCTTCGCGCATGGCTTGATCCATATCGCGAAAGAAAATGTCAAACAAGGCCTGGCCGATATCATCGCGCGCCACACCTTCACTGCGCAGCCGCCGCAGCACTAAATGCACCAGCGCGGCAAGATAATCGAAGCGACCGTCGAAACTGTCCGGCACGCAGCCGGCACCATAATGCTCCGGCTGACGCGCTTTCGCCATAATCGCCGTGTAAGCGGGGATGAGATCGGGGCCCTTGCGGCCGAAAGGAAGGAAATCAAAAAGTCCCATGCTGCATCCTTTATGCTCAAACTACTTTTCTGTTGCCAGCAGGGCCGCGATTGGTTACCCACAATGGTCGTTTTCCAGATGTGACACAGGTTATAAATCATGCCGCATATTCAACAAGTAAAAGCTGACAGCAAGATGACGCAGCACAAAAAGCCGCTTTTGGCGACCGCCCTGCTGGGGGCCGCTCTTTTGGCCTGTGCACCGGTAGTTGATAATCGCGGTTATGTGTTCGACGACCGGCTGCTGGAGACGCTGCAAAAAGACGTCACCAGTATGAATGCGGTGCGCGACACATTCGGGTCACCGACCACAATCACTTCGCTGAATGGCGATGCATTTTATTATGTCCATTCGCGCTTTGTGACCGAGAGCTATCGCGCCCCACGCGAGGTCGACCGCAAAGTTCTGGCACTGTATTTCAACAGCAATAAAAAGCTCACCGACTATGCGGTTTACGGCCTAGAAGACGGCATTATCGTGCCGATTGTCAGCCGCACCACGCAAAGCCAAGGTAAAGAGCTGACCATTGTCGAACAATTGTTCGAAAACTTGGGTCGTTTGGGTGACGAAGCACCGGGCAGCGACCTGTAGTCGTTTACCGCTTAACCCTGCTGTTGACGTGCTTGCCAGCGTTGCCAGCCATAGCCGACAGCCGCCCAAATCAGGGCCAAAATACCCAAGAATAGAGACAGCCGAGAGAAGGCGAATTTGGTCAGCGTAAAGCGATTGGCCCACTCGACCTGTGCCACGGTGATATCGGGATATTGCAGCAACATGATGACGACCTGCGCGTTTTCACCGAGGTCAAACACGCCACCAATCACCGGCAGATAAGCCATTGCCTTGAGCCGCTCATGCGGCGCAAAACGCCACAACACACCGGCATATAGGCTGACATAGCATAGCGGGAAAAGCGTATCCAAAGTCGGGCTAATCCAGGCATAGCGTGTCCGCCCCGCTTCGCCATAGCCCTCCATCGCGGCCATCACGTCAGCATAGCTATAGCCACCGGTGCGCACATCAAGGCTTTCAATATCACCGGCCAGTTGCGGAAACACCAACAGCAAAAACAGGAAGGTTAGAACAAAGGTCGCAAGCAGGGTTTTGGTCTGCGCGACAAAATCAAAATAGGTTTTCATCAGGCGCTCCTTATTTTTATTTAACGCCGCTAAAGCGTAACAGAAAAGCCACGCAAAGAAAAACCCCGGAGCGTTGCCGCCCCGGGGTTTCCAGATCCGATATGTCGGTGCTTAGTGAGCCAGAATGGCCAGCATCAGCAGAGCAACGATATTGGTAATCTTAATCATCGGGTTAACGGCCGGGCCGGCAGTGTCCTTATACGGGTCACCAACGGTGTCGCCTGTCACGGCAGCTTTGTGAGCCTCAGAGCCCTTGCCGCCATGATTGCCGTCTTCGATGTATTTCTTGGCGTTATCCCAAGCACCACCGCCGGCTGTCATAGACAGCGCAACGAACAGGCCGGTTACGATAACACCCAGCAGCATCGCACCAAGAGCTGAGAAAGCGGCTGAACGGTCAGCGATTTGCTCAACAATCAGATACAGAGCGATCGGAGACAGAACCGGCAACATGGACGGAACAATCATCTCTTTAATCGCAGCACGGGTCAGCAGGTCAACGGCAGCGGTATAATCCGGCTTGTCTTTGCCCTTCATGATGCCCGGCTTTTCTTTGAACTGGCGACGCACTTCTTCAACAATCGCACCACCGGCACGGCCCACGGCCATCATGCCCATGGCACCGAACAGATACGGCAGCAGACCACCGACGAATAGGCCTGTCACAACATACGGGTTGGACAGCGAGAAGTCAGGTGTCACACCGGCGAAGTACGGATAGGTATCAGCGTTTGATGTGAAGTAACGCAGGTCTTGTGTATAAGCTGCGAACAGAACCAAGGCACCCAGACCGGCAGAACCGATGGCGTAACCTTTGGTCACGGCTTTGGTTGTGTTACCGACAGCGTCCAGCGCGTCAGTTGTTTCACGCACGCTTTCCGGCAACTCAGCCATTTCGGCAATACCACCGGCATTATCGGTCACCGGACCGAAAGCGTCGAGGGCGACAACCATACCGGCCAGCGCCAGCATTGTGGTAACCGCAATGGCGATACCGAACAGACCGGCCAAGCTGTATGTGGCGATAATGCCAACAACAATGACGATGGCCGGCAGAGCGGTTGCTTCCATTGAAACAGCCAGACCCTGAATGACGTTGGTGCCGTGACCGGTTTCAGAAGCGGCAGCCACTGATTTTACCGGACGGTAGTTAACGCCTGTGTAGTATTCGGTGATCCAGATGATCAGGCCGGTAATGGCAAGGCCCAGGACGCCGCAAACATACAGTGACATGCCGGTGAAGACTTGGCCTTCAATGACACGCTGTGTGTCGAGGCCGATAACGGCGTCGGTCACAAAGTAAAGAGCAATCAGGCTCAGAACGGCTGAAGCGATAAAGCCTTTATACAGCGCGCCCATGATTGAGTTATTGGCACCCAAACGGACAAAAAATGTACCGATGATGGATGTCACGATACAGGTGGCGCCAATGGCCAGCGGGTACATCATCATGGTCATGGCGTCTGCCGTGAAGAAGATGGCGCTGAGAACCATAGTGGCAACAATCGTCACCGCATATGTTTCAAACAGGTCAGCAGCCATACCGGCAC
>JBMHCM010000056.1:0-11615 GCA_049889915.1 Parvibaculales bacterium
GCCGCGCGCCAGACCAAGGCGCAAAAACGGTTCAAACCCCTCGCCCGGTGAGCGCAGAACGCCCGATAAGGCCATTACAGAGGCTTTATAATCGCTATTGTTAATCTCGACACTCGACAACACGCTATAGGAAAACTCGACCGACATAAGCGGGTCAAACTGACCGCCGGCAAACAAGGTAAAACCTTGGCTGTCCAAATCGGTATCGCCATCTTCATAGGACATCAACCCGCCGCTAAGGCCGATATAGTTTTGCGCCGCGGCCGGTGTGGCCATTGCAACAAACCCGAACAGGGCGGCAAAAATCAACTGTTTCATGGCTGGCTCCATCAAGTGATTCGGTTTGTCGATTCTGACGCCAAAGCGGGTGAAAAGCCAGAACGAAGTTGAGCCGAAACCCGGCCGAATTTCGAAACCCCAGCGGTTCGTTTGGCGAACACAGTAAGACGCCCTATATCAGGCGCATGAGTGACACACAATTTGACCAAAAACCGCAAGACACGCCGCGCCGAGGCCCGCCGCTGCTTTCCTGCTATGATGATTTGGCCGGCTCGCGCGCCCATGCTTGGGCGCTGCTGACCCGCGGTGTCAAAGACCGCAAAAGTCCGTTTCATACCCCCAGTGTGGCGACCGTGGGGGCCGATGGTGCACCACATATCCGCACGGTGGTGTTGCGCGGTTGCGACGAGGCGAGCACCAGCCTGCGCTTTCACACTGATACGCGCTCCGGCAAAATCGCTGATATGCAGGCCAACCCGCAGACCGCCATGCATTTTTATGATGCGCAGGCGAAAATTCAACTGCGCGTCGCCGTGCTGCTGGAAGCGATGGAGGGCGCCGATTATGACGCCGCTTGGCAAGCCACACGGCCAATGAGCCGCGAATGCTATCAAGTTACCACGGCACCGGGCAGCCCCTTGGCCGACCCTTATGCGGTCAGCTTTGATGCCGATGCGACCCATGATGGCGAGGATTATTTCGTTCCCATTCGGGCCCGTGTGCAACGCATTGAATGGTTGTATTTGGCAGCCCGCGGTCATCGCCGCGCCTTGTTTGACATCGCCAATGACACAATGAGTTGGTTGGTCCCGTAAGGGCGCATAACTTGCGACAGCTTGGCGCTTGGCAGGCTGTCTGCAAACGCCTATATCAGTCACGAAACATAAAGGAGACGCCCATGCGCAAGCTTGTTGTAACCCTCGCCGCCACCGCTTTTCTCGCCTCACCCGCCATTGCCGGTGATGCCGCCAAAGGCGCCAAAGTGTATAAGAAATGCGTTTCCTGTCACATGATCGGCGATAAGGCGAAAAACCGTGTCGGCCCCCAGCTGAACGGCATTATCGGCCGCGACATCGCTTCATTGGCGGACTACAAATATTCCAAAGGTATGACCGCCTATGCGGAAAAGGAAAAAGCCTGGAATGAAGAAAATCTGGCGGCCTATTTGGCCAATCCGCGCAAAACAGTCAAAGGTACGCGCATGGCTTTCGCCGGGCTGCGCAAGCAAAAAGACCGCGATAATGTCATTGCTTATTTGAAAGAAAACGCCAAATAAGCCGACACATCGGAAGATGGACAAAATAAAACCGGCCCTGCTGAAAGCAGCGCCGGTTTTTTCATGCCACGGTGATGGGCTTACTTAACGCGTTCCAACACCGACAGATAATTGGCAACGGCACAGCCGCCCATATTGAAAATACCGGCCAGCTTGGCGTCTTTCACCTGCATCTCATCCGCCTCATTCATCAGCTGACGGGCCGCCATCACATGCATGGACACGCCGGTCGCGCCAACCGGATGACCTTTGGCTTTCAAACCGCCGGACGGATTGACCGGCAATTTGCCGTCTTTATACACCGTGCCGTCTGCCAGCACATCGGCGCCTTTGCCTTTCTCGGCCAAGCCCATCGCTTCATATTGAATCAATTCGGCAATGGTGAAGCAGTCATGGGTTTCAACCAATGACAAATCATCCAGCGTGATACCGGCTTCATAGAGACCTTTTGACCAAGCGGCGGCCGGGCCTTCAAACGCGGTGACATCGCGTTTGGCCATCGGCAAAAAGTCATTGGCTTGGGTGCGGGCACGGAAGGCGATGGCCTTATCATGGCTTTGCGCGGTTTCTTCATCAGTCAACACAATGGCGGCGGCGCCGTCAGAAATCATTGAGCAATCCGTGCGCTTCAGCGGACCGGCAACAAGCGGGTTCTTGTCGCTTTCGGCACGGCAGAAATCAAAGCCGAAATCTTTTTGCATATGGGCCAGCGGATTGACCGAACCGTTTTTATGGTTTTTGGCAGCGATATGCGCCAGCGCATCCGATTGGTCGCCATATTTTTGGAAATATTGATTGGCTACCACGCCGAAAATACCCGGGAAGGTGAGACCTTGATCGCCTTCATCCGGCATGTAAGAGGCGCGCGACAGGCAACGCCCGACATCACCGGAAGACAAATGCGTCATCTTTTCAACGCCAATCGCTAGCACCCGACGGGCGCGGCCCGCTTCAATGGCATTGGCTGCCTGAAACACGGCCGCCGAACCGGAACCACAGGCATTTTCAACGCGGGTCGACGGGGTAAAACGAAACGCGTCATCGACTTGCAGCGCCAGTGAGGAAATGAAATCCTGCTCGGACATGCCGGCATTAAAGGTGGCGACATAAATCGCATCAATTTCAGACGCCGCAACCCCGGCATCGGCAATCGCCTCATTGGCAGCGGCGACCAACAGGTCTTCCAGACCCTGCTCTTCCAATTTGCCGAATTTCGTATGGCCCCAGCCAACAATACATACAGACATGCGTGTCTCCCTTATCAAATAAATTGCCCCTAAAAGAGCCAAAGCAGGGCCGCTTGTCAAGCAAGCGACAAGCGATGGTTAAGACGATTAACCGGCCAAAAAGGATAAAATATCAGTGCCGATTTCATCTTCCAAACCGGGGCCGATATCGTGGCCCATACCGGCCACCGGACGCCAAACCGCCCCCGGTACCGTGTCCGCAATATGTTTGCCGCAAGCGACATCAATCAGCGTATCGGCCTCACCATGCAGCACCATAAAGGGCAGTCTGACGGTTTTCAGCCGGTCGGTGCGATCACCATCGGCAATCGCCGCCGCCATTTGCCGCACAACCCCCGGCGGGTGATAATGGCGTGCCGCCAATTTTGCCGCCATGGCCTGCCGGGCTTCAACCGGCGTCGGAAAGGCCGGGCTCATATGCTCGCCCAGCATTTCGGTCAAATAAGCAATCAGCGCTTCGCTGTCATCAGCATCGTCAGGCGGCGCCAATTCTGAAGCCGCCGGCATGGGCAAATCAGGGTGGCCGGAAGTCGACATGACACACATCACCTTGCCGATGCGCGCAGCGTGCGAAAATGCCAAATGCTGCGCCACCATGCCCCCCAGTGACATGCCGAAAATATGCGCTTTTTCAATCTCCAGCCCGTCCATCAGGCCGATAACATCAGCCGCTATATCGGCGATGGCATAAGGCACCGGAAAACTGGCCCCGGCCTCGCGCCCGGCCAGCAGAGCCATAATATCCGGCACACCGGCGGCATCGAGTTTTTGGCTTTCCCCGACATCACGATTATCGAAGATAATCACCTCATAACCGGCCGCCGTGAAAAAGGTGAGAAAGGCCGGCGGCCATTGGATAAGCTGCGTGCCAAGACCGCGAATAAAAATAATCGGCGCGTCTTGTGTTTGCTCATTTGGATGCAGTCGTGCGTAACACAGGCGCACCCCATTGGCGTTAAGATGTTGTGTCTGAAACTCCGACATGCCGCGTCTCCCTTTGCTGCCCCTTTTATGCAAACCAGTGTAACCGTGTGGCGGGAAAACAAACAAGCCGCCCCATGCAGAGAATTTTATGATAAGAAGCTGCTATGCAACGTGATTTTACCGCCCTCAGCGATAGCGCATTTGACCTGGCCATTATTGGCGGCGGGGCAACCGGTGCCGCCATTGCCTTGGACGCTTCATTGCGCGGCCTGTCCGTGGCGCTGATTGATAAGGGCGATTTTGGTGCCGCCACCTCGGCCGGCTCGACCAAGCTGATGCATGGCGGGCTGCGCTATTTGGCCAATGGCGATATTGCCAATGTCCGCGAGGGTTTGCGCGAGAGGCGGCATTGGTCGCGCATCGCCAAACATTTGGTGCATCCGCTGCCCTTTATCATCCCGACCTATGAAGCCAGCCAGCCGTCTAAAAGCAAGTTGAAGCTAGGGCTTTATCTTTATGATTGGCTGGCCTTTGACCGCAATCGCGCCGTTGACCCGATGCAAAAAATGCCCGGCCACCGGCATATGACGGCGGCGCAATTATTGGGCCTCAGCCCCGACACGCCGCGGCACGGCCCGCAAGGGCGCCTGACCGGCGGGCTGATGTATCATGACGGGCAAATGTTGTCGCCGGAGCGGCTTGTGCTGGCCATGCTGCGCACCGCTATGCAGGCCGGTGCGGTAGCGGTCAATTATGTGGCGGCCGATAATTTCATTGTCGAAAAGGGCCGCGTTTGCGGCATTGCCATTAGCGATCAATTATCCAACAAAAAAGCCACCTTGCGCGCCGCCATGACACTCAACGCCACCGGCCCTTGGGCTGACGGCTTGATGGCCGAGGCCGATAGCGGCCAACCGGGGCGCAAGCTCATTCGCTCAAAAGGCATTCATCTGCTGACCCGCGCCCTGACCCGCGGGGCCGCCTTGGCGGTGCCGGTAGACGATGAGCATATTTTCATCACCCCCTATATGGGACTTAGCCTGCTGGCCACCACCGATACGAAATTTGACGGCGCGCCCGATGATGCGGCGGTGACGGAAGATGATATTGCCCTGCTGCTCGATAAAGCCAATCGCGCCCTGCCCGATGCCAAGCTGACGCGGCAAGACATTTTCCATGCTTATGTCGGCCTGCGGCCCTTGGTTGTCGATGTCAATGATGCGGCCGATGCGACCTATGGCTTGTCACGCGGCAGCGAGATTTATGACCATGGCAAGCAGGGTGGGCCGGAAGGTCTCATCTCGGCACTGGGCGGCAAATGGACCACCTCGCGCCGCTTGGCCGAACAGATTACCGAATTGGCCTGTCGCAAAATTGGTCGCGGCAAACCGCATCGGCGCAGCGCCGACACGCTTTTGGCCTGCACACCGCGCGATGATTTGGCCCGTTTTATGGACGCCATGCGGGCTGCGTTTCCCGATGCCGACACGGCAGAAATTGACGTGCTGTCGCGGCTTTATGGTGTCTTGCTGCCACGCATGATGGCCAGCGATACAAGCGGCTTGGCGGCGCTGAAAGACCCGATTTTGGCGGCCCGTATCGCCTTTGCGCTGAATGAAGAAATGGCCGTGCAGCTGGCAGATGTCGTGCTGCGCCGCCTGCCGGAAGGGCAATTGGGCAGTCTGAGCGCCTCGCAGATAGGCATCATAGCTGATTATATGGCCGCCCAATTGGACTGGTCGGCGGCCGAAAGCAAACGCCAATTGGTGGCGGTGAAACAGCACATGAGCCTGCCGACAGCAAGCCGAGCGGCCACCCCTAAAAAGGCAAAAGCACCTGCGACCCCGAAAGCAAAAGCCACAGCAAAAGCCAAAACACCTGCGAAGGCGAAAAGCGGCGCGAGCAAAAAACCGGCGAAGAAATAAGTTTCCCGACAGAGAAATTGCGCTAGCCTAGTGCCAAAGGAGTTCTCTCATGTCGCTTGCGCATCCAAAATTTGCTTATCAAAAAGGCCTGCACCAAATCGGCAACGGTGCTTATGCTTGGCTGCAACCTGATGGCGGTTGGGGCTGGTCGAATGCCGGTCTGGTGGTCGATGGCGACCAGTCTTTGCTGGTCGATACTTTGTTTGATGTGCCGCTGACGCAAGACATGCTGGCCGCCTATCGCGATGCTGAAAAAGCGGCCGAGCAGGTCAACACCATCGTCAACACGCATCATAATGGCGACCATTGCAACGGCAATTGCTGCTGCCCGGACGCCAAAATCATCGCCCATAAATTGACGGCTGAGCATATGGCCGCCGAACCGCCGGAGATGATGGTCGGCTTTTTGGACGCGGCCCCTGAGCTTGGCGATATGGGCGCTTATTTCACCTCCTGCTTTGGGCCGTTTGATTTCAAATCAGTGAAGCAACGCATGCCCGATACGCTGATTGAAGAGGAAACCACCATTAAGGTAGGTGACAAGGATGTGCATCTCATTCCGGTCGGGCCGGCCCATACGCCGGGTGACACGCTGGTGCATGTGCCGTCTGATCGCACCGTCTATACCGGCGATATTCTGGTCATTGGCGGCCACCCGATTATTTGGGAAGGGCCGGTGCAAAATTGGATCAATGCCTGCGACCGCATTCTCGCCATGGATGTCGAAACCATTGTGCCCGGACATGGGCCGATTACCACCAAAGCCGGGGTTGAAGAGGTACGCCATTATATGGTCACCATGCGGCAGGAAGCGCGGGCCCGCTATGAAGCGGGCATGAGCTATAAGGATGCGGCTTTTGATATTGCGCTCGGCGTGTTTGACGATTGGGGCGACCGCGAGCGCATTGTCGTCAATTGCGCCACGCTGTTTCATGAATTTGGCGCTAACGAAAAACCCGATGTTGCCGAACTGTTTACCGGCATGGCGGAATATGCCAAATCCCGTCCGCAGGACAAAATCGACCCACAAGATATATGACGGAAATTGACGCCACCGGCCTGACCTGCCCCATGCCCGTTTTACGGTTGCAAAAACATTTGCGCGATGTGGCGGCGGGCGCGCGGGTGACGCTTTTGGCAACCGACCCGATGTCGGCGGTCGATGTGCCGCATTTTTGCCAAGAACAAGGCCACACGCTTATCGCGCAGACAACCAAAACCGCTGCCGCACCGGGCGGCGCCGATTTGCTGATTTTTGAGATTGAGAAAAGCGGCTAAAAAAGCGCTTCAACATCCTTGGTGAAGCCGACCGTGACTTGGCCGTCATGTTCAATGACCGGACGTTTGATGAGCGTCGGATTGTCGACCATCAGCGCGATGAGATGCGCGGCGTCTTCATTGGCTTTATCGGCATCGGATAATTTGCGCCAGCTGGTGCCGCGTTTGTTCAGCAATTTGTCCATCGGCACATGCTTCAGCCACGTTTTGACTTGCGCGGCCGAAAGCCCGTCTTTGCGGAAATCGTGAAACACCACCTCATGGCCTTTATCGGCCAGCGCGACGCGCGCTTTTTTCACCGTGTCACAATTGGGAATGCCGTAAAGCGTCGGCATTATTCAGCGGCCAAATAACCGGCGGTTTGAAGATCCGGCGTCGCATCGACAATTTTGCGATAAGCGCGGGGTGTTTCAATACCCAGCTGACGCCGCACATCTTCCAGCGGCAGCTGCAATAATTCTTCCCAATGCGCGCCGGGCAGGCCTTTGGCGGCCTTGCCGAGACGAAACGCCTCGCGCAGCGCTTGGCCGATGCCCAAATCCGGGGCCTCTTTGCGCGTCACGAAAAACCCGGCGGCGATAATCACCAAAATGCCGAGATTGCCGAGCTGCCGCCAGGTGACGGCCAGCAGGCACAGCTCGCCCAACGGGTCGCGGCCATAGCCGGTGGTGACATGCCAGAGATCATGCGCATCGCGCATCCGCTCGTGATATTTAATCTGCGCGGCGCTCATCTCACGCTCTTCATCGCGACCTTCAATCGACGCATCGGTCAGACCGTCAGCGGTGATTTGCTCGACCTTGGTGAAATTATAATAGCGTTCCCCCAGCGAGCCCTGCGGTAGGGAGGCCAGCCAATCGCGGTCCAACAAATAGTCGACCAACGGCTTTTCGGCGGCCAAAATATCTTGCGCTTTGGCGGTTCTTTGAAACCGCTTAAAGGCGCGCAAGCCGGAATTTCCGGCCAGCGCCTCAAGAATGACAAACACCTGTTTGGTGTCTTCCTTATCGGCAATCAATTTCTTGATGGCACCGGAAATTTTCGACAAGCGGCTTTGCTTGGCCATGACGGACCTCTTTCGGTTATCTCTGGAGCTACTATAGCCTTGCAGCTTAACCATCGGCAAGGGGTAGGCAGGGGGCAGGCGCAGCCAAGGCGCCTTGCATCGTCTCAAATACGGCCTTACGGCTTACGGGCCGCGCCACACAGCATCGGGCAATTTTTCGTCCCGCGCTTGCCCCGGTTCGCAGTCAGCTGCGTAATAGCCGCGGGTTTGCGGGCGAAAGCGGTGTAGCACAATCGCCGATTGACCGGAAATATTGCGCGGCACACCAAGCAATTGTGCCATACGGTGATTGCGTTGAAAGGCCGCACAATCGGCTTCCTGCTCATTGTAAATACCGGCCACATGCATCGCCTCATGGGTCAGCACATGCAGGCCAAAGGCGGCGCGATAATCCTTCACCATATTTTTATTGGCGTCGGCCGGGTCGGACAAATAATCGCGCAAATCATTACAGGTGCTTTGCTGCAGATAAATTTCCGTGCCACCCATTTTCACAAAGCCGGCCGCGTTCCAATTCCAAATGCCGCCAAACCGTGACAGGCAGGTAACGCCGACAAATTGATTATTGATCAATTCACCGGCCGCCTTGGCCAATTTTTCTTCATAGAAATGCTGCCGCAGCGGAATCGCCCCGACGATAATCGCCACCAAAAGCATCATGAAAAAATAGCTGTCAAACCGGTTCGGCCCCATTGGGTGCAGCGCTCCTTTGACGGCCATGAACAGGAAAAACATTGAAATGGCGGTAAACAGCAAAACCCACACTCCACGTTACAAATGTCGGGACTTTACGAATGTCAGAGACAAATGCTGGTGCCCTTGGGCGGACTCGAACCGCCACTCCCGTGAAGGAAACGGATTTTGAATCCGTCGCGTCTACCAATTCCGCCACAAGGGCCGACCAGCCAGATTGATTTGCCCGATTATCGCCCGCGCGTCAACTCCAGCGGCAGGAAAATTTATCGTTGGCCGCCATCATCATGGTCGTGTTGCCATACGGCCCGCGTCACCATGCGGCCATGGGCAAATAAATCGGCTTCGTGAATAATCCCGACCAAAGCCCCATCTTGCAAAACCGGCACACCCTCACCGATAAAATCGCGCATTTCCATTTGCGCGTGCAGCGCATTTTCATGCGCTTGCAGCACCAAGGGCGTTGCTTCAATCAATGGTAAGCAGGCGGCATCATCGGCTTTGCCGACCAAATCATAGAGACATACTTTGCCGACCCATTGGCCGTCTGCGGCAAACAAATGCGCTTCGGCGCATTTGGCGCGCGCCATTTCAGCCGATGCTTGTGCCACCTTTGTTTCTTGCGGCAGGGTCAGATAATCGGCTGACATCAGCTCAGTCACCGGTGTCGATTGCAGCGCCAAACTTTCGCGGCCGAGCGACAAATCAACCCCTTTGCTCATTAATTGCGGCTCGAAGATGGACCGTGAGGCCAGTCGCGAGGACAGCAAATTGGCGGTTACAATGGTCACCATCATGGCCGTGGTGGCGGCATAATTTTGCGACAATTCAAAACCCAGCAAAATAAGCGACAGCGGCGCCCCCAAAAGCGAACTGGCGGTCGCCGTCATGCCGGCCAACACAAACAGACCGGTATCGGGCTGATAGCCGGTCATTGGTGCCGCCAAGCCCAAAAGACCGGCCATAATGGCGCCCAAAGCGGCGCCGGCAAACAGCGCCGGTGCCACCGCCCCGCCGTGAAACAGCAAGCTCAAACACAGGCCACCGGCCACCACTTTCAACAGCAGCAGGACAACCAGCGCATCAATGGCAATCTCGCCGCTCATCATGGCCGGCACGACGGTGAGGCCTGAGCCAAACAGAGCCGGCGCGAAATGCCCGACCAGCCCCATCAGCAAACCGGCCAATGCCGGTTTTATCCAAATCGGCAGCTCCAACGCGTCGAGCCGTGCCCTGAGCGCCGCCCAAAACTTCATCACCGCGACGGCCAGCCCGCCGGCCCCAAGGCCGAGAAAGATCAGCAAAATAATATCCACCGGCCCGGCCATGCGGGTTTCCATCATCGGCAGCACGGAAATATGTTGGTTCAACACGGCACCGGAAAACACATAGGCACTGGCCGAAGCCAGTGTCACCGGAGCGAAAAATCGCAAACTATAATGGCGCAGCACCACCTCATGGGCGAAAATAATCCCCGCCAGTGGCGCGCTGAAAGCGGCAGAAATGGCTGCCGCCGCCCCGGCCCCAAGGGCCATTTCGGCATATTGCGGCGACAAGTTGAGCAGTCTTTTGGTGCTGGCCGCGAGGCTGGCGCCAAGCACCACAAGCGGCCCATACAGGCCGGTGGTTGACCCGGCGCCGACCGCCAGCACGGTTTTCAGCAGGCTTACATAGCCGCCGGTACGCGACACCACCGGGTCCGGCTTATGTGCGGCATGAATGACATCGGCCATCTCGACCGGTTTTTTCGGCGACAACCACACCAACAGGCCGCCAATCAGCAAGCCAGTGGCGGTCGGGACAATCAGCAAAAGGGCGTTAAAGCCGTGCCAGCCAATATCGCCGGGATGGTGTGGCGGCAGCCAGAGCTGCAACAGGCTGTGGGTGGCGCCAAAGGCGGCCAGCGCAGCAAAAGCAACAATAACACCCAAAACCAGACCAATGGCGGTGATGCCCAAGCCGCGGCGCAATTGCGACAGCGTGTCATTGACCCGATTGCCAAACACCCAGTCCGAGCCATCCTGCCATTTTTCAATCCAAAGCATATCTTACCCTATGCCAATTCGGTGCCGACACAAACCGGTCCGGCAAAACAATTTATCGGTCGATAAAGCGCTTTTCTTGCCGCCATGCAACCGCTAGTCTCCGGCCATGCTGCGTCGTCTTTATGATTTCACATTGGATTTATCGGCCCACCGCCATGCCGGTTGGGGGCTTGGTGTCGTGTCATTTATTGAGAGCTCGTTTTTTCCCATCCCGCCGGATTTGATGCTCATCCCCATGGTGCTGGCCGAGCGCAGTAAGGCATGGATCTATGCTTCCATTTGCACATTGGCCTCAGTGGCCGGGGCGGTACTCGGCTATTATATCGGCTATGCGCTGTGGGAGACGGTCGGCCAGCCGGTCATCGCTTTTTATAATGGCCAAGCGGCGTTTGAAAAATTCACCGGTTTTTATGATGTCTGGGGCGTGTGGATTGTCCTCGCCGCGGCGATTTCTTTCCTGCCCTATAAGGTGGCGACGATTGCCAGCGGCGTTGCCGGATTGGCATTGGGGCCGTTTTTGCTGGCCAGCTTGGCCGGACGCGGCATCCGGTTTTTCACCGTCGCCGGTCTGATTTATTTCTTCGGGCCGCAAATCCGCACGCTGATCGACCGCTATTTCAATATTTTATCGCTGGCCTTTGTGGCGCTTTTGCTGCTCGGCTTTTTGGCCTTGGGGGCGATGCAATGAACAAACTAAGCCTGCAAAACCACATTGCGCTGCTGGGCGTGGCCGGGCTTGTTGTCATCAGCGCCGCGCTGGCCAGTCAATATATTGGTGGGCTGGTGCCATGCGATTTATGTCTCAAGCAACGCTGGCCCTATTATGTCGCGCTGCCGCTGTGTCTGCTTGGCTATCTTTATGCGCCGCATGGCGCGGGTGGA
>JBMHCM010000057.1:0-7098 GCA_049889915.1 Parvibaculales bacterium
TTCATGGGAAACCAAACCCGCATGGCCGCGGCGCGCACCAAATCTTTGGTGTCTTCCGGCAAGGCTTGCGGTCGGCCGCTCGGCTCGGCGGCCAATAGTTTTTTCGTATAGGCATGTTGCGGCGCGGCGAAAATATCCTGCTTGTCACCGCTTTCGACAATCTCACCATCTTGCATGACGCAGACCGTATCGGCCATTTTCTTCACCACGCCCAAATCATGGGTGATGAGCAATATGGCCATGCCGGTCTCGGCTTGCAGTTCCAGCAACAGGTCGAGAATTTGCTTTTGAATGGTCACATCCAAAGCGGTGGTCGGCTCATCGGCAATCAGAATATCCGGCTTATTGGCCAGTGCCATGGCAATCATCACGCGTTGCCGCTGCCCGCCGGATAATTGATGCGGCAGCGCCGACAGTCTTTCCGCCGCATTGGGAATGCCGACCCGCTGAAGCAGTCGCAGTGTTTCTTCCCGCGCGGCCGGGCGCGACAGGCCTTGATGCAGTTCAATGATTTCTGAAATTTGTTTTTCAATATTATGCAGCGGATTGAGGCTGCTCATCGGCTCTTGGAAAATCATTGAAATGCGCGCGCCGCGAATGGCGCGCAATTTATCCTCATCCAGAGCCAGAATATCATCACCGTCAAAGGCGATGCAGCCGCTATCGTGAAAAGCCGATGGGTAGGGCAGCAGCCGTAAAATGGACAGGGCGCTAACCGATTTGCCGGAGCCGCTTTCCCCGACCAGTCCTAAAGTCTTACCGGCATGCAGTTGAAAGCTGACGCCTTTCACCGCATCGGTCACCTGTCCGTCTTGGCGAAAGCCGACGCGTAAATCCGTTACTGAAAGCAGCGCGTTCATATCCCCACTCATTGTAATGTCTTTCTGGGGTCAAAAGCATCGCGCACCGCTTCGCCAATGAAAATCAGCAATGACAGCATAATGGCGATGGTGAAAAAGCCCGACAGGCCGAGCCATGGCGCTTGCAAATTGGCTTTGCCTTGGGCCAGCAATTCGCCCAAAGAGGGTGAACCGGGCGGCAGGCCAAAGCCGAGAAAATCCAAAGAGGTCAGCGTGGTGATGGAGGCGTTCAAGATGAATGGCATAAAGGTCAGCGTCGCCACCATGGCATTGGGCAAAAGATGGCGGCGCATAATGGTCAGATTAGACACGCCCAAAGCGCGCGCCGCCTCGACATATTCAAAATTACGGGCGCGCAAAAATTCGGCTCTTACCACGCCGACCAAAGCGACCCAGGAAAACAGCAATAAAATGCCCAACAGTACCCAAAAGCTCGGCTCAATCACCGCGGCCATAATAATCAGCAAATAGAGCGACGGCACGGAGGTCCATATTTCGATAAACCGTTGCATCGACAAATCGACCCAACCGCCGAAATAGCCCTGCACTGCACCGGCGGCAATGCCGATGAGGGAAGAAGCCAGCGTCAGCACCAGGCCGAACAAGACGGAGATGCGAAAGCCGTAAATCAATCGGGCCAATACATCGCGGCCTTGGTCATCCGTGCCGAGCCAATTATCAGCACTGGGCGGGGCCGGGGCCGGGCGGTTAAGGTCGAGATTAATCGTGTCATAGCTGTAGCGCAGCGGCGGCCAAATCATGAAGCCGCCTTTCGCGCCATCGGCGCCCTCGATCAGCTCGACGACAAACGGGTCGCGATAATCGGCTTCCGTGGCAAAATCGCCGCCAAATTCGGTCTCGGCATAAACGCTGAAGACCGGCGTAAAGGCGCGTCCCTCATGCCAGATGAAAAGCGGTTTATCATTAGCCAAAAACTCGGCAAACAGGGTGACGAAAAACAACAGGCCAAACAGCCACAATGAAATAAGCCCGCGCCGATTGGCCTTGAAATTGCGCCAGCGGCGTTGATTGAGCGGTGATAGGTCGATGCGCATCATGGGCTGCCCCTAACCCTGCCCGCGGGCGGCAAAATCGATGCGCGGGTCGACCCACATATAAGTCAGGTCGGAAATTAGCGTCACCACCAGCCCGACCAGACCGAAAATATAAAGCGAGGCAAAGACCACCGGATAATCGCGATTAATGATGCTTTCATAGGATAACAGGCCCAGCCCATCGAGCGAGAAAATCGTCTCAATCAGCAGCGAGCCGGTGAAAAACGCGCCGATAAAAGCGCCGGGAAAACCGGCAATGACAATCAACATGGCATTGCGAAACACATGGCCGTAAAGCACTTTGCTTTCGGTCAGCCCTTTGGCGCGCGCCGTGGTGACATATTGTTTGCGAATTTCATCGAGAAAGGCGTTTTTGGTCAGAAGCGAGGTGGTGGCAAAACCCGATATGGAGAGCGCCAACACCGGCAGAAAAATATGCCAGAGATAGTCGACAATCTGGCCGCCAAGGCTCAGCTCGTCGAAATTATCCGAGGTCAGGCCGCGCAAGGGAAACCAATCGAGATAAGAGCCGCCGGCAAACAGCACAATCAACATGACGGCAAACAAAAAGCCCGGAATGGCATAGCCGACAATAATCACGCCACTGGTCCAGACGTCAAAAGCGCTGCCGTCGCGGCGCGCTTTGGCAATGCCAAGCGGAATGGAAATCAAATAGGTCAGCAAGGTCGTCCATAGGCCCAGCGTGATGGAGACCGGCAATTTTTCGGCAATCAAATCAACCACGGCGACATCGCGGTAATAGCTTTCGCCAAAGTCGAAGCGGGCATAATCCCAAAGCATTTTGAAAAACCGTTCATGCACCGGCTTGTCAAAACCGAATTGCGCTTCCAATTCGGCAATAAATTCGGGATCAAGGCCTTGCGCCCCGCGATAGGTCGACGAAGCCGCATTTTGCGCCGCTGCATTGCTCAAATTACCGGTCGCATCTTGCGTGGAAGAAAAGCGCGAAGTGGCACCGACATCGTGGCCTTGCAATTGCGCGATGACGCGCTCAACCGGCCCGCCCGGCGCAAATTGCACAATCGCAAAACTGATGGCCATAATGCCGAAAATGGTCGGCACCATCAGCAATAAGCGACGAAAAATATAAGCAGCCATATGTCAGCCAAACTCCGGATGTGAGGGCAAATTATGCCATGAGTCAGCCCGCCTTCAAGCTAGTCTTTCCACCAAATGGTCGGAAAGCCAAGACCGTGTTTCGGCATGCGCTGCGGGCGCTTTAACGGTTGCCAATAGGCCAGACGCTCATGCGGCGCATACCATTGCGGCATGATGTAATGATTGGAAATCAAAACCCGGTCCAGCGCCCGTGTGGCGGTGACCAATTCGGTGCGCGAACGGGCAAAAATCAGGCTCTCGACCAGACTGTCGACTGCCTTGTCTTTAATGCCGATATAATTGCGCCCGCCCGGCCGGTCGGCCGCCGCGCTTGACCAATAATCGCGTTGCTCATTGCCCGGCGACAGTGATTGGCCAAAGCTCATGACAATCGCGTCGTAATCATAATTGGTGACGCGGTTTTGATATTGCGTCGGGTCAATGGTGCGGATTTTCGCTTCAATACCCAGCTTGGCGAGGTTTTTGATATAGGGCGCAACAATCCGTTCAAAGGCCGGTTGTACAAGCAAAAACTCAATGGTGAACAGCTCGCCATTTTTCATCAGCTTGCCGTCGCTAATCTGCCAACCGGCCTGCTGTAACAGGGCGCGCGCTTTGCGCAGGTTTTTACGAATATTGCCGGAACCATCCGTGACCGGATTGGCAAATAATGGCGCGAAGGTTTTTTCCGGCAACTGTCCGCGTAGCGGCTCCAGCAAGGCCAATTCGGCTTTTGAGGGTGCGCCGCGTGCGGCCAATTCCGAGCCCTGAAAAAACGAGCCGGTGCGGGCATATTGCCCGTAAAACAGGTTTTTCTTGGTCCATTCGAAATCATAGGCCCAGTTGAGCGCTTCGCGCACGCGACTATCGTCAAAGCGCGGGCGGCGCAGATTGAACACAAAACCCTGCATACCGGCCGAGTTTTCCAACGTCACCGTTTCCTTCACCATATCGCCGGCGGCCACCGCCGGCAGATCATAGCCGGTCGCCCAAACGCGGGATGAAAACTCGCGGCGATAATCGACCTCGCGCGCTTTCAGCGCTTCAAAGGCCACTGTGTCATCGCCGAAATAGACATAGGTGATGCGCGCCAGATTGTTTTTGCCGATTGAGACATTCAAATCCTTGGCCCAATAATCATCGCGTTTTTCGTAAGTTATGGCGCGCCCCGCCTCAAATTTGCCGATCCGATAAGCCCCCGACACAGGCGGCACGTCCAAAGTGGTATCGGCCAAAGAGCGGCCTTCCGCATTCCAATAGGCTTTTTGCAGAATCGGCAATTGACCCAAAATCATCGGCAATTCGCGATTGCCGGTCTGCCCGAAGCGGAAAGTGATTTCCTGTGGCGCGCTCACCTCATAGCCGACCACATCGGCGTAATAAGCACGATAAAACGGATGCGCTTTTTTCAAGGCGGTCAGCGAGAAGGCAACATCCTCGGCCGTAATGGCCGTACCATCAGAAAATTTTGCCGCTTTGCGCAGCTTGAAGCTGACCGATGAATAATCGGCCGGATAGGCCACCGCCTCGGCAATCAGCCCATAGGCGGCGCTTGCCTCATCCATAGAGGCCGCCAAAAGCGTGTCATGCATCAGCCCCAGCCCGGCCGCCGCATTGCCCTTAATGGTAAACTGATTGAGATTGTCGAAACTGCCAATGGCGGCAATTTTCACTTCGCCGCCCTGCGGGGCTTTGGCGTTGACATAAGGAAAATGCGGGAAACCCTTCGCCAATGCCGGTTTGCCGAAAAGCGACAGGCCGTGTTGCCAATCCTTGGCGGCGGCAGGGGCCACAGGCAGCATTAACAGACATGCAGACAGGGCAACGGCCAAGCGCGATGAGACGCAAGGCAACAGGCGGGGCAAGCAAATGGACATGGCAACTCCTATCGGTATCGCCCTACTGAAACAAAAAAAAATGCCGCGCACAAGCAAGCTTGCACGCGGCATAAAAGCTGAAAAGCGCGGCTTATTTCAAGCTATCGAGATAAGCGATAATATTGGCGCGGTCTTTGGCTTTGCGCAGACCGGCAAAAGCCATGCTGGTGCCGGCGGCATATTTTTTCGGGTTTTCCAAAAAGCCGTTCAGCGCTTCATAATTCCATTCGCCGCCCATCCCGGACAGGGTTGAGGAATAGGCAAAACCATTATGCTGACCGATCGACCGGTCGACGACGCCATACAGGGCCGGGCCGATTTTATTGGCGCCACCGGCATCAAAGCTGTGGCAAGAAGCACATTTTTTGGCGACTTTCTCGCCTTTCTCAATCGAAGCGGTTTGCAGCAATTCGGCAATCGACACTTCTTCTTCGGCGGCGGCAGCGGCTACGCCGGCAGCCCCTTCGCTTTCAACACCTTCGACCACATAGGCGTTCGGGTCAGCGGCTTCGGTGTCATATAATACGGCACCCAAATTCTGTACACCAAGGTAAACCAGCAATGTGAAGAACACGGCACCGGCAATCTTATTCAGCTCAAAACTATCCATCACTTCCCCCAAACGGCCAAACCGGCCATAAATTCATTGTGAGACGGCTCAAAATCGAGCGCACCATACGCTTTTTGCCTGTTTAAGGCTTGCGGCGTAGCGTCGCAGACATTAGGAAATGACAGAGTGAGTCGCAAGCATGTAGCGTGCCTGCGAGCCTAAGTTTTTTGCGCAACCAAAAGGGGCGTTATGCAACCGATAATTCTTATTCCGGCGCGGCTGGCCTCGACCCGTCTGCCCAATAAGCCGCTGGCCGACATTGCCGGGAAGCCGATGATTGTCCAAGTATTGGATCGCGCCCGCGAAGCCGATTGCGGCCGCGTGGTGGTGGCGGCCGCCGAGGCGGAGATTGCCGATGCGGTCATTGCGGCCGGTGGCGAGGCGGTGTTGACCGACCCTGACTTGCCGTCCGGCTCTGACCGCATTCATGCGGCTCTGCAAGAAATCGACCCGGATGGGCGCTATCAGCAAATCATCAATTTACAGGGCGACCTGCCGGGGCTCGATCCGGCCTTGGTCAAAACCACACTCACCGCGCTGGACGGCCATGACATGTCGACATTGGTCGCGGAAATCAGCAATCCGGCCGAGCGCGATAACCCCAATGTCGTGAAAGCGGTGTTGTCACCGCGTGGCGATATGATGGGCCGGGCGCTTTACTTCACCCGCGCCACGGCGCCCAGTGGTGACGGGCCGCTATATCACCATATCGGCATTTACGGCTATCAACGCGCCGCTTTAGACCGTTTTGTGTCGCTGCCGCCATCGCCGCTGGAGCAGCGCGAGCGGCTGGAACAATTGCGCGCTTTGGAAGCCGGCATGTCGATTGCCGCTGCGATTGTCGATACCGTGCCGCACGGCGTTGATACGCCGGACGATTTGGCGCATGCTGAGCGCCTGTTGCAAGGACTTTCGTGATGAGCAAAATCGCATTTCAAGGCGAATTGGGCGCCAATTCGCATCTCGCCTGCCAAGCGCAATATCCCGATATGGACGTCTTGCCCTGCGCCACATTTGACGAGGCATTTGCCGCTTTGCGCGATGGCACGGCACAATTGGCGATGATGCCGGTGGAAAACACGGTGGCCGGTCGGGTGGCCGATATTCACCGGCTCTTGCCGGGGTCCAATCTGTTCATCATTGGTGAATATTTCATGCGGGTGAACCATTGCCTGCTCGGCCTGCCGGGCAGCACGGAAGCTGAGTTGACCCATGTGCACAGCCATGAAATGGCGCTTGGCCAATGTCGACAAGTGATCGGCGAATTGGGCCTGACCGCCGTTGTGGCGGCCGACACGGCCGGCAGCGCCCGCGATTTGGCGCAGGCGCAAACGGCGGGTCATGCCTCGATTGCCAGTCCGCTGGCGGCCCAGATTTACGGTCTCGATGTGCTGCGCGAAAATATTGAAGACAGTTCGCAAAACACCACGCGGTTTCTCATCATGTCGGCCAGCCCCGACGATGCCGAGCCGGAAGAGGGCGATGTCATCACCAGTTTCATTTTCCGCGTCCGCAATGTGCCGGCCGCGCTGTATAAGGCGCTGGGCGGTTTTGCCACCAATAATGTCAATATGACC
>JBMHCM010000058.1:0-28051 GCA_049889915.1 Parvibaculales bacterium
TGGTAATACCAGCGATAATGGAACATCGCCTTGGTCAGCCATTCATCGGCATAGTCCTCAATCAACCAATTGAGAAAAGCCAACACCGCATCATCAGGAATGACGCTGCGTCCTGCATGCGTCTTCTCAAAGCGCCGCAAAATAGGGCTGGAATCGGTCACCGCTTCCAGCTCGCCTTCTGCATTGGGGAAATAGAAGATCGGCAAGAGCGACACTTTCGGTTGCGGGTAATCAATGGTCTTGGCGGCGTTTTGCTTGGCGAAATTGCCCTGCCAAAACACCCGATAGGGGATTTGCCGATAGCGCATCAGCGCCAGCATTTTGCGCGTATAGGGTGAACCGGGGGCACCGGTCAATTCAATCACATCACTATTTTTATCGCTCATGGCCATCTCCCAATTTGTTTTACAAGTAAAACTATTGGCACAGTATCTGTCAAATCTATTTGCGCGGCAGATAGCGCATGGCTTTTGCGCCGCCGCACGGCTATATCTCGTCTCAATGGTTTTCTTGTAGAGGATGCGTGACAAGCTGATGAACGAAAGGCAGATGAGCGAAAAGCCCGTCATTCTCGTTGGGGCCGGCTTGGCCGGTGTGACCGGTTTTTACGAGCTGGTCAGTCGCGGTGTGCCTGCCGTACTGGTCGACGCCGCCGACGAGGTCGCGACAGGGGCCAGCTTCGCTAATGGCGCGGTGCTGCATCCAAGCCTGCCGGACCCTTGGAACAGCCCCGGTGTTGGCTGGCCGTTGCTGCAATCGCTGTTCAACCCGTCTGCGGCGATGCGCCTGCATATGCGGCACTTACCGGCGCTGATGGGGTGGGGGCTGTCTTTCCTCCGCCATTCAACCAAGCGGCGCTATGCGGCCAGCAGTGCTGCCAATTATGCGCTGGCTGATTATTCGACACGACAAACCATGGCGCTGAAGCAAAAACTCAATCTGCAATTTGAAGCTGCCAGCCCAGGCACGTTGAAACTGTTTCGCAATGCGGCGCAAAAGCAGGCCGCTTTGGCTTTGGCGGAAAGCTTGGCCGCGCAGGGCTTGCGTTATGAGGTGTTGTCACGTGCCGATTTGGTGGCGCGTGAGCCGAGTCTGGCCTCGGCTGAGGATGTCGCCGGAGCGCTGCATTTCCCTGATGATATGGTCGGCAATGCGCGGCTGTTTTGCCAAAAGCTGGCCGATGAGGCGGTCGCCTTGGGTGGTCAATTGCGGCTTGGTGTTTCGGTGACCGACCTGCTGCAAGAGGGCGGCAGGGTGGTTGGCGTGCGGCTTGGTGCAGAGGAATTGCGCGGCGATGTGGTGCTGACCGGCGGTGTCGGTGCGCCGAAATTGGCCCGCACGGTTGGCTGCCGCTTGCCGGTGCGACCGGTCAAAGGCTATTCGCTGACCGTGCCGACACAAGGCATTGCCGAGACACTGCCGCAGCACCCATTGGTCGACCCGCATTTGCATATCGCCATGACGCCGCTGCCGGGGCGCATTCGCATTCTCGGCATGGCGGAGTTTGGCGGCTTTGACACGACCATCGACCCGGGCCGCGCCGGTTTATTACGGCAATTTTTTACCCGCTTAATGCCTGATTTGGCCGCGCAGCTTGATTGGCAGGCGGCGGATGTGTGGGCCGGTTTGCGGCCAATGAGTGCCGATGGGCGACCGTTTATCGGCCCAACCCGGATTGACGGGCTTTTCGTCAATTGCGGGCATGGCCATTTGGGATGGACCATGGCGGTCGGCTCGGCGCGATTGTTGGCTGACCAAATGACCGGAACGAACCCGGAAAATGATGCGGCGGCTTTTGCCGCGACGCGCTGAATTACGGCAGAATGATGCTGCAACCGGTGGTTGCACGCGCTTCCAAATCGCGATGCACTTGCTGCACATCAGCCAAGCCATAACGCTGGTTGATTTCGACAGACAGCACGCCATCGGCCACCAATTGAAACACCCGCGCTGATGATTGCTGCAGCCAACCGGGAATACCCATATAGGTGGCCAAAGTCGGGCGGGTGAATTTCAACGAGCCATTGGCCGCCAAATCTCCGGGCACGACGGCATCAATGGCGCCCGACGCATTGCCGAAGCTGGCAAACGTGCCAAGCGGGGCAAGCAATTGCAGGCCCATTTGATAAGTGTCTTTGCCGACCGAGTCGTAAATCACCGGATAGCCATCGTCACCGGCCGCTTGGCGCAGCGTGTCGGCCAAATCGTCGGCCCCTGAGAGGAAGCATTCCGTCGCGCCGTGTTGCTTGGCGAGGGAGCATTTCTCTGCCGTGCTGGCCGTGCCGATAAGCCGAACACCCAAATGCTTGGCCCATTGGCAGGCCAACAGACCGACCCCACCGGCGGCGGCGTGAAACAAAACCGTTTCGCCGCCATGCAATGGAAATGTGTCATTGAACAGGTAATCCACCGTCATGCCTTTCAGCAAAACCGCGGCCGCTTGTTCGGTGCTGACCGCATCCGGTATCATCACCAGCGACGTGGCGGGCAGCACAATCGCCTCGGCATAAGCGCCCAACGCCATGGTGAAGGCAACGCGCTTGCCGAGCGGCAGGTCAACACCGTCGCCAACCGCTTCAATTTCGCCGGCCCCTTCAACGCCGAGGCGGGCAGGCAGCGGCATCGGATACAAGCCGCTGCGGTGGTAAGTGTCGATAAGGTTAACGCCGATTACTTGCAGGCGCACGCGCACCTCGCCGGGGCCCGGTTGCGGGCATGGCACATCAACCAACTGCATCGTCTCCGGGCCGCCAAAAGCTTCAATTTCAACCGCTTTGATCGTTTCACTCATAATCCGTACTGCCTTATCCATTGCGCATAGGTGGGTGCGGATGAAAATATCACTTCCGCCGCCGCCGCTTTTCATTACCATGCAGTGTAGTTCATCTTGGCGAGGGGGCAAGCATGCTACCGGCAAACAGCAACCATCTTTATGACGGTCCGGTTTGGACATCCTATGTACTGCTTTTGGTGGCGGCGCAAACGCTGCTTGGCGGCACGCTGCATGTTGTGTTGCCCGATAGCGGGTTGATTTCCATTGCCGGTCTCGATTTGGCGCATCAAGGCGGCCTGCATATGATTGCTTTGGCCGCTTGGGTCGGCGCGACACAAATCGCCTGGGGGCTGGTCTTGCTGGCCACCGCATTGCGCTATCGCAATTTTACCCGGCCGGTATTGCTGCTGGTGATTGTCGAAAAAGCGCTGATTCTGCTGGGCTCCGCCATTAAGCCGACCGGTGATGCCCATACGCCGCCCGGTATAAAGCTTGCAGCCATTTTGCTGCTGCTCGCTCTGGTCGCCTTTGCGGTTGCCATGGCGCGCAAACGCCCCATTTCGGACTGATGGATCTCTTCGACAGCGACACACCGCGGCAAATTTTAACGCATGATGGCGATAGCCTGTATTACGGGCCGATAATGTCTGTCCCGGAAGCCGACCGCATGGCGGCGGCCTTGGCCGATGAGATTGATTGGCAGCATGACCGCGTAAAACTGTATGGCAAAGAAATTGTCACGCGGCGCAAAGTGGCGTGGCATGGCGATGAAGCCTATCGCTATACCTATTCGCACAACACCAAAATCGCCGCCCCATGGACGCCGGTGCTGGCCGAAATAAAGCAGCTGGCCGAGCGGGTCTCCGGCACCGACTATAATTGTTGCTTGCTCAATCTTTATCACACCGGCGAAGAGGGAATGGCCTGGCACGCCGATGATGAAAAAGAGCTGGTGCCACAGGCGGCCATTGCCTCGTTGAGCTTTGGGGCGCCGCGCCGTTTTGTGTTTCGTCACAAGCAAGGCCGCGAAAAGGCCGAGGTGCTGCTCGACCATGGCAGCCTGTTGGTCATGCGCGGCACGACGCAAACCCATTGGGAGCATAGCCTGCCGGTGATGAAGCGGGTGAAAACCCCGCGCATCAATCTGACCTTTCGGAAAATTGCCGCATAGACCTTGTTTTGCTGGACTTGCGAAGACGGCTTTGCGAAAGTCGGGTCAGATTTAGGGAGAAAATCATGTTGAAATTGCACTTTGCGCCCAATTCAAGGGCCGTGCGCACGCTCTGGTTGCTGGAAGAGCTGGGCCTGCCTTACGAATTGAACCGTATGGAATTTCATCCGAAAGATTTGAAGTCGGATGAGCATCGTCAACGCCACCCGCTGGGTCGCATTCCGGTGCTGGAAGATGGTGACATCACCATTTGGGAATCCGGTGCGATTGCCGATTATATTTTGGAGCGGCACAAAAACGGCGGCTTGAAGCCAAGCGCCGATGCGCCGAATTTCCCTGAGTTTTTGCAATGGTTCCATTATTGTGAAGGCATGGTGATGCCGCCGATCAACACGATTATTGTGCACACGATTTTGCTGCCGCCGGAGCGTCGTGATGAAACGGCATTGGGCCAAGCGCAGCGTCTGTTGGCCAAGGCCATTCAGCCGATTGAAGAGGCGATGGTCGGCAAGGAATATTTGGCCGGTGCGTTTACCGCCGCTGACACCATGTTGGGGCATTCCATCATGATGTCGCAACGTCTGGGTGTTTTGACTGATGACCACCCAAATCTGCAGGCCTATATTGAACGCCTGAAAGCGCGTCCGGCGCTGCAAAAAGCCTTTGAATTTGACGCTGTTTAATTAGGAAGAGTTACCAATGAGCTTCAAAGAACAAAAAATCACCACGGGTAAATACCTGACCCGCTTTATCAAGTTTCTGCTGACGCCGGGTTCAGTTGGGCGGCTGAAGCTGCTGCTGACAACGCGGCCGACCGATGAAATCTCGATGATCGATAAGCTGGAATTGCATGCCGCTCAACGCCCTAATGATGCAGCCCTGCTGTTTGAAGAGCAGCGTATCTCTTGGGGCGAGCTGAACGGCAAAGCCAATCAAATGGCCAATTATTTCCGTTCACGCGGCGTCACTTATGGCGACAAAATTGCGGTGAATATGGAAAACCGCCCGGAATTGCTGTTTGTGGTGATGGGCGCGCAAAAGCTCGGTGCGGTGGCCGGTATGATTAATACCAGCCAGACCCATGAGGCCTTGGCCCACAGCCTGAAGCTGATTGAGCCGAAACTGATTGTCGTCGGCGCCGAATGTGCCGCCAATATGGAGTCGGTAAATGACATTATCGAGGCGCACCATAGCGACAAATTGCTGTCCGTCAGTGATGCCGGCCATGCCGATCCGGGTGGCAATTATCTCGACCTGATGGCGGCGATTGCCGACCAAGACACGGCAAACATCACGCCGGACAAAGTGCTGACGCTCGGCACGCCGACTTATTACATCTTTACCTCCGGCACCACCGGCCTGCCGAAAGCCAGTATCACCACGCATATGAAAATTCTGCGCGCCGGTACGCAATTCGGCGTCAATGTGATGACACTGGGGCCGGGCGATGTGTATTACTGCGCCCTGCCGCTTTATCACTCAAACGCGCTGGTTGTCGGCTTTGGCAGCTGCTTGGCCGGTGGCGCGACACTGGCGCTGCGGCGCAAATTCTCAGCCAGCCAGTTCTGGGAAGACTGCATCAAATTCGAAGCAACGGCGGCGATTTATATCGGCGAGTTGCTGCGCTATCTGTTGGCCCAACCGGAACGGCCCAGCGACCGTCAGCACAATGTAACCCGCGTGCTTGGCAATGGTTTGCGGCCCGACATTTGGATGGAGTTCAAAAACCGTTTCGGTATTGGCCGGGTGCACGAATTTTACGGCGCTTCTGAGGGTAATTCCGGTTTCGTAAACATCTTCAACTTTGACAAGACGGTCGGCTGGTCGCCGGGCTATGGCAAAGACTGGGATGTAGTGTCTTATGATGTCGATGAAGACGAAGCCATTCGCGGCGATGACAGCTTCATGCAGCGCGTCAATGTAGATCAAACCGGCTTGCTGATTATGCAAATCACCGAGAAGAACCCGTTTGACGGCTATACCGATGCGCAAGCCAGCGAGAAAAAAGTCATGCGCGACGTGTTTGAAACGGGTGATGCATGGTTCAACACCGGCGATCTCGTGGTACTGCAAAAGCACGGCCATATTCAGTTCGGTGACCGCATTGGCGACACTTTCCGTTGGCAGGGTGAAAATGTTGCCACCACGGAAGTCGAAAGCGTCATCATGAAATGGCCGGAAATTGAGGATGCGGTGGTGTATGGCGTCACCGTGCCGGGCCGCGACGGTCGCTGCGGCATGCTGTATCTGACGCAAAAAGAAGACGGCAAACTTGACCTTGACGGCTTGGCCGCGCATATGCGCGAAAACCTGCCGCCTTATGCGGTGCCGCGTTTCATTCGTATCGGCCAAAAGGTTGATGTGACCGGCACGTTTAAGTTTCAGAAGTCGAAGCTAAAAAACGCCGCCTATAAAGTCGCCGAAGTGGATGGCGATGCGCTGCATTTGTTGGCCCGTGACGCCGACAAAGTGGTGCCGCTGACGGCTGACGTGCAAAAGCAAGTCGATGATGGCGACGTGCGTCTCTAATGATTATCGGGGTGGGGCGGCCATAACCAGGCTGCCCCCCGCACACCGCTGGCATCGCCATGGGCGTTTTTTACCAGCTTGGTCTCAATAACATCCGAAAAAATATAGGCCGACCAAATTTGCGGTATGCGCGTATAGAGCGCGTCAATATTTGACAGGCCACCGCCCAATACAATCACATCCGGGTCAACCAGATTGATAACCGCGCCCAAAGCGCGGGCCATGCGGTCACACAAGCGAGCGAAACTGGCTTCGGCTTGCGGCGTGTCGGCGGCGATAATTTCTTGTGCCGTCAAATTTTCGCCGGTCACGGCATAATGGTCGCGGGCAAAGCCGCTGCCGGAAATCCAAACCTCATTGCAGCCAAAACGCCCGCAATAGCATGCCGGGCCGGGCACTTCATCGGCTGTTGGCGCGGCCAGCGGGTTATGCCCCCATTCGCCGCCAATGCCATTGGCGCCGTGTTGTAGCTTGCCGTCAATCACCAGCCCGCCGCCACATCCGGTGCCGACAATGACGCCGAACACCGTATTGGCCCCTTGGCCGGCGCCGTCACTGGCTTCTGACAAGGCAAAGCAATTCGCATCATTGGCGAGGCGCACGGGCTGGCCGGTAGCAGCCTCTAGGTCTTGTTGCAGCGGTTGGCCGTTTAGACTTTGCGTGTTGGAATTGCGTACCAAGCCGGTTTTTGGCGATAGCGAGCCGGGCATACCAATGCCGATGGAGATCGCCCCATTGGCTTGTGTTTTCGCTGTCTCATAAAGCGCAGCAATAGTGCGCACAATAGCGGCATAATCTTCGGCCGGTGTGGCGACGCGCTGTCGCCAAATAATGGCCCCGGCCTCATCCATCAGCACGGCTTCCATTTTGGTGCCGCCAAGGTCGAGGCCGAACCGCATTACAGGCTCAACGGTCCGTGGTTGAGGCGCGGCAAAACATATTTGCCGAACAGGTCACACTCTTCTTGGTGCGGATAGCCGGACAGGATAAAGGCTTCAATGCCAAGGTCGCGATAGGCATTCAGCTTGGCCAGTACTTGGTCGGGGTCACCGACAATGGCGGCGCCACAGCCGGAGCGGGCGCGGCCGACACCGGTCCATAAATTATCTTCGACATAATCGCCGGTGCCGGCCGCATTGGCGGCATCGCGCATTTCCGCTTGCCGGCGCACACCGACTGAGGCGCTGTCCAATGAGCGGTTGCGAATGTCTTCGCCGGTTTTGTCGTCCAGCTTGCTGATTAACTGGGCGGCGGCGGCGCGCGCTTCGGCTTCCGTTTCGCGCACAATGACATGCGCCCGATAGCCGAATTTCAGGGTCCGCTGATAGCCGTCAGCCCGTTGCCGCATATCGTCAAGAATGGCTTTCACTTGGTCCATTGTGTCAGGCCACATCAAAAATACATCAGCCTCGGCGGCCGCCACATCGCGGGCCGGTGGCGACAAGCCACCGAAATAAAATGGCGGTGCTTTGCCCGAAACGGTTCCGATACGCGGCGGCTCCAAATCCAGCTGAAGGTGCGCACCATCCATTTTAACCGCTTCGCCATTGAGAAATTGCCGCAGCGCTTGCATGGTCTCGCGGGTGCGTTGATAGCGTGGGCCGCCCTCCATGACCTGCCCCGGCATATCGGAGGAAATGATGTTAATGGTCAGGCGACCGTTCAGCATTTGGTCAAGCGTTGCCAATTGCCGTGCCAATTGCGGCACCCACATTTCGCCGCAGCGCACCGCTACCAGCAGGCGCATTTTTTCCAACAAGGGGGCAATGCCACCGGCAAAACTGACCGAGTCCATGCCCAGCGTATAGCCGGACGGCAGCAGGATATTGTCAAAATCATTGCGCTCCGCCGTCAGGGCGATGTCGCGGCAATGCGGCCAGCTTGCTTTCAGCGTTGGGTCTTCGACGCCAAGAAAGCGATAATCATCGTCGCAAAGTGCTGAGAACCAGCTGACTTCAACTTGTGGGCGATCCGTCATATGTCTTCCTAGGGTAGGGGCACGCCTTCAGCGGCTTCAATCAAGGCGTAGATGTCGGCCCGTGTCAATGTCATCGTGCTGACTTGCGCTGCCGCCTGCAGGCGGTCAATGGATTGCGAACCGATAAGTGCAATCGGCTTGGCCGGATGGGCCAATACAAAGGCCAAGGCCAGCGTGGCGCGATCAGTATTCTCGCGCGTGGCCAAGGCGTCCAGTTTGGCAGTCAGCTCAGGGCGGCAGCTATCACCGGTGGCCAAAGCTCCGCCGCCGAGCGGCGACCAAGCAAGAAAAGCAGTGTTGTGGTTCATACAGCGGTCCAGCGTGCCGTCGCGCAGCATGGTCAAATTGGTCAGCGAATATTCCGACTGCAGCGACACCAGCGGCGCTTTCAAATAATGGCGCAGCGCGTCTTCTTGTGCGTGCGTGTAATTGGAGACGCCGACCATGCCGATTTTGCCCGCCTGCACCAGCCCGTCCAAGGCGGCGGCGGTTTCAGCCGGATGGGTAAACATGTCAGGCCGGTGAATTTGATACAGGTCGATATGCTCGCTTTGCAGGCGATGCAGCGAGGCGTCAACGGCTTCAGTCAAATAAGCGGCCGAGGCGTTATACGGCACACCGGGGATGATGCTGCCCTTGCTGGCCAGCACCATGCGGTCGCGCAAATCCGGGCTGGCGGCCAGCACTTTACCGAGCAGTGTCTCGCTTTCCCCGAAGGCTTGCCCGCCCCAATCAAGGCCATAGACATCGGCATTGTCGATAAGCGTCATGCCGCAATTAAGCGCCGCTTCAATGCGAGCTGTGGCGGCCGCCACATCATCGCCGACCAGGCGCCAGCAGCCAAAGCCCAGCGCGCCGACTTCGCGGTCGCCCAATTGGCGCGGCTGTGCATTGACCAGATTTTCCGTTGAACTCATAGCCCGACCTCCGACATATCGACACGGCGTTTTTCGGCTGCCGCCATTTGCGCCGCAACCCCCATGGCGACGGCGCGATGGCCGTCCAGCGCATCAACAATTACCTCTGCCTCGCCACGCACGGCGGCCAAAAAAGCTTTGTTTTGATGATAAGTAGCACCTGAATGATAACCGGCATTGAGAATTTCTTCCGGCACATGAATGGGAAATTCATCAACCGCCCAGCTGTCACGATGGCCGTGGGTAACAATGTTTTGCGGCAGCAGACATTCGACCTTGGCCTTATCGCCGATCGCGCACAGCTCTTCTGAATGGCGCGAGCCTTCGGCAAACATGCATAAGTCCAGCATGGCGCGTGCGCCATTGGCGAAGTCGAAAACGACATAGGCATTGTCCCAAATATCCGGCTGGTGGCCGTCATAGCGCTCGTCCAAATGGTTGACGCTTTGCCCGCCTGAGGCGATGACGCCGGTCGGTTCGCTGCCGATAATGCGTCGCATCAAGTCAAAGAAATGGCAGCATTTCTCAACCAAAGTGCCACCCGTATTGACGTTGAAGCGGTTCCAGTCAGCCACTTTCGGCAAAAACGGAAACCGGTGTTCGCGAATGGACAGCATATGAATTTTGCCGATATCACCACGGTCAACCCGGTCAATCATATCGGCCAGTGCCGGTTTGAAGCGATACTCCATGCCGACTTGAAAAGTCAGCCCCTTATGGCCGACCAGTTGCATCACTTCGGCCGTATCTTGCAGCGTGGTGCATAACGGCTTTTCGCATAATATCGGCTTGCCGCTTTCAATGGCCGGGCGCAGCACGTCAATATGATGAAAATTCGGTGTCGCGATAACCAGCGCATCGAGACCGTCATCGCCAAGCAGCGTTTCAAAATCGGCGTGCTGAGTTGGCGTGGCGTCGCACATCTCGGCCGCTTTACCCAGCATGCCGCCATCAGTATCTGCCAGTGCCGTTACTTGTGCGCCATCCAAAAGGTTGAAGTTTTGAATATGCTCTTGGCCCATCATACCGGCGCCGATAACGCCGATTTTTATATCACCCATCACTAACTTCCATCATAGCCGGACAGTTTTTTGGCGGTCGGGCTTTTGGCTGTGTCAGCCGTGCCTTTCCATGTGCCCAGCAATACATCGCCCAGCCCATTGGTGATACCCCAATTATAATTTTCATTGTGGAAGTGATGCCGCATATGCGCCTCGCGCAAGGCCGCACCCCAGCCGGTCAGTGGCTTATAGGCCTTGGTGTGATGTGCTAAATGCACCCATTCATAGAGCAAGTAATAAGCGGTTGAGACCAGAAGCGGCATCAGCACCGCCGCATGCGGTTGCCCGGCCAGCCAAACAAACAGCGCATAGCTGGCGTAAAGCTGGACGAACATGGCGATAATCGCCGATGCGGGGGCGAATTGCAGATCGCGCCTTTCCGGATGCAGGTGATGGCCATGATGCAGCCGAATTTGATAGTCACGCCAAAAGCCCGGTGTCTCGGTGAGCGGCCGATGCAGCGTGTATTTATGCGTCAGCCATTCAAAAAGCGGGGCAAAGCCGATGACCAAAAAAGCCCAGGGCCAATAGCTCCACAGCCCGCCATAGCTGACGGCCGCCAGCAAGCCGAACAGCAACACAAACAGGCCGCGCACGCTGCCATGGCCGAAGAAATCTCGAAATACATCTTTCATGTGCAAACCCTAACCAATCGCATTGGGCGATACCACAGGCTAATTACCGCAGCTCCGGCAGCATATCGCCATGCGCGTCAATCATCTCATCCACCAGGTGCCAAATCTGGTCGAGGTTCAACTCGGCCGCCATATGCGGGTCCAGCATGGCGGCGTGATAGACATGCTCGCGCTTGCCGGTCAGCAGTGCCTCAACGGTGAGGCGCTGCACATTTATGTTGGTCTGCATCAGCGCGGCCAATTGCGGCGGCAGCGTGCCGACCTTTTGCGGCGTAAGGCCGTCACTTTTGACCAGACAGGGCACTTCGACACAGGCCGTTTGCGGCAGATTGTCGATAAGGCCGCGATTGGCGACATTGCCGTGAATTTTGTCGTCCTTGCCGAGCGCTATGGCGGCGATGATGCGGGCGGCATATTCGACCGATTTTTCGCAGACCATCTCGCCACCACCGGTCAATTCAGCAGCTTGTTTGTCCCAGTCGGCAATTTGGCTTTCGCAGCGGCGCGGATATTCATCCAGTGGAATATCGTATTTCTCAATCAGCTCCGGCTGCGCCGATTTGATGAAATAGGGTGTGTATTCGGCAAAATGCTCGCTGCTTTCGGTAACGAAATAGCCGAGCCGGGTCAGCATTTCATAGCGCACATGATTGGCGCAATCCTCCCAGCCACGGCCATAGCCGCCGTTTTTGGCCAGCCCGTGCAGACGCGGATACAGGTCTTCCATGCGGCCGTCAGGGTGGCGTTTCTCAAACCGCGTGTAGAAAGCAACATGGTTGATGCCGGCGCAGTCAGAATCAATGACCGACGGGTCTTCGCCAAGGTCGCGGGCCAGGTCAATTGCTGTGCCTTGCACTGAATGGCACAGACCGACAAATTTCAATTGCGGGGCCAATTGCGCCAGCGCCATGCAATTTATCGCCATCGGATTAACATATTGCAGCAGCAGCGCATCGGGGCAGCAGCTTGCCATATCTTCGGCAATGGCCTGCAGCACCGGTACGGTGCGCAGCCCGCGCATAATGCCGCCAATGCCCAGTGTGTCGCCAATGGTCTGACGCAGGCCATATTTTTTCGGAATGTCGAAATCTATTACTGTGGAGGGGCGATAGCCGCCGACTTGCAGCATGGTGATAACAAAGTCAGCGCCTTTCAAAGCTGTGCGGCGGTCGAGAGTGGCTTCGATATGCGGGTTGGTTTGGGTGGTCTCGGCAATACGATGGGCGACTTTTTCAGAAGTCGCCAGCCGCGCCGCGTCAATATCATGCAGGGCGACATGCGCCGCTTGCAATCCCGGCTCCAGCACAATATCGGTGACGATATTTTTCATGAACACCGTGCTGCCGGCACCGATAATAGCGATTTTGACCACAATAAATTCCCCTAAGTGCGGTGCGGTGCGGGCCTCTTGTCTCGCCTCATGCACAAGCCTAGAGTGTCATATACCGGACGGATTTGAAACGGGGTTCAGTGTGTCAAATAAGCAGCCATGGGATTTCACCGGCGAGGCAGTGGCCTTGGTGGCGCATATGTCTATTGATGAAAAAGCCTCGCTTATGTCGGGCTCCAGCTTTTGGCATTTGCAAGCCTTGCCGGATTATCAGCTGAGCGCCGTTATGGTGTCGGATGGCCCGCATGGCCTGCGCAAACAGGCTGACCAAGCCGATCATATGGGGCTCAATGCGTCAGTTCCGGCCACGTGTTTTCCGACCGCCGTCACCTTGGCGTCCAGCTGGGACAGGGCGCTGATTGCCGAGGTTGGCGCAGCGATTGGACGCGAATGTGTGAAGGAAGATGTCTCAGTGCTGCTGGCGCCGGGCGTCAATATTAAGCGCAGCCCGCTATGCGGCCGCAATTTCGAATATTATTCCGAGGACCCATATCAGGCCGGTGAGATGGCAACCGCTTTCGTGCAGGGCGTGCAATCGACCGGCACCGGCACCAGCTTGAAACATTTCGCCGTCAATAATCAGGAGGCGCAACGCATGGTGGTCGATACTTTGGTCGACCGGCGCAGCTTGTTTGAGATTTATCTTCCGGCCTTTGAGGCGACCGTGCAGCAGGCCGAGCCGTGGACGCTGATGTGCGCTTATAATCGGTTTGACGGCACCTATTGTTCTGAGCACGAAGAATTGCTGACGCATATTTTGCGCGACCGGTGGGGCTTTAAGGGGCTGGTCGTCACCGATTGGGGCGCGGTGAATGATCGCCCGAAAGGGGTGGCAGCCGGTCTTGAGCTGGAAATGCCGTCCACGGGCGGGGCCAATGACCGCAAAGTGGCGGCCGCCGTGCGGGCCGGAACATTGGACGAGGCGCATCTCGACCGCGCCGCGCATCGGGTCAGCGAATTGATTTTGGCGGCGCAACATAATCGCCGCGCGCAAGCGGTTGATTTTGCCGCCCATCACAAATTGGCGCGCCGTGCTGCTGCTGAGGGCGCGGTGTTGTTGAAAAACCAGAATGCTTTGCCGCTTTCTGAAGATAAATCAGTGGCACTTATCGGCGCCTTTGCGGAAGCGCCGCGCTTTCAAGGAGCCGGGTCGTCACAGGTAAACGCTTATCAGCTGGATACGGCGCTTGATGCGTTTCACGAAAAACTGGGTGAGCGTGTGGTTTATGCGGCCGGGTTCGAAATGGAACTGGCTGAAGAAAATAATGCGCTGATTGGCGAAGCTGTGGCGATCGCCCGCGCCGCTGATGTCGCCATTATTATGGCCGGTCTGCCGCCTTTGTTTGAGGCTGAAGGGTTTGACCGCACGCATCTCAATCAACCGGCACAAATCGACAATCTCATCGCGGCGGTGGCCGAGGCCAATCCGAATTGCATTGTCGTCTTGTCCAATGGCGCACCGATTGCCATGCCATGGATCGATGAAGTGCCGGCGGTCTTGGAGCTGTATCTGGCCGGGCAGGCCGGAGCAGGGGCGTTAATTGATTTGCTTTATGGTGCGGCCAATCCAAGCGGCAAACTGGCTGAGACTTTTCCATTGGCCTTGCAGCACAGCCCGTCGCAAGAAAACTTTGCCAGCCATCCGCGCCAGCTTGTCTATCGCGAGGGGCTGAATGTCGGCTATCGCTATTTCACCAGCCATGATGAGCCGGTGCTGTTTCCTTTCGGGCATGGGCTGAGTTACACGCAATTCAGCTATAGCGATGCCAAATTGACGGCTGAATGGTCGGCCGACAGCGAGCAGTTGCAAGTCGCCATCACCGTGACCAATAGCGGCGATATGGCGGGGGCTGAAATTGTTCAGCTTTATGTCCGCGATGTTGAAAGCACGGCCTATCGGCCGGACCGCGAGTTGAAGGCGTTTGAAAAGATGATGCTGCAAGCGGGCGAAAGCCGCCAATTGCACTTCACATTGGGCCGCCGTGCTTTCGCTTATTTCGATACGCAGCTCGATGATTGGGATATTGAGGCCGGTGATTTCGAGATTTTGTTTGCCGCCTCCAGCACCGATATTCGCGAGACGCTGCGGGTCACTCTGCCGGCCGGTTCGCAACGCAATAGCAGCCCGCTTTCCGAGACGCCCTATGTGCTGATGGATGATGCGCAGTTGAAACGGTTGGGGCTGCATGTGCCGATTGCCGAGGCGATAAAGCCATATCACGCCAATTCGACACTGGCTGACATTCGTGACCATTGGCTCGGCAAGCGGGTGGCTGCTGCCGCATTGCAGATGGCCGGGCAAGCCATGGGTAATGATGGGGGCACTGATGGGGGCAAGGCCAAGGAAACGCCGGTTGCACAAAAGATGCGCGAAGAGATGATTATGTCGCTGCGGCTGGTAACGGTCAGCAATATGTCGCGCGGCGCGCTAAGCGGCAAACGTTTTGATCTCTTGCTGCACGCGTTGAACAATCGCTGGCTGCGCTTTATCTGGCGGCTTTTGCGCCCTTAGGCGTCGACTTTAATCACGCAAATCAAGCCACACCACTTGCTCCGGCGTCAGGGTGATTTGCGCCCCGGCCACACTGTCTTGCAATTGCATGGGGGTGCGCGGGCCAATCAGCGCCGAGCAAGGGAAGGGCTGGTTAACCACATAAGCCAAAGCGATTTGCAGTGCCGAAACGCCCATACTGTCGGCCAAGTGGAACGCCCTATTGCGCCGTTCCATATTTTCGGTCGAGCCCCAAACGCGCTGCATTTCCTCATCCGTCGGGTCTGCGCCATGCCGCGTGGCAGCCAAGCCGGTGCCGTCCCAATCAAGGAAAAAGCCGCGCGCTTGTGCCGACCATGGCAGCAGCGGGAAATTATTCTTCGTGTGCCAATCGCGGAAGCCGTCGGTAGAGCTGGCCAGACAGCCGGGCCAGACCGGATCTTCCATGCGGGCCAGTGAGAAATTATTCGACAGTAGCGCAAAGCCTTGTTTGCCGTTTGCGGCGGCATAAGCATTGGCTTCGTCAATCCGTTCAGCCGTCCAATTGGAGCCGCCAAACTGCCCAATGCGCCCGGCGTCGACCTCGGCATTGAGCGCATCAACCCATTCCGATACCGGCACATCGGGGTTGTCGCGGTGCAGGCAATAAAGGTCGAGATGGTCTGTTTGCAATCGGTCCAATGAAATGTCCAATTGGTGACCGACCGCTTCCGGATGGCACTCCGGCGTGTGGGCGCCCTTGGACAGCACCACCAGTTCATCACGAATACCGCGTGCCGCCATCCATGTGCCGAGCAGCGCTTCCGACCGGCCGTCGGAATAAATAAAGGCGGTGTCGAAACATGTGCCGCCCGCTTCGACGAAGGCATCGGCCATGGCAGCCATGGTCGGCGCGTCGATTTGATTATCCGTGCCAAGCGTCAGATTGGATATTGGCTTATCGAGGCCATCGACCTTGATGTGCGGCAGGCTACCATGCGCGCCCGGTGTAACGGCTTGGCCATGAAAGCCCACGGCGCCCAGCGTGTCGGCGGCGTAGCTTACGCCACCGTCTTCGCGCCAACGGTCCAGCCAATAGGCGGTGTTGATGGAAAAATCGGGCGTCACCAAATCCGAGCTTTGCGCGCCGGCTTCAATAAGCGCGCCAATATGGTCGGCCTCAACAGCGTAAAGCGGGCGTTTGTCATCGCTGCGATGCACGCTCTCATTGCCGTCCTTATCAGTGATGACAATGTGATTATTCTCCGGCCCCGGATGCCAAGGCTGGGTGATTGTCAGCGTGCCTTCATTGCCCTCAACCGTGATGTGCCAATCAAACTCTGTATCAATGGCGCAGTGCAGTTGGGCGTCAAACCCGTTATAGGCAAGTGTCGCTTTGGCTTCGGCGTCGGCCCCGCTTGGCGCAAGCCGTGCCTCGCCGGTCAGGCCGTTCGGCTCGCCAATCAGATAGCGCGCTGCGGTCAGCGGATAAATGCCAATATCCAGAATGCCGCCACCGGCGCGGTCAATATTGTAAAGCCGATGATCATTATTGAACGGGAAAGCAAAGCCGAAAGCGGAAGAAAAACCGGTGATGGTGCCAATCGCGCCATCGTCGATCAGCTGCTTGGCCAAATGCATGCGCGGATGCATGAGATACATCAGCGCCTCGACCAGCAGCACATTACGGCGTGCCGCCTCGCCATACAGGTTCAGCACCTCGCCTTGGGTGAGGCCGAGCGGCTTTTCGCACAGTACCGCTTTACCGGCGGCCAACGCCTTATGCGTCCATGCCAAATGGCTGTCATGCGGTGTGGCGATATAAACCGCGTCAATGTCGTCACGCGCCAGTAGCGCCTCATAATCAGACGGCGTGCCGCCATGGGTCGCGCAAAAGGCCTCGGCCTTGGCGGCATCGCGACTGGCGGCCCCGGTCAAAATGCCGGTTTGGCTGTGAGGTAAATCAGCGGCAAATTGCGCGGCGATATTGCCGGTGGCCAGAATGCCCCAGCGAATTTTACTGTCTGACACGAAGAACTCCCGTTAGCGGCGTGTAACCTTTACTTGCATATCGGTATAGCCGTTAACGAAATTGGATTTCAAGCGCACCGGCGGTTCAACCAGTTCAATCTTTTCAAATTTATCGAGGATTTGTTGCCACAGCGTCCGCAATTGCAATTCGGCAACCCGCAGGCCCATGCAACGGTGAATGCCGAAACCGAAAGACAAATGCCGATTGACGTTTTCACGCTCGAAATTAATCGTCCGCGGGTCGTCAAACACCTCTTCATCATGATTGCCGGAATAATACCACATGATGACCTTGTCGCCTTTTTTGATGGTCTTGCCGCCTATTTCGACATCCTCGAGAGCGGTGCGGCGCATATGCGATAGCGGCGTTTGCCAGCGAATGACCTCGGCCACCATATTGTCAATCAGGTCGCGATTGTCGCGCAATTTGGCAAACTCATCGGGGAAGCGGTTCCACGCATGAATGCTGGCCGACATGGAGTTGCGCGTCGTGTCATTACCGCCGACAATCAACAGCATCAAATTGCCGAGGAAGTTCATCGCATCCATGTCTTTGGTGTTGGCATCGCGGGCCAGCATCGACACCAGGTCAAAGCTCGGCGCACCATTGGCGCGTTTTTCGCGCAGGGTGGTGAAATATTCCAAGCACTCCATCAGCACTTGCACGCGTTTTTCTTGCCCCGGAAAGCCGTCCGAGCCTTCAGTGGCGGTTGTCATGTCTGACCAATAGGGCAGCAAATGACGGTCTTCGAACGGGAAATCAAACAGTGTTGCCAGCATTTGCGTGGTCAGCTCAATTGACACCTTTTCCACCCAATTAAAGCTTTCGCCTTCCGGCAGGCTGTCGAGCACGGCTTCAGTGCGCTGCCAAATCAGGTCGCGAAAACTGTCGAGTGCCGGGGGCGATGCAATCGGCTGCACGGCCTTACGAATGGGCGCATGGTGCGGCTGGTCTTTGGTAATGAAGGCAGAGACCGCAAAGCCCTCAACGGCAGGGCGGACGATATTGTCGTCAATTTGAATACCGCCACATTCATCTGATGACGAAAACCGCTTGTGATCCGTATCAATGGCAATGCAATCATTATAGCGCGTGATGTGCCACATCGGGCCGAAATGCTCGTTTTCAGCGTAATGGATGGGGTCTTCACGGCGCAAAATTTTGAACGTCTCCAGCACGTCCTCACTGGCATAAAGCTCGGGCCGCGACATGTCGAAGCCACCGGCCGGAATGGTGTTGATTTGGTCTGCTGCACTCATTTTGCCCTCCCAAGTAAAATGACTGGGAAAAGCCTGCCAGCGATGGCGCGCCGGTGCAACCAAAAATGACAGATTGTCGCAGCAAGCTGGGGGCGGATTATGCCAGCTTAATGGGCATGCTCGCGGTCAAGAATGTCACAATTGCGCGCTTCCAAAATCGGATACATTTCGCGCAAGGCGGCCGGTGTCTTGTCCAACGGAATGCGCGGATGCAAATGATGCACAATATGCGCCGTCATGCCCAGCGAGCTCCATACGCCGCCATAGCTGCCAAAGCCGCGCGTGTCTTTATAGCGACCGGTCGCTTTGCCCGGAAAATGTGGCAACCATGACAAATAAATGCGGATGTAAATCACACCCAGTTTCATCGGCAGCCACCACAGCAACAGGGCTTCCAGCGCATAGCCATTATAGGCGCAGGCGAAAAGAATTCCAAAATGTGCCAACAGAATGAGAATCTGTTGATTGAGCGCGCTTTTGGCCTCCGGTGTGCCGAGCCGCTCCATGCAATTGCGATAGCTGTCGGCTGCCTCTGATTGCGGCTGATAGCCCTGCACGGTTTTCCAAATCGCCTGCCATAAGGTTTGGCCGTCATTATACAAATGATCGGGGTCGAGACCCGGCTTATTGGTATTTTTGTGATGCTCCAAATGCGTCAGCCGCAGAATTTTATAACCATAGGCCAGCGGAATAATGGACAGATGGCCAATCGCCTCATTAAGCCAGCGTAATTTCTCGCCGGGGCGGGCATAAATATCGTGCTGCGCCTCATGGCTTGGCAGATATGACAAGGTGACATTAATGAGGGCAATGATAAAGCCGAGCCACAACGGCACCACACCGGTGAAAACCAATGGCCACAGCGCCAGCCAGCAAGACAGGTTCAAGACCGGCCAAATCACCATCGGGATGGACAGCTTATTCATATATTTGCGCGCGATTTGCCGTTCCAATTTGGTCAGTTCGGCCTCGCTCATTTGGCTGGTATCGTAATCGGCAATCGTGCTGCTCATATCCATCTCCCTATGCGCCACGCAACCAGACCGTAGGCGCCGCCAAAGCTCATACAGGCGGCGTAAATTTGCGCGCTGGTCAGGTCCAGCGCCAAATAGGCGCCCACCGGCGTGCGCAAATAAATCTCGGCCAAAACCGGACCGAGAAAAGCAATGCCGAACCAAATCGGCATCATCATCAGAATCTGTGTGACGACATTTTTCATAACAGCAGAATGACAAGCAAAACCCGGCCCGACAAGCCCAAAATGACTTAAGCAAGATGCTGCGTCACTTGGTGCCTGTCGGGCCGGGTCTTATTACGGGCCTAAATCGGCCTAGATTTTTGACAGCGCCTGCTCAATATCGGCGATGATGTCATCAATATGCTCAATGCCAATAGACAGCCGGACATAGCCCGGTGTCACGCCCGAGGCCAGTTGGTCTTCAGCCGACAATTGGCTATGCGTGGTGCTGGCCGGGTGAATGGCCAATGAACGCGCATCACCAATATTGGCTACGTGATACAGCAGCTCCAGATTGTTGATGAACGCCTTACCGGCTTCAACGCCGCCTTCCAGCTCAAAGCCGATAAGCGCGCCATAACCGCCGCTCATCACGGCATCGGCACGGTCACGATATAGGCCGTCCATCAATGACGGGTGAATGACTTTGCTGACACCGGCACGGTCGTTCAACCAAGCCGCCACTTTATCGGCATTTTCGCAATGCGCCCGCATGCGCAGCGGCAGGGTTTCCATGCCTTGCAGGAACATGAACGCATTGAACGGCGACATGGCACCGCCCAAATCGCGCAGCAGGGTGGTGCGGGCTTTCAGAATATATGCAATCGGGCCCAGCGGTTTAACGGCTTCTACCCATACCGCGCCGTGGTAAGACGGGTCCGGCGAGTTGAGCATGGGCTGACGCGCGACACCGGCGCCTTCCCAATCGAAATTGCCGCCATCAACAATCATGCCGCCAATCGATGTGCCATGGCCACCAATATATTTGGTCGTTGAATAGACCACAATCGCCGCCCCATGGTCGAGCGGGCGCACCAAGGTCGGGCAGGCCGTATTGTCCATAATCAGCGGAATACCGTGGGCGCGACCGATTTCGGCCACTTCCTTAATCGGGAAGACTTGCAGCTTCGGATTGGGCAGCGTCTCAGCATAAAAGGCGCGGGTTTTGTCATCCACCGCATCAGCAAAGTCTTGCGGATTGGCCGGGTCAACGAAGCGCACTTCAATGCCCATATCTTTCATTGTATTGGCGAACAGGTTCCATGTGCCGCCATACAGGTCGGTTGATGACACAATATTATCACCGGCGCGGGCGATGTTTTGAATGGCCATGGTTGACGCCATTTGACCGGAGGCCACACCAAGCGCCGCCACGCCCCCCTCAAGGGCCGCCACGCGCTGTTCCAGCACGTCCGTGGTCGGGTTCATCAGGCGGGTATAAATGTTGCCGAGCTCTGACAGGGCAAACAGGTTTGAGGCATGCTCAGTATCGTTAAACTGATAGCTGGTTGTTTGATGAATCGGCACAGCCACAGAACCGGTGGTCGGGTCGGCGCGCCAACCGGCGTGCAGGGCAAGGGTTTCTGGTTTCATATCAGACATAAGTGTTCCTCAAACTTTGCTTACTTGTTTATCGAGCGCCTTTTGCGGGTGCATGCCGTCAACATATCCCATAAATGGCGGGTGAATGGAATATCCGATCAACTCGCGCACCCGTTGCGGCATGGCGGCCGCCAATTCAGGCGGCGTTGATAGAATAAGGTTTTCCAGCGGGCGCACCCAGCCGGGGCTGTATTGCGGCGTTAAAATCAGCCGATTGCCGTCAGACTTATTGGCACCGCCGCGATGATAGAGCGTGCCTTTGGCCAGCATCATCGCGCCTGCCTTTAGCGGTATCGGTTTGGCATCCGGATGCGCTTGCGGGTCTTCATCGACATTGCCGATTTCGGTTTTTTCAAAAGCACTGGTTTGCAGTAAATCCATCGCCAAATCATCATCCCATAGATGACTGCCGGCGATGATTTCAGTTGCCCCATTTTGTTCCGTCGTTTCGTCAATGGCCCAAAAGGCGCTGAGTTGAAAGGGCGGGCGCGGGCGTACCATGCGGCAATGGTCGTCATCGCAATGCCATGGCTGCACAGTCTCACCGGGATGGGTTTCAATGGCCAGAAAGGCCGACAAAATGGCGCTACGACCAAACTCATATTCAGCAAACGCCAAGGCCAACGGATGCGCGACCAAATCGACAAATACCTCGCCCTTGGCTAGCAGCGCATATTCGCGATAGCTGTTCAGCCCTTCAAAATCATTACGGCCGGTTCGTTGTTTGGCGAAATGCGGGGCCAGCGCGTCGCGGGCCTGTTGCAGCGTGGCGGCGTCAATCACATCATCAAACACCACATAACCGTCGCGTTCAAAATCCTGCCAGAGCTGCTCGAAAGAGCGTCCGCCTAAATAGGGTTGAATGGCGGCAAGCCGGTTGGCATCGGGAAAATGGCTGTCTTTATTTGGCATGTTCTGTCCCTCCGGCGCGAAGTTTAGCAAGCCAGAGCCATGCCGTCTCATAAAAACATCATGGGGGATGCGGTCAAAAAGCTGGTTTATGCACAGACCGGCTGTTAAGCTATTGGCAATCGATGAAATCGCTCCGGCCCCTCGGCGGGTCGGCAAGGACGCGTTATGTTGGACAAAGACAATCCGCAATCGGCGGATGACAAGAACGGTGAGCGCGCGCCGCGCAAGAGCGGCCGCTCCCGGCGTTGGGTCGGCTTTCGCCGCCGCCGCAATCGGCTTTATGCCGCTGTTGACCTCGGCACAAATAATTGCCGTCTGCTGATAGTTGAGCGGTCGGGCGAAAATAACTTCCGCGTGCGTGACAGCTTTACCCGCATTGTGCGCTTGGGCGAGGGGCTTGAAGCCTCCGGACGTCTGTCGGATGAAGCGATGGACCGCACCATTGCCGCGCTGCGCATTTGTGCCAGTAAAATTCGCAAAGCCGGTGTGGCGCGCATGCGCTGTGTTGCCACTGAGGCTTGTCGCGGTGCCGATAATGGCGAGGCGTTTATCAAGCGGGTGAAAAAGCAAACCGGCCTGACGCTGGATATTATTGACGGCAAAGCAGAGGCCGAATTGGCGGCGATTGGCTGCGGCTCTTTATTCGACCGCGAGGTAGACGATATTGTATTGTTCGACATTGGCGGCGGCAGCACGGAAATCAGTCGCTTAAGCCGACAAGAGCGCGGCTTCTTTCGGTTGGTCGATAGTGACAGCGTGCCGCTTGGCGTGGTGCGTTTGTCAGAACGCCATGCCGGTCCGGGTCAGCACGAGCATGGCTATGAGGGCATGCTGGCAGAAAGCGAAGAGCGGCTGCAAGCCTTTATGGACAGGCAAGAAGACCTGAGTGATATGAGCCGACTGCAAATTATCGGCACCTCCGGCACGGTGACGACGCTGGCTGCCGTGCAGCTTGGCCTGGCGCGCTATGACCGCAATGTGGTCGACGGCTGCACAATCTCGGCCGATGACATTAAAACGGTAATCGGTGATTTACGGCAATGGAGCCGCGATGAATTGGCCGAAAATCCGTGCATTGGCAAGCAACGCGCCGATTTGGTGCTGTCGGGCTGTGCGGTGCTGGATGCCATTCATACAAAATGGCCGGTCAGTAAAGTATGGGTGGCCGATCGCGGTTTGCGCGAGGGCATTCTGCTGCGTCTCATTCGTCAAGATGTGCGCCGTCGCAAACGCAATGGCCGTGGTCGCGGCAATAATGGCGGTAATGGTGCGAACGGCGCCAAGCAAACTTCCGGAGACAATCGTGAGCGGTAAGAAACCGGGTTCCGGCGGCGGCCCCGGCGTCGGTGACGGCCAGCGGCGCGGCAATCGCATGCGGCAGCGTGTCAAAACGGCGCGCGGGCGCAAGCTTTCCTCAACCCGTTGGTTGGAACGCCAGCTCAATGACCCCTATGTGGCAGCCGCCAAAGCGGATGGCTATCGCTCGCGGGCCGCTTATAAAATCATCGAAATGGATGACCGTTTCAAATTCTTTCGGCCCGGCGCCTGCGTGATTGATTTGGGCGCCGCGCCCGGCGGCTGGGCGCAAGTGGCGGCGCAGCGCGTGGGGGCAACAAAAGATAAGGGCTTTGTTGCCGCCATTGATATTCAGGATATGGAGCCGCTGCAGGGGGTTGATTTCCTCAAGCTCGATTTTCTTGACGATGCGGCACCGCAAAAAGTGCATGATTTGGCCGGACGGCGCGCCGATTTGGTTATGTCGGATATGGCGGCGCCGGTGACCGGCCATCGCCAGACCGACCATTTGCGCACCATGGCGCTGGCTGAGGCGGCCGCTTGGTTTGCCTTTGAAGCGTTGAAACCGGGCGGTGCATTTTGCGCCAAAGTGTTTCAGGGCGGCGCGTCAAACGACCTGTTATTGGAACTGAAACGGCAGTTCGGGCAGGTGGTGCATATGAAGCCGAAATCGAGCCGCAAAGAATCGGTCGAGCTTTATGTCATCGCGCTTGACTTTAAGGGCCAGCAATAAGCGGCTTATCCACCGAAAAATGACCAAAAATAGCGGTTTTTTGCCGTAGCGATTTATTCTTTGCCCAACCGCTCGGTTTAGTGATACATGAGGTCGTCAAATACACCTCGAAGCTGAGAGGATTTGACAAATGTTTCGCGAAGCCCTGACTTTTGATGACGTGCTGCTTGAGCCGGCCGCATCGACCATTTTGCCCAGCCAGGCGGATACCTCAACCTACATCACAAAATCCATTCAATTGGGCATCCCGCTTTTGTCGGCTGCCATGGATACGGTGACCGAAAGCGATATGGCTATCGCCATGGCGCAAGCCGGTGGTATTGGCGTGTTGCACCGCAATCTGACACCGGAAAAACAAGCCGCTGAAGTGGTGAAGGTGAAGAAATTTGAAAGCGGCATGGTGGTTAATCCATTGACCATCGACCCCAATGCAACGCTGGCTGAAGCGCTGGATTTGATGACCGCCAATAAAATCTCCGGCGTGCCGGTGACCGAAAGCAGCGGCAAGCTGGTCGGCATTTTGACCAATCGCGATGTGCGTTTTGCCTCCAATTTGCAGCAAAAAGTCTCTGAGCTGATGACCCATGAAAATTTGGTGACGGTGAAAGAGGCGGTCGGCCATGAAGAAGCCAAACGGCTGCTGCACCAACATCGCATTGAAAAATTACTGGTGGTTGATGATGCCTATCACTGCGTCGGTTTGATTACCGTTAAGGATATGGAAAAGGCGCAGCTGCACCCCAATGCCGCCAAAGACGAGCAGGGCCGCTTGCGCGTTGCTGCCGCCAGCACGGTTGGCGATGATGGTTTTGCCCGCACTGAAGCGCTGGTCGATGCCGGTGTTGATTTGATTGTCGTCGATACGGCGCACGGCCATTCGGTGCGTGTTGGCGAGGCGGTGTCGCGCATTAAAGGGCTGTCCAATTCCATTCAGGTGATGGCAGGTAATGTGGCCACCAAAGACGGCGCACAATCGCTGATTGATGCCGGTGCGGATGCGGTGAAAGTCGGCATCGGGCCGGGGTCGATTTGCACCACCCGCGTGGTGGCCGGTGTCGGCGTGCCGCAATTGACCGCCATTATGGATGCGGTAGAAGCGGCCCGCAAAGCCGATATTCCGGTTGTGGCCGATGGCGGCATTAAGTATTCCGGCGACTTGGCCAAGGCGATTGCCGCCGGTGCCAATTGCGCCATGATCGGCTCCTTACTGGCCGGCACAAGCGAAAGCCCCGGCGAGACCTTTCTTTACCAAGGCCGCTCATATAAAGCCTATCGCGGCATGGGCTCGGTCGGTGCGATGGCCCGCGGCTCGGCTGATCGTTATTTCCAGCAAGATATTTCCGACACGCATAAGCTGGTGCCGGAAGGCATTGAAGGGCAAATTCCGTTCAAAGGCCCGGTTGAGCAAGTGGTGCATCAATTGGTCGGCGGTGTGCGCGCAGCCATGGGGTACACCGGTGCGGCGACGATTGCCGATTTGCACAAGACGGCAAAATTCGTCCGCATGACCTCAGCCTCTCTGGCTGAAAGCCACGTCCATGATGTGACGATTACCCGCGAAGCACCGAACTATCCGGGGTCCGGTAAAAACTAGTGCGTCCGGCTGCCCGTCTTCAGGCCATTGCCGATTTGCTGGCTGCCGCGCAGGACAGCGCCTTACCGCTCGACCAGATGATGCAGAATTGGGGCCGGCAAAACCGCTATGCCGGGTCAAAAGACCGCCGCTTCATAGCGGATCGTCTGTTTGCTGCCATGCGCCATTATGGAACGCTGACAGCACGGCTTGGCCATGCGACGCCGCTAATGGTCGCCATGCTGGCCGCGCATGTGATTGACGATGAACCGCTCGATGATGTGTTGGCCTTGGCCGATGGCAGTCGGCATGCGCCTGAACCGCTGTCTTCAGCCGATGAAGCCAATTTGCGCCATGCCGCGCAGACCGCGCCGAATGAGCGGGCCGATAAGCTTTCTGTGCCGCATTGGCTGTTGCCCGATATTGACGCGCAATTGGGCGGCGCGACAGATGCCGCCTTGGCGGCAATGTGTCAGCGCGCCCCGACCGATGTGCGGGTCAATGCGCTGCGCACCGACCGTGCCTCAGCCATAGCGGCTTTGGCCGCCGAGGATGTTGCGGCCGCACCGCACCCGCAGGTTGAAACCGCTTTGCGGCTGAGCGGCACGCCGCGTTTGGTCGATGGGGCGGCCTATCGTGACGGTTTGGTTGAGGTGCAAGACGCCGGCGCACAAGCGGTCGCAGCCTTTTGTGATGCGCAGCCGTTTGAAACGGTGATGGATTTTTGTGCCGGTGCCGGTGGTAAGGCGTTGGCTTTGGCGGCGCAGATGAACAATAAGGGGCGGCTTTTGGTGCATGATGCGATTGCCGAGCGTATGGCCGATTTGCCGATGCGGGCCGCCCGCGCCGGTGTGGCGATTATTGAGACCATTGCCCCGCAAAATCTGGCCGACTGGCAAGGGCAGTGCGATTTGGTGGTGGCCGATGTGCCGTGCAGCGGTTCGGGCCGCTGGCGGCGGGCGCCGGAGACCAAATGGCGACTCACGCAAGCCGATTTGGACGCCTTACACGATTTGCAGGCCGATATTTTGCAGCAAGCGTCGGCGCTGGTGCGGCCGGGCGGGCGGTTGGCCTATATCACCTGCTCGCTTATGGCTTCAGAAAACAATCAGCAAGTGGCGCGGTTTATCGAGAAAAACCAGTCATTTACCCTATCCGAGGCTGTGCTGCCTTTGGGGCAGGCGGGGTGGACGCAATGGCACCCGGCCAATGGCGACACAGATGGTCTGTTTTGCGCGGTGCTGCAAAAGGACGGGGCTTGATTTTGCCGGTTAATCTTGCGAGACAAATGCATGACCAATCACACACGTTTTTTTAGTTTGGCTTTGGCGGCGCTGGTTTTGTCCATCAGCTCGGCCGAGGCGATTTCCGACAAATATAAGTCAGTATCCGACAATCTGACGGCCGATGCCGAGCAGGTATTGCTGCAAGGCAAAGCCGAGGAGGCGGACCGCTTGTTGAACCTCGCGCTGACCGCTAATCCGGGCAATGCCAAAGCGTTTGTTCTGAAAGGGCAGGCGCAGCGTAAGCTCGATAATAAGGATGAAGGCCTGCGGCTTATCGGTGTCGGGCTGGATATTGAGCCGGGCGACCAAAAGGCCTTGAAGCTGCAAGGCGATGCGGCGCTGGATGTCGGCAATTTGGAACTGGCTGAAAAAGCGCTCAACCGTTTGCGGACGGTTTGCGCCGCCCCGTGCGAGGCAGCCAATGACTTATCCGCCGCGCTTGAAAAAAGCCGCAGCGCTAAAAAGGACTGATGATGGACCGTATTCTGATTGTTGATTTCGGCTCGCAAGTAACGCAGCTGATTGCCCGTCGCGTGCGCGAAAGCGGAGTGTATTGCGAAATCGTGCCGTTCAATTCGGCTGAAAAAGCGTTTGGCGAGATGAACCCGAAAGCGGTGATTTTATCGGGCGGCCCCAATTCTGTGGCCGATATTGATACGCCGCGCGCGCCGGAAAATATCCTGAGTTCGGGTCTGCCGATTTTGGGGATTTGCTACGGCCAGCAAACGCTGTGCGCGCAATTGGGCGGTGCCGTTGAGCAATCGGACGAACGCGAGTTTGGCCGCTCCATGCTGGATATCAAGGCTGCTTCGCCTTTGTTTGACGGCATTGACGGCGACGCCATTCAGGTATGGATGAGCCACGGCGATCGCGTCAATCAATTGCCGGAGGGCTTTGAGGTTATCGGCACATCGGAAAATGCCCCCTATGCAGCGATTGCCAATGAAGCGCAAAAAATTTATGGCGTGCAATTTCACCCCGAGGTGGTGCATACGCCGGACGGCGCCAAAATGCTCGCCAACTTCACCCATAAGATTGCCGGATGCCAAGGCGATTGGAGCATGGCGGCGTTTCGCGATAAGGCGATTGCCGATATTCGCGCACAAGTCGGCGAAGGCCGTGTTATTTGCGGCCTGTCGGGCGGCGTGGATAGTTCGGTTGTCGCCGTCTTGCTGCACGAGGCGATTGGCGAACAATTGACCTGCGTTTATGTCGATACCGGCATGATGCGCGCCGGTGAAAGCGAGCAGGTGGTCGGCTTGTTCCGCGACCATTTCAATATCAAGCTGGTGCATAAGGATGCGTCGGATTTGTTCCTCGGTAAGCTCGAAGGCGTCACCGACCCCGAGCAAAAGCGCAAAATTATCGGTGACACTTTCATCGATGTGTTTGAAGAAGAAGCCAATGCCGCTGGCG
>JBMHCM010000059.1:0-23894 GCA_049889915.1 Parvibaculales bacterium
AATCTCGTAACAAGCCTGCGCCGGACAATGCCAGTGATAATCAATAAAACCGGGCGCCACGACCAGACCCTCGACATTCAAAACGGTTTCACCGCGCAGCGGCTTTGTGCTGATGCGGATGATTTTGCCGTCCTTAATGCCGAGATGGCGCACCGCATCCAAACCGGTTTGCGGGTCAATCACCCGCCCATGATTGATTGCCACATCGTAAGACGGGCCGATTTGACAGGCGGCCAGCAACACACTGAGGGCCACTACCAAAACTTGTTTTTGCATTATGTCATCTCCCCCAATCAAAACTAGCAAGCCGATGACAGCGGAACAAGCCACGCTTTGTTGGCCGAACTGGACGGCGGCGCTGCATTTTACTAATCTGCCGGAAATCTAGATGGGCGATTACAATGACACCAACGGGCACGATTGACATCACGATCATTTTCGCCGCTATTTTTGGGGTGCTGCATGTGATTTTCACGCTGCGGGTCGGCGGCTACCGCTTTACCAGCAAGATTAATTTCGGCGATGGCGGCGATATGGAATTGCGCAACCGCATGCGCGGCCATGGCAATTTTATCGAAAATGTGCCGATTGGGCTTTTGCTGCTGCTGCTCAATGAGTTGAACGGTCTGGCCGATAGCTGGCTGATTGCTCTAGGCAGCGTATTTTTGCTGTCCCGCGTGGTGCATTATTTGATGATTGTGACGCACCGCTTGCCGGTGGTGCTGCGCCCGCTTTCCATGCTGGGCACATTGGGCACGATTTTGACCGCCGCCATTTTGCTGCTGGTTTAGCTTGAAGTCGCGGCGCACGCGACCCATATCGGCTGTACCCTGACGGCACCGACAATGGAGCGCAACATGCTGCAACACTATCCCTATACAGAATTGGGCTATGCCAATTTCGATTGGCTGGAGGCCCGCCACCATTTTTCCTTCGGGCAATATGTGAACCCGAATAAACCGCATTTCGGCGATTTGCTGGTCATTAATGATGACGTTATTCAGCCGCAAACCGGATTTGCCCGGCACGGCCATCAGGATATGGAAATCATCACCTATGTGCGCCGCGGTGCCATTACCCATGAAGACAGCCGCGGCAATAAGGGCCGCACTGTGGCCGGTGACGTGCAGGTGATGAGCGCCGGCACCGGCATTCAGCATTCGGAATATAATTTCGAAGATGAAGCGACCAATTTATTTCAAATTTGGATTACGCCGGATGAAAACGGCCTGACACCACGCTGGGACAGTGCTGAATTTCCGCACCAGCCGATAACCGACAGCCTGCCGCTTTTGGTTTCGGGTGACGGGCAAGCGCCGCTGAAAATCAACAATAAGGCGGCAAAAATTTACGCCGGCACCTTGCAAGATGGCCAAGAATTGACCCACGAAATCAGCGGCAAAGCCTATATTCTGGTCTCCGAAGGGCAGTTGAATATTGCCGGTATTGATGCGGTGCGCGGCGACGCGGTAACTGTTGAGCAGCAAGCAACCGTGGCGCTGACGGCCAGTGGCGATAGCGAAGTTTTGATTATCGAGGTGGCGGCTTAACAAAACCACGGTTTCATCGATACAGCCCGGCAGCCCGCAAGGCTGCCGGGTTTTTGTTTATCAATGGAATGAAACACCGGAGGTTGCCACTCTCCCATTGCAACCTAAGTCTCAAGAGACATAATTTTTCAGGACAGCCATAACGATGAAATTGACCGTCAATAAAACCGACCGCGCCATAGATCGGGCGTGGGAAGATGAGAGTCTGCTGTTTACCCTGCGCGAGCATCTCGGCCTTATCGGCAGTAAGTTTGGCTGCGGGGTCGGCCAATGTGGTGCCTGCACGGTAATTATCGACGGCGAAGCGCAGCGCGCCTGCCTGCAGCGGACCGGTGATCTGGCGGGGCGTAAAATCGAGACCATTGAAGGGCTGGGGACACCGGAAACCCCGCATCCGGTGCAACAAGCCTGGATGGCAGAAAGCGTGCCACAATGCGGCTATTGCCAAGCCGGTCAGATGATGGCGGCGGTCGCCCTATTGCGCGACACCCCCAAGCCGACCGACCAACAGATTACCGATGCCATGCAGGGCAATTTGTGCCGTTGCGGCACTTATGCGCGCATTCGCGCCGCCATCAAACGGGTTGCGGAGGACGGCTAATGGACAGACGCAATTTTCTTAAACTGACAGGTGCATCAACAACGGTTGTCTTGCTAAGTGGCTGTGCGGCCATTCCGGTTATTCCTGACCGTCCGGCCGCCGAATTGGCCGATGCGGCGAGCTGGATTTCTTTCGACGGCACCGCCTATACGCTGTCTGTGCCGCGCGCCGAATTGGGACAGAACATATCGACCGCCATGCAGCAAATCGCCTGCACCGAATTGGGTGTCGATTGGGACGATGTTACACTCATCCGCCCCAATACGGGTTCTATTCCGGCCTATCGTGCGACGGTCGGCAGCGAGAGTATTCAAGATTTTGCCGTGCCGCTGGCGCAGGCCTGCGCGACACTGAAAGAAGCGGTGGGACGCGGTGAAACCGGCACCTTTCATGCCGAACCAAAACCGATCAGCAGCTTGAAAGCCTTCAAGCAGGGTGGCTTGGTGGCAGCTCCACAATTGGTCGATATGCAAGCCATTGTGTTTGGACAAGCGGCGTTTGTCGCAGACCAAACGGCAGATGATATGGTTTACGGCCGCGTTATCCGCTCCGGCCTATCGCCCGAATTGGTATCAAAAGTCGTCACATTAAATGATGACGCCGCGCGCCAAGTGCCTGGTTTCGTCGCACTCATCACCTCGCCCGATTTGGCCGTTAATAACAGCCAAGGCATTGGCATCGTCGCGACCACCCCCGGAGCTTTGGACCGTATTGAAGCGGCCCTGCAGATTACTTGGGATAATGCGGCGACAGAGCAAAATATCGCCGCCGCCATTGATGTCGACCGCAAGGCGGAAAACGGACGTCCGGCCTATATGACGGTCGATGAAAATCCGAGCGATGCGAAAAACTGGGACATTAATCTGAAAATCGAAACACCGGCCGCCGCCCATGCGCCGATTGAAACACATAGCGGGATCGCCTCTTTTGACGGCGATACATGCCATGTCGCGGTCAGCTCGCAAGACCCGTTTTTCGTGCGCGATTTTCTTGCCAAACGCCTTGGCATGGACAAGCAAAACATCACTGTGCAACCGCACCGGGTTGGCGGCGGTTTTGGCGGCAAGGTCATCCCCATGGCAGAGGTGGAAGCCGCCGTGCTGGCCAAAGCAACCGGCAAAACGGTGAAAGTGCAATGGACGCGGGCGCAAAGTTTCAAATATGCCTATCACCGCCCGCCGACCAGTCACCGCGTTAAACTGGCGGTCAAGGACGGACGCGTGACCGCCTGGGAGCACCGTATGGGCTCCGGCCATGTCATCTTTTCCAATGCGATCTTACCACCATGGATGCAGTCGCTGACCGACTTCATTGGCGACAAGGGCGCGGTGCGCAATTTGGCGCCGATTTACAATTTTGCCAGCAAGCAGGCCGGTTATGATTTGACGCGATTGAATATTCGCACGTCAGCATGGCGCGGCTTGGGCGCCGGACCCAACACATTGGCGATTGAAATGGCCATGGAAGCGGCCGCCAAATTGGCCGGTGAAGAGCCGGTGGCGTTTCGCCTGAAACATTTGGATGATGCCCGCCTCGCTAAAGTTTTGCGAGCTGCCGCACAAGCTGCACCGCAACGAAAAGCGGCCGGTCGCGGCGTCGCCTGCGGGGCCTATAAAGGGGTCAGCTATGGCGCGGTGATTGCCGATGCCGCTTATGACGCCAATGGCCAACCGCGCATAACTGACATTTGGTGCGCCCATGATTGCGGCAAAGTCATCAATGCCGACCAAGTGAAAGCGCAATGCGAAGGCAATGTGCTGTGGTCTTTGGGCATGGTGATGCATGACACGCTGTCCGTCGAACAAGGCGAAGTGACCAATATTGATTTCGTCGATGCGCCGATACCCGGCATGGCCGATGCGCCGCGCATGCATGTGCAGCTTATCGCCTCCGATGAAAAGCCGGTCGGCGCCGGTGAAACGCTGATGGCCTCGGCACCGGCTGCCATTGCCAATGCCATTATCGACCTGACCGGTAGCCTGCCGGAGGATTATCCGGTCAAAATGTCATAGGCAGAGCCGCCTGACGACTATTGTTAAGCATCTGATTTTATGAGGTGTGCGTCTCGGAAAATGCACGAAACGCATTTTCCTCGTTCTTGTCACGCCGAAGCCCAAAGGGCGTAGGTGGAGGCGAATGCGCACCGTTTTTGCCTTGCGCAACCGCGCCCTTATAGTGTGGCGCACCGGGGAAGATTCGAACTCCCGACCCCCAGATTCGTAGTCTGGTGCTCTATCCAGCTGAGCTACCGGTGCAACAGCGCGTTTGTAGTATCAGACTTATCAGATTGCAAGCGCTAATCGGCACCATAAAGGTCGCGATAGGCTTGCATCTTACCCAGTCCTTCAGCCGCCCACACAGCACGGGCCGTAGCGCGGGCCACGCAGTCGGCCACCAAAGCCCCTAGCGTCGCCAGTGCCAAAGGCCGCATATCTTCTGTCGCCGCCAGTTTTTTATGCCCTAAGGCCAAAACAAACAGGCAATCGCCGTCAAACGGCGTGTGGATGGGGCGAATGGCGCGCGCCAGACCGTCTTGCGCCATAATCGCAACGCGCTTGGCTTCGGCAACGCTTAAATCGGCCGCCACGGCGACCACGCCAATGCTGGTATTGCCCAAAGCGGCCGCCAATTTGGAACCGGCCATCGGATGCGCCGTGCCGTCAGCCGGCAGCTGCGCCCAAGCGGGGTGACCAAACTCTAAGCCGCCCTCATGCGCATGCGCATAGGGCTGCGCCCAAAACCGTCCCTGCCCGTCAACCACACTACCCAACGGATTGGCGGCAATCAGCGCCCCGGCTTCCACGCTGTCATTGACGGCGATTGAGGCACTGCCCAGCCCACCTTTCAACAAACCGGCCATGGCGCCATAACCGGCCCCTTGATTGCCGAGGGTAAATTCTGTGCTGCGCGCCTGATAGGCGGCGCGCCCCAACGCAGCATAGGGCGGCGTATCACCCCAATCCTTGGCGCCACCATTGGCCATATCAAACAAAATGGCGGCCGGTACAATCGGCGATGGCAGCGGCGCCCCGGTTGGAAAACCGCGCCCCTCCGCACCCATTTGCGCGGTCACGCCGGAGGCCGCATCAAGCCCGTAAACCGAGCCGCCCGATAAAACCAGCGCATCGGCCTTATCGACCAAAGTGCCCGGTTGCAGCGCATCGGTTTCACGCGTGCCCGGCCCGCCGCCCGGCACGGATACGCTGACGACAGAGGGCGTGTCGGGCACAATTACCGAAACGCCGGTGCAGTGATGCGCATCATGCGCATGGCCGACCGAAAGGCCGCCAACATCGGTGATGAGATTGCGCGCGCCGGTACTGAGCTTTTGGGCCATAATGTGTTCGCTTTCTGAGGTTTTGAAAAACGCTAAACCGCGTCTGCCGCATGGTCAAGCAAGCCGTCGGCGCTGCGCACGGCATCATCGCGCGGCGCATTGGGGCTTTCATGCGGCAGGGTAATTTTAAAATGCGTGCCTTGCGCATCCGACCGCGCCACCTCGATTTTACCGCCATGCCAGCTGAGCAAATCGGCAACGATTTTCAGCCCCAAACCGGTGCCGTCAGGCCTACCGAAGCCACTCATATGCGGCATCAGCAGCGCCCCACTGCCCTGATTGGGCAAGCCGGGGCCGGTATCTGAGACATAAACCGTGCAGGCGCGCACATCGCTATGCGCTTCAATGCGCACGCGGCGGCGGCCCTTATGGCCCTTCATCGACTGCATGGCGTTGAGCACCAAATTATAGACAATGCGAAATAAGAGGGTCGGCTCAGCCACCACTTGCGCCTGCGGGTCGCATTCATTGATTAATTCGACACGCCGCTTCGGGTCATGCAGGCGGACGAAATTCAGCGCATCGGCAATAATCGGCGCAGCTTAGGCACCAAAGCTTAACAGCAGGTTAACGGCGCAGGAAAGACAAAAGACCGACCAATTTGCGGGTCCGTGGGCCAAACAGGCTGGGCGTATAATAATCACCGGCGGCTCGTTTCGACGCCTCGCCACGGGTCGGATATGGCGCAATGACACCGGCCATGGCTGAAATCGGCAAGCCTTGGCCCAAGGCCATGGTCCATGGTGCCAATAAATCACCGGCATTTTTCCCGACAATCGACGCGCCGAGAATTCTGCCATTGCGTGTGGTGATGACTTTCACCATCCCGCGCATATCGCGCTCGGCGCGGGCCCGGTCATTTTCTTCGAACGGCCAGCGCAGCACTTTAATGGCGGCATATTTATCGCGCGCCTCGGCCTCGCTTAAGCCCACTGAGGCGAGCTCGGGATCGCCATAAGTCACTCGCGGCAAGGCGGTGTAATTCACCTTGGCGGGTAAGAAAAACAGCACATTGCGAATAACCAGACCGGCATGATAGCCGGCCGCATGGGTGAATTGCGGCCCACCGGCAACATCGCCAATGGCGAAAATCTTCTTATTGGAACTGCGCATGCGCGCATCGGTAACAATATGCGGAGCCGTGTTATCGCTGAGCTGCACACCGGCTTTTTCGACATCCAGACCGGCCAAATTGGGGGCGCGACCGGTCGCCACCAAAAGCTGGTCGCCGGTCACTTCAGTGCCATTAAAAGTGCCATTAAAGCTGACGGTGATTTTTTGCGTTGCCGCTTTGCCTTTGGCCGCCACCGCATCGACGCGCACACCCTCATGCAGGGTGACGCCATCGGCCAGCAATTGCGCCCGCACATGCGCCACCAATTCCGGGTCTTCCCGACCCAAAAGCTGACCGGCCTCAAGCAGAGTTACCTTGCTGCCGAGACGGGCAAAGGCCTGCGCCATTTCCACGCCGATTGGCCCGCCGCCCAACACCAGCAAATGTTTCGGCCGTCGCGTCAGGTCAAACAATGTTTCATTGGTCAGATAATTGACCGATTTCAGCCCCTTAACCGGCGGAATGGCGGCTTGCGAGCCGGTGGCGATAACAAACCGCTTGGCACGAATGGTGGTGGCACCGACTTTAACGGTTTTGCGGTCGATGAATTTCGCCCGCCCTTCAATGACATTGACGCCGAGACCGGCAAATCGCTCGACACTGTCGACCGGCTCAATGGCGGCAATCGTATCTTTAACATGCGCCATGACTTTGGCGAAATCGACCCGCACGCTCGGCGCCGACAGGCCGAAAGCGGCATTGGTCTTACCGGCCACCGCATGACCGGCGGCTGCCAGCAGGGCTTTCGACGGCACGCAACCGTAATTCAAACAATCGCCTCCCATTTTATGGCCTTCAATCAAGACCGTTTGCGCGCCCATTTGCGCCGCTCCGGCCGCCACCGACAAACCGCCGGAGCCGCCGCCAATGACACAAATATCGGTGTTGATGTTCTTGCTCATAAATTATCCTTTAGCCGGCGGCCTGATCGTTACCTTTGCCCGATAGCCGCCGCCAAATGGCCGGCGCCATAGACAAAACGGCCAAAGCGACCAATGGCCCAAGAATTTCCGGCTGCGTCATGACGCTGAGGTCGGGCTGTTTACCGGCCTGCAATAATACGGAAATGCCATTGCCGATTGAGGCGAAAACAAATGTTCCCGGCATAATGCCGAAAAAAGTGGTGACGACAAAAACCGGAAACCGCACGCCAACCAAGGCGGCCCCCAGATTGACGATGAAAAACGGAAAAATCGGCAATAATCGCAAGACCAACATATAAGACGCCGCATCGCGGTTGAACGAGGCCTCAAATTTGGCCAGCGCCGGACCGGCCTTGGCGCGCAGCGTGTCACCGGCAATATAGCGCGCCACCATAAACAAGCCGCTGGCCCCCAAAGTGGCGCTGATGACAATCAGCGTGCCGCCGACCCATGTGCCGAACATCAAGCCACCGGCCAGGCTGAGCCACAGCGCGCCGGGCAATGAAAAAGTGACGGCCAGCACATAAAGGCTCATATAGGCGGCCGCCGTCAGCAGCGGATAATCCGCGACGGCGCGCTTCAAGGCGGCTTCATTTTCGGCCAAACCCTGATAGCTGACCAAGGCGTCCAAATCGAAGGCGAAGAACAAGCCGATAAGGGCGGCGAAACCGGCCAGCGCGGCCAAGCGTTTGACTGTTGTTGTGCGCGGCTGGGTGCTGCTCATTTAAAGCCCCTTATCGGTAATGGCGGGAATGCTTTCAAAGTTGACTTTCCCGCTATTATTAGCTACATCCGCCCGAGTATTTCAAGGAATAAGGCGATGCTGCGTTTATTGCGCGTTGCCCTTTAAGGAGTGAATGCCGTGAAAAGAACATTTCAACCGAGCAATCTGGTGCGCAAACGCCGCCACGGTTTTCGCGCGCGCATGGCCACAAAAGGCGGCCGTTTGGTCTTGGCCCGTCGTCGGGCGCGCGGTCGCAAGCGGCTGTCTGCCTAAAGTCAAAGCGAATTTGTCCCATGGCTGAAGCCGCACCAGCGCTATCACCTTTGCGCGTGCGGCGCCAGTTTTTGGCTGCCGCGAAAGCCGACAAGCAAGTGCGGCGCGGGCTGATTTTGCAAGCCCGCCAAAGACCTGCCGATGAAGACAGCGCCACCCCCATTCGCTTCGGTCTGACGGCCAGCAAAAAAACCGGCAATGCCGTGACCCGCAATCGCATTCGCCGTCGCCTGCGGGCGGCCGCGCAGGAATTGCTTCCCATTCACGGGCAAACCGGTTTTGACTATGTGCTTATCGGCCGGGTGCATACCGCACCACGCGCCTGGCATGCTTTGAAACAAGATCTGACATCGGCGGTAAAAGCCATACACAAATCGGCCGGCTAACGCGACGCATAAGGGGACTTACGGTGAACGAGCAAAATAATTTTCTGATGGCGGTGATTTTGAGCCTCGCCGTATTGCTGGGATGGCAGTTTTTTGTCACCGAGCCGCGCCTGGCCGCCGAGCGCGAACGCCAGCAAGCGGCGCAACAGTCAATTGAGGCTGAGGCAGTAAAAACCGAAGATATCATCACTGGGACGGCAGCCGCCCCGTCTTTGGAGACGGCACCCAACACCCTACCCAATGCCACACCGAGCGTCAGCCAACCGGCCGATCGCAGCGGCCTGACCGCCCCTAATGTCAATCCGGGGTTTGCCAAAGCACCGCGCGTGGCCATTGAGACGCCGCAATTGCGCGGCTCGATTGCGCTGATGGGCGCACGCTTTGACGATTTGGTTCTGAAAGCCTATGGCGCCAATTCAGCTCCCGACGCGCCGCGCCAAATTTTGCTGCAGCGCGAGGGCGAGGCCGGTCATTGGCAGGCCCATCACGGTTTTGTGGCTGCGCAAGGCAGCGCCGTCACCCTGCCGACGGAAGACACGATTTGGCAGCTCGTCTCAGGCAGCACATTGACACCGACCAGCCCGGTCGTGCTGCAGCATGTCACGCCGGAAGGCGTGGTGCTGAGCCAAGAGATTAGCGTTGATGAAAATTACATGTTCACCATCGCGCAGCGTGTGGAAAATAAATCCGCTGCACCGGTAACGCTTTATCCTTATGGCCAAGTGACCCGCTCGGGGCGTCCGGCAACCACGGATTTGTTCATCCTGCATGAGGGACCGATCGGCTTTTTCGGTGAGGATGGCGAAGGTCTGGTCGAGGCCGATTATGATGATTTGGCCGAAGACGGGCCGGTCAAACTGCAGGCCGAGCAAGGCTGGCTTGGTTTTACCGATAAATATTGGGCCGCCGCTTTGGTGCCACCGCAAGAAGGCGGCTTTACCGGCCGCTTTATCGCCCGTGCGGAAGGACAATTGCCGGTGTACCGCGCCGACTTTTTGCTGGCTGGGGCCAGCCTGGCGCCGGGGCAAGTGCATGAGGTAAGATCGGCCCTGTTTGCCGGTGCAAAAACCGTCGAGCTGGTCGATGGTTATGCCGATACCGGCATTACCCGTTTTGACCTGCTGATCGATTGGGGTTGGTTTTACTTCCTGACCAAGCCGATGTTCAACGCATTGCATTTATTCTATGCGCTGCTGGGCAATTATGGCTTGGCGATTTTGTTGGTCACCGTGCTTATCAAGCTGGCTTTCTTCCCGCTGGCCAATCGCTCTTACGAGACCATGGCCAAGATGAAAAAGCTCCACCCGCGCATGGTGAAAATTCGCTAAGTCTATAACGACGACCGGCAGCAACAGCAGCAGGAATTGATGAAGATTTACCGCGAGGAAAAACTTAACCCGCTGGCCGGGTGTTTGCCTATCTTGATCCAAATTCCGGTCTTCTTCTCCATCTATAAAGTGCTGTTTGTCACCATTGATATGCGTCACCAGCCCTTCTTTGGCTGGATTCAAGACCTGTCGGCCCCTGACCCGACCTCGCTGTTCAACCTGTTCGGGCTGCTGCCATATGATGTGCCGTCCTTCCTGCTGGTTGGTGTGTGGCCGTTGATTATGGGCATCACCATGTTTGTGCAAATGCAAATGAACCCGCCGCCGCCGGACCCGATTCAGGCGCGGATGTTCCAAATCCTGCCGATTTTGTTCACCTTCCTCTTAGCCGGTTTCCCGGCCGGTCTGGTGATTTACTGGGCGTGGAACAACTTTCTGTCGCTCATTCAGCAGGGCTATATTATGCGCCGCAATGGCGTTGAAATTGAGCTGCTGGCCAATATCGGCCTGCGCAAAAGAAAGCCTGCTGATGACGGATCCGGAAGCGCATAAAGACGAGCAAGCCAAGCTGGCGGCCGGTAGATGGCTGCTGGCACAAGGCACGGAATTTCGCCTTGGTGTGGTGGGGCTTGAGCATTTGCCACCGGCCGATCGCATTGAAATTGCCTTTGCCGGTCGGTCCAATGTCGGCAAATCTTCGCTTATCAATGCGGTGACCGGGACCAAAAATCTGGCCCGCACCTCCAATACGCCGGGCCGCACGCAAGAGCTGAATTTCTTCATGCTGGCGCCGCAGCGCAATGACGGGGCCGCCTGGCTGGTCGACCTGCCGGGCTATGGCTATGCCCGCGAGAGCAAAGCCAAAATCGCCGCCTGGAATAAGCTGCTCAATGCTTATTTGCGCGGCCGCGCCTCCTTGCGGCGCGTCTTTGTGTTGGTCGATAGCCGCCATGGGCTGAAGAAAAATGATTTGGCGATGATGGATGATTTGGATGTGACGGCCGTCTCTTACCAAGTGATTTTGACCAAAATCGACAAGCTGAAAAAAGGCCAAGTCGAGAGGGTGCTGGCCGCCACGCAAGACGCCCTGAGCAAGCGACCGGCGGCCCATCCGGAGATTATTGCCACCAGCAGTGAAAAAAACCACGGCATTGACGCGGTGCGCGCCGCCATTGCCGGTCTGGTTGATTTGACCGAATTGGGATATAAGGCGGGCAAGTAGGAGAGCCCCATGGTGACGAAAGCAAAAACCAAAAACAGCGGTGACAAAAACGGCAATTCGGCCGATTGGCTGAAACAGGCGCATGTGCTGACCGAAGCACTGCCCTTTATGCAGCTTTACGACAAAAAAACCGTAGTGATTAAATTTGGCGGTCACGCCATGGGCGATGCGGCGCTGGCCGAAAGCTTTGCCCATGATGTGGTGCTGCTCAAGCAAGCCGGGGTCAATCCGGTGATTGTCCATGGCGGTGGCCCGCAAATTGCCGCCATGTTGGAGCGTTTGGGCATTAAATCGACTTTTCAAAACGGTTTGCGGGTAACCGATGCGCAAACCATTGAAGTGGTTGAAATGGTGCTGGCCGGAGCGATTAACAAACAAATCGTCACCGCTTTAAACACAGCCGGTGGCAGCGCCGTCGGCCTGTCGGGCAAGGACGGTAATATGCTGATGGCAGAAAAAACCCGCACCAAGGCCAAAGACCCGAAATCCAATGTCGAAAAGGCGGTCAATCTCGGCTTTGTCGGCACACCGAAACAGGTCAATACGCAAGTGCTGGAGACCATGCTGGCCTCCGACATTATTCCGGTGATTGCGCCGATTGCCACCTCAGCCAAAGGGCAAACCTTAAACGTCAATGCCGATACGGCGGCCGGTGCCATTGCTGCCGCCTTGAACGCCGAACGGCTGCTCATGCTGACCGATGTCACCGGTGTGCTGGACAAAAAAGGCGCGCTTTTGGAGCGGCTGACCCGTAAACAAGCGGCAACGCTGATTAAAAACGGCACGGCGCAGGGCGGCATGATTCCGAAATTGGAAACCGCCGTGAAAGCGGTCAAGGATGGGGTTGGCGCCAGCGCCATTTTGGATGGCCGGGTGCCGCATGCCATTTTGCTGGAATTGTTTACCGCCATGGGCGCCGGCACATTGATTGAGTAAATATGCGCCGCTTGTCACTCAAACATTTGCCGGTTTTATGCGGGCTTGCCGTATCCGCCCTGCTGGGCAGCCCCACCTCGGCCGAGGCGGCTTTGCGGCTGTGCAATGATACCTCATATGTGCTGCATGTGGCGGCCGCTTATCAACAAGGCGTGGCCAGCAAGACCGAGGGCTGGGTGGAAGTGCTGCCCGGCGATTGCGAAAGCGCCTTGGCCGATTTACCGGCCGAAGCGCAGGCTTTTGTTTATGCCAAATCGGACAGCGCCCATGCCGGCAAGGGGTTGGTTTTTGACGGCAGCGAACGGTTTTGTGTGGCCGCCGATTTGAGCCGCTTTACGGTAGAAGGGCGGCGCGATTGCCGCCGCCGTGGTTATGTCGAGGCCGATTTGACGCCGGTCGCCGATGCCAGCGGGCGGCGCACCGTTACCTTTACCGAGAAAGATGATTTTGGCCGCCGCCGCGCCCGCATGGCCGGCACACAAAGGCTGTTGACCGATTTGCAATATGAAGTCGGCACGATTGACGGCTTTGGCGGCGAACGCACCCGCGAAGCCGAAGCGGCCTATAAATTGCGCTACCGCGTCGATAAGAGCAAACGCGGTGCCGATTTGTTGTCGGCCTTGGTACGCACGGCGCGCGATGAAGCGGGACGCCGCGGCCTGTCGTTGTGCAATCAATCGGCATTTTTGGTCTGGGCGGCCAGCGGCATGCTGCGCGATGACCGCTTTGAAAGCCGCGGCTGGACGCGGGTGCCGGCCGGTGCCTGCGCGCAATTGATCAATCAAAACCTTAATGATCGGTATTATTTTTACTATGCTGAAGCGGTTGATGAGAAAGGCCGTCCGGTGATGGAAGCCGGTCGGCAAAAAGTATGGAGCGGCGATATCGGCCTGTGCACCAAATCGACCCGCTTTGTCATTACCGGCGATAATGATTGCCAAGCCCGCGGATTTGACCGCCGCGGCTTTGCGCAAATCGACACCGGCTCGGCGCGGCAATGGAAGGTCAATCTGGAGTAGAGATGCAGCGTTTCGCCGATATTGATGCCTGGGTCTTCGACCTCGACAATACGCTTTATGCGCCCGGTAAAAACCTGTTCGCGCAAATTGATGTGCGCATGACGGCGTTCATCCAAGAGGCGCTGAAGGTCGATAAGCAAGAAGCGTTTCGCGTGCAAAAACAATTTCTCGGCGAATATGGCACCACCCTATCCGGCCTGATGAATGAACACGGCCTGCCGCCCGGCCCATTTCTTGATTTCGTGCATGATATTGATGTCTCCGTGCTGGACCCCGACCCGCATTTGGCCGCCGCCATTGAGGCGTTGCCGGGCAAGAAATTCATCTTCACCAATGGTACAGAGGCGCATGCCGAACGGGTGGCCGGTCAGCTGGGCCTGTATCATTTGTTCGACGATGTGTTTGATATTGTCGCCGCCGATTATACGCCCAAGCCAAACGCCGCAATTTATCCGAAAATGCTTGAGCGTTTCGGCATCAGCGCCGACCGCACGGCCTTTTTTGAGGATATGGCGCGCAATCTGACACCGGCACATAAGCTGGGCATGGCGACGGTTTTGGTCACCGAAGACGGCACGGATGGTAACACAGATGGTAGTGCCAAAATGCATATGCCTGAACAATATCGCCAACACGAAGCGGCGCATATTGACGTCACCACCGACCGGTTGAGCGCCTTTTTGCACGAGCTGCTGGCGGCCCGCTGAAACGGCCCGCTAAAACCGCGCGGTAAAGGCCGACAATTTGCTCAATTGACTTGGCCGCCGGGACTGCTAATTTCCGCAACACAGATATGCAAGCGACGGCCCTTCGGGTCGGCACAGAAGGAAGACAAACATGGATATGCAAGCTGCCGAACAAATCATCAATGCAGCCTTTGACGATGCCGCCGCCATTTCGCCCGACACACAAGGCGATGTGCGCGATGCGGTCAATGCCGCACTCAACGCATTGGATGCCGGTACGGCCCGCGTTGCCGAAAAATCGGGCGATGAATGGCAGGTCAATCAATGGCTGAAAAAAGCGGTGTTGCTGTCTTTCCGCCTCAATGACATGACCACCCAATCCGGCGGCCCGCAGGGCACCAGCTGGTGGGACAAAGTGCCGTCAAAATTTGACGTCTGGGACGTTGCGCGTTTTTCTGAGGCCGGTTTCCGCGCCGTGCCGAATTGCGTGGTGCGCCGCTCTGCATATATCGCGCCGGGCGTGGTGCTGATGCCGAGCTTTGTCAATCTCGGTGCTTATGTTGATAGCGGCACCATGGTCGACACTTGGGCGACCGTCGGCTCCTGCGCGCAAATCGGCAAGAATGTGCATATTTCAGGCGGTGCCGGTATTGGCGGTGTGTTGGAACCGCTGCAAGCCGGACCGGTAATTGTCGAGGATAATTGCTTTATCGGCGCTCGTTCTGAAGTGGCCGAAGGGGTGATTGTCCGCGAAGGGGCGGTGTTGTCGATGGGCGTGTTTATTTCCGCCTCAACGAAAATTGTCGACCGCGCCACCGGCACTGTATATCGCGGCGAAGTTCCGGCCTATTCCGTGGTCGTGCCGGGCACATTGCCGTCAGAAAATGGCGGCCCGAATTTGGCCTGCGCCGTCATCGTTAAAACCGTTGATGCGCAAACAAGGTCAAAAACCTCGGTCAATGAATTGCTGCGCGATTAGGAGATATAATGACCCTCGATCCGGTTCAATTTGCTGCTGACCTCATTCGCTGTCCCTCCGTCACGCCGGCCGATGCTGGTGCTTTGGATGTGCTGCAAAACGCCCTACAAGAATTGGGCTTTGTTTGCACCCGTCTGCCGTTTGAGGAAGCCGGCACGGATCCGGTGGATAATCTCTATGCCCGACTGGGCACACAAGGGCCGCATATTTGTTTTGCCGGTCACACCGATGTGGTGCCGGTGGGGGCGGAAGCCGACTGGCAGGTCGACCCGTTTGCCGGGGAAGTGCGCGAGCAATGTTTGTGGGGCCGCGGCGCGGCCGATATGAAAGGCGCGATTGCCGCTTTTGTTGCCGCCATTGCGGCGCATCTTGCCGCGCATGGCCAACCGCAAGGCTCGATCTCGCTGCTGATTACCGGCGATGAGGAAGGCCCCAGCATTAACGGCACGCGGAAAATGTTGGGCTGGCTGCAAGAGCAAGGCGAGATTATTGATGATTGCGTGGTCGGCGAGCCGACCAATCCGGACGTGCTGGGCGATATGATAAAAATCGGCCGTCGCGGTTCGGTGAATGGTGTGGTGACCGTCAATGGCACACAAGGCCATGTCGCCTACCCGCATTTGGCCGATAATCCGGTGCCGCAATTGGCCGCCATGATGACGGCGCTGGCGCAAGCCACATTGGATGACGGCACTGAGCATTTCCAACCCTCCAATTTGGAAGTCACCAGTTTCGATGTCGGCAATGCCACGACCAATGTCATTCCGGCGGCGGCCACGGCGCGCTTCAATATTCGCTATAATGACACATGGAATGCAGAGACCATCAGCGCATGGATTAAGGCGCAATTGGACGCCGCACAAGGCGGCGCCGGTTATCAGCTTGAATTGTCGCATACCGGCGATTGCTTTTTGACCGAGCCGAACAGCTTTGTCGAAACTTTGAGCGCCGCCGTGGAAGAAGTGACCGGTCGCGCGCCGGTGTTGTCGACTTCCGGCGGCACATCAGATGCCCGTTTCATCAAGAATATTACCCGCGTTGTCGAATTTGGTCTGGTCGGCAAGACCATGCATAAGGTCGATGAACGCGTGCCGGTCGACGATATTCGCCAATTGGCGGTGATTTACGAAAAACTGCTGGGCGGCTATTTCGCCTAACGCGCTGAGGGCGCGACAAGCAACTCGGCCGGATAATCGACAGCCATAAAAGTCAGCCCGCAGGCCGGTGCCACTTGCGCACACGCCGCACGATCGCGCCCCTGCAAAGCGACTTTGGCATCATCCGGCGTCCATTTGCCGGTGCCGACCGCTTTCACCACACCGCTTAACGAACGCACTTGGTGATGCAAAAAAGACGGCGCCGAAGCACTGATAATCACCTCATCGCCCGCTTGTACAACCTGTAATGTGCTAAGCGTTTTGACCGGCGACGCGGCTTGGCATTGAGCCGAGCGAAAGGTCGTAAAATCATGCTTGCCGACAAGATGCGCCGCCGCCGCCTGCATGGCCGCAAGGTCGAGCGGTTGCGGCACAAACCAAGCGCGGTCGCGATCCAGCGCCAAGGGCGCACGGCGGCCGATAATGCGGTATTGATAATGCCGCGCAAGAGCTGAAAACCGCGCATCAAAATCGGCCAATGCCGGCACTGCCGCCAGCACCGCTACCGGCAGCGGCTTTAGATGAAAATTAACCCCCGCCATCACCTTATCGGCCGGCCAGTCTTGACCGTCGGCCATCGGTTCCAGGTCAATATGCGCCACTTGGCCGCGTGCATGCACACCGGTATCGGTGCGGCCGGCACCGAATACGGTGACCTTTTGGCCGCAAAATTTTTCAATCGCGTCAGAGAGCGCGTCTTGCACCGCGCCGCCGCCCTTTTGGCTTTGCCAGCCGATAAACGGCGTGCCGTCATATTCAATGGTCAGGCGATAGCGCATCAGACGGCCTGCCCGGCCTCAAGGCCCCGCCCGCGCATGAAATCCTCGGCCGCCATGGCCGGTTTGCCGGCTTTTTGCACGCGCAGCAATTGTAGCCCGCCTTGGCCGCAATAAATTACCGCGCCATTGCCGACAGTGGCGGCGGCCACCGTGCCGGTCGGGCCAGTGGCCTCTATGGCGCGCGCTTGCAGCACTTTAATGCGGCTGCCATTGACCTCAAACCATGCGCCGGGAAATGGCGACAGGCCGCGAATATGGCAATCCAAATCATCGGCGCTTTTGGTGAAATCGAGCTTGGCTTCCGCCTTATCGATTTTCTCGGCATAAGTGATACCGGCCTCGGCTTGCGCGGTCGGCGTTAATGTTTCGGCCGCGACCAAAGCGGCCGTGATGGCCTCTGCGCCCAATTGCGCCAATTTATCGTGCAGGCTGGCCGCCGTATCATGATCGGCAATCGACAGGCGTTTTTCCAACAGCACCGGCCCGGTATCGAGACCGGCCTGCATTTGCATAATCGCCACGCCGGTCTCCGCATCACCGGCCATAATGGCGCGTTGAATGGGGGCGGCGCCGCGCCAGCGCGGCAGCAAAGAGGCATGAATATTCCAGCAGCCGAGCCGCGGCACATCCAAAAACGCTTGCGGCAAAATCATGCCATAGGCAACGACAATGGCGAGGTCGGGTTTGAGCGCGCGAAACGCTTGCAAAGCGGCCTCGTCCTTCAGGCCGGTCGGCGTGAGAACGTCAATCCCCGCCGCTTCGGCCGCTTGCTGCACCGGTGCCTTGACCAGCTTCATGCCACGCCCTTGCTTGGCCGGGGGCCGCGCATAAGCGGCGATAATTTCATGGCCATCGGTTTGCGCAAAATCCTGCACGGCGGCAAACGCGGTGGCCGCGAAATCCGGTGTTCCCATGAAGACAATGCGCAGGCCCATGGGTCGCCCCTAGCGCGCCGCAGCGGCGTCGCGTTCAGCCTTGCGGATTTTCTTCAGCACCATTTGCCGTTTCAGGCGTGATAAATGGTCGAGAAACACAATGCCGTTCAAATGATCCATTTCGTGTTGGATGCAGGTCGCCAACAGCCCGTCGCAAGCCAGTTCTTGCTCTTGGCCGTCATAGTCGAGAAATTTGACGCGGCATTCGGCGGGGCGTTCGACATCGTCAAAAAAGCCGGGCACGGACAGGCAGCCTTCTTGATAATTATTCATCTCTTCCGAGGTCCAGACAATTTCCGGATTGACGAAAAAACGCGGTCCTTCATCGGCCAGCGGATCGTCCGCCGCTTCGGTCTGTTCCTCAGCTTCCTCTTCCGGCTGCTTGCCCTTCAAATCCATGACAATCACCCGCTCGGGCACGCCGACCTGAATGGCAGCAAGGCCGATGCCATTGGCGTCATACATGGTTTCCAGCATGTCATCCATCAGCGCCCGCGTGGCATCGCTTACCGCCGCCACCGGTTGGGAGATTTGTTTCAGCCGCTTATCCGGCACTTCAATAATGTCACGTATCGCCATCGCTTTGAGATACGCAATGCAGGCCAGAGCGTCAAGCATGCGGCGGGCGAATCGGCACATTATGCGGCCATGGACTATCTTCTCTATCTGCTTATCGGCGCGATTGGTTTAGCGCTTGGGCTTGGCGTGGCCTGGCGGCGCGGCGCGGCGGCCGATGACGGGCAACAGGCAGCGCAAGCCGCACAGGCGCAGCACGCGCTTTTGGCGCAATTGGACGCCATGCGGCAAGAGCAAAACCAACTGACCGGTCGGCTGGCCAGCCTGACCGAAACACAAGAACGCACCCGCACTGAATTGGCCCGCACGCTGCACGAACAGCTCGGCCAAGTGACCAAAAACGTCACCGATAATCTGACCCATAGCCGGGAAAAAACCGATAAATCGCTGGGCGAATTGGGGGCGCGTTTGTCGGTGATTGATGCGGCGCAAAAGCAAATCACCGAATTGTCCGGCCAAGTGGTCGAATTGCAGCATATTCTCGACAATAAACAAGCGCGCGGCGCGTTTGGCGAAGCGCAATTAAACGATATCGTCATGGATGGCCTGCCCGACAGTGCCTATGCGCTGCAACACACATTATCCAACGGCAAACGGGCCGACTGTCTTATCCGTCTGCCCAATCCGCCCGGGCCGGTTGTGGTGGACAGCAAGTTTCCGCTGGAGGCTTATCAAGCCTTGCGCAGTGCCGAGACCGAAGACGCCGGGCGCCTTGCTTTGCGGCAAATGCGTGACGACACGCTGAAACACGCCAAAGACATTGCCGGTAAATATATCCTGCCTGGCGAGACAGCCGATGCAGCACTGATGTTTTTGCCGTCGGAGAGTATTTTTTCCGAATTGCATTTGCGGCTGCCCGATGTGGTGGAGAAATGCCGCAGCATGCGCGTCTATCCGGTCTCGCCCAACACAATGGCGCTGACACTGACCCCGGTGCGGGCCATTATGCGCGATGTAAAAATGCGCGAACAGGCCGGGCTTATTCAGCAAGAAGTGCATACGCTGCTGGATGATGTCGGTCGCCTGAATGAGCGGGTTGCCAAGCTACGCACGCATTTTGAGCAGGCCGATAAGGATATTGATCAGATCGAAACGTCGAGCCGCAAAATCACTTCACGCGGCGAGAAAATCACCTCGCTGGAAGTAGCCGATAGCAAAGGCGACACACAAGCCAATCTGCTCGACTGAGCGTCAGCGTCTTGATGTCACCGGTTCAAATTCATCGTCTGGATTTCATGGCCGCCAGCAGCGTGCCGTCATCAAGATAATCCAACTCACCACCGACCGGCACACCATGCGCCAAACGGGTAATGGTCAGCGGCGTGTCGGCCAGCATATCGGTGATGTAATGCGCTGTGCTTTGCCCTTCCACCGTGGCATTGGTGGCAAGAATAATCTCCGTAACCTGCGGAGCCGCACAACGGTCTCGCAAAGCGGTCAGATTAAGCTCTTCCGGACCAATGCCGTCGAGCGCCGACAATGTGCCGCCCAGCACGTGATAGCGGCCCTTAACGGCTTGCGCGCGTTCCAACGCCCATAAGTCACCGACATCCTCAACCACGCACAGCACACTGTCATCGCGGCGCGGGTCGGCGCAAATCGTGCACGGGTCAGAGGTATCAATATTGCCGCATGTGCCGCAGGTGACGATATTGTCGCGCGCCACGGCCAGCGCATCGGAGAGCGGATTAAGCAGCGTGTCGCGTTTGCGCATCAGCTGCAAAACGGCACGGCGCGCCGAGCGTGGCCCCAGCCCCGGCAAGCGCGCAAGAATTTTCACCAGCGCTTCAATTTCCGGTCCGGCCATTAAGCGTCGTCACCTTCGCCATCGGCTTCACCAATGCCATCCGCATCGGTGGCGGTCGGTACATCACCGGCGAAATCACCGGCGAAATCATTAACCGACAGAATCTCAGCACCCGGAAAAGCGGCCAATGCGGCCTGCACATGCGGGTCTTGTCGGGCCGCTTCCTCGCGTTGTTCAGCGGCGCTGCGCTTCAGCGAGCCAAGCGTTGCGGCACCGGCTTCTTTCGACAGCGAGACCACCCAATTTTGCCCCGTCCATTCGCGCAATTTGCGTGTCAAATCTTGCGCCGGGTTTTCCCGTCCCTCGGCCAAGCGCAATTCTATGCGCCCGGCCCGGTCGGCCGTGGCGGTTTCAAACGACACCAAATGAACATTATTCTCCAGCGCGTGTTTTAGGCCGATATCGCGCTTATCGGCGGCCAAATCGACCACTGCCTGAAAGTTTTGCAAGACCGGCACGACGAGCTGCACAACCGGCGCGGCTTGCGTCATGGTTGCCCCCCCATTTGGCCCCCCATTTGGCCCGCCAACCGGTGCACCGCCCTGTAATGTGCTGCTTGCCATAGCGGGTGCGCCACCCATAGAAGCGGTCGGGCCGCCATGCGGGGCTGTTAGCGCGGCGCCCGATGCAGGCCCAGATGCAGATGCCGAAGTCGGATTTACGGCAGCGCTGTCGAACTTCTTAATCAGCTCATCCGGGGTCGGCGCATCGGCCAAATGGGCCAAACGAATAAGCACCATTTCAGCGGCCGCTTTGGCGTTCATCGCTTTATTGACCTCTTCATGACCGGCCAACAGGCCTTGCCAGAGCCGCGACAAAATACGGGTCGATAATTTTTCCGCCGCTTCTTGGCCGCGACTGCTCAAGGCGGCCGAAAAGGCAATATCTTCTTGCGCGGCGGCAACAAACTTCAGCCGTGTCAGCCAATGCGTCAGTTCGGCCAAGTCAGCCAAAATGACCGCCGGATCGGCGCCCATTGCATATTGCGTGTCAAACTCATCCAAGGCGGCACTGACATTGCCCTGCATCAGCAAATCAAACAGGTCGAAAATCCGTCCGCGATCGGCCAGACCCAAAAGCGAGCGCATGACTTCTTCCGACAAATCGGTCGCCTCATCCATATGCGGCCCATCCGAGTGCGCCAGCGCCCGGTCAAGCAGTGACAGGCCGTCACGGGCCGAGCCATCGGCGGCGCGGGCAATGAGTTGCAGCGCGCTGTCGGGCATCTTGACCTGCTCGGCTTGGCATACTCTGGCGAGCAGTTTCTGCGTGTCTTCCATGGTCAAACGACGCAGGTCAAAACGCTGGCAGCGGGACAGAACGGTGACCGGCACTTGGCGGATTTCAGTGGTGGCAAAAATAAATTTTACATGCGCCGGCGGCTCTTCGAGTGTCTTCAGCAGCCCGTTAAAGGCGGCTTTCGACAACATGTGCACCTCGTCAATAATATAGACTTTGAAACGCGCCGAGGCGGGCGCATAGCGGACATTCTCAATAATCTCACGAATATCGCCAATGCCGGTGCGCGAGGCAGCATCCATCTCAATGACGTCGACATGGCTACCTTCCATAATGGCGGCGCAATGGGTGCCGTTTTCGGCCAGCGCCATGCTGGGGCTGTCTTGCCCGTCCGTATGATAATTTAGGGCGCGGGCCAGAATGCGCGCGGTTGTGGTTTTACCGACACCGCGCACACCGGTCAGCATGAAGGCATGGGCGATGCGGCCGCTGTCAAAAGCATTGCGCAGCGTCTGCACCATCGCCTCTTGGCCGATCAAATCATCGAAATTGCGAGGCCGATATTTGCGCGCCAGCACTTTATAGCTGTCGCCCTGCTTATCAGATTGCCCACTAGATTGCCCATCCGCTGAGGCGTCGACCTGATTGTCGCTATCGGCCTCAGCCAGCATGTCAAAGCCGGGTGCCTCGTCAGAAAATTCCGGTGCTTGCTGCGCATCTTCCGGCAGGCCATCTTGCTCACTATTTTCTGAAGGCGGGTCTGATGGGGTGTCAGAAGTCATTTTCGGCTCAACTGATATCGGCGCGCCTTAAAGCTCAACCGAAGGCTTTCGTAAACACTTTGCGTCAATCGCCTGCCGCCTGTGGCTTTTACAATGCGCCTGCGGAGCGAAAAGGGTGAGAGACTGGACAGGCAACCCGCACCGAACTCGTTAGGGCTGCTTCCTCTCGGATCTGACCCGGTTGGCGAGGGATGCGTCTGCCGCCAGCCTCTCACCTTCTTTATAGCAGAGCGGAAAAGACTGACCAGCCCTGAAAACAAAAGCGCGGCAAAATTCTGGGGATGCAAAAACCCGCCATTTTGCCGCGAGGCTTGCCAGTCACCCGACGCCATGGCAGGCTGGCGCCAAAGTTGAAGGAGCGTTCGTATGGCCTTGCCGGAAAATCCCATCATGTTCACCAATAACCCGCTGGACCGCGCCGGTCACAGCCGTGGCAATCCGGATTGGCTGGCCGCCCGTTTGGCCGAAGAGACCGCCCTTTTTGTGCCGCTCTGGCACTTGCAGCCCTTGGTTTTGCCGGAATTACAGCCCGGCGATGGCCGCGATGTCGGCTGGTTGCCGCGCGCCGCTTTTGCCGAGGCCTGGCCGCAAAATGCCGAGCCGCTCTTTCTGGGTCTCAACCGCCGCGGCAAACCGCTTTTTGCCGTCGACATCAGCCATATGAGCGCGCCAGAAGATATCGGCCCGTTTAAGGGCATGGGGCAATTTGAAGATTTGCGCGCGCTGGCCGCAGCCGGTGACATGCCGCGCAGCGAATTGGCCATTTTGGCACAAGCCAAAGCGATGCTGGATTGGAATTTACGGCACATGTTTTGCGCCCAATGTGGCGGTGCTACGGCAGCGGCGGAAGGCGGCTATAAACGCAAATGCGGACAATGCGAAGCGGAACATTTTCCGCGCACCGATCCGGTGGTCATTATGTTGGCCATTCACGGCGATGATTGCCTATTGGGGCGCCAGCGCGGCTGGCCGGACGGCATGCTGAGCGCCCTGGCCGGTTTTATGGAACCGGGCGAGTCGATTGAAGAGGCCGTGGCCCGTGAATTGCAGGAAGAAGCCGGTCTGGAAATATCCTCGGTTCGCTATATCGGCACCCAGCCTTGGCCGTTTCCCAGCTCATTGATGATCGGCTGTCTGGCGGAAGCCAGCAATCGCGACATCAGTGTCGATGAGGTGGAGTTGGAAGAAGCGCGCTGGGTATCGCGGGCCGACATTATTTCATCGCTGGCCGGGCAAGGGCCGTTAGGCGTGCCGCCGGAAATGGCGATTGCGCGACAATTGATTGAGGCATTCGCCGAAGGCGCGTGAGCCTCTGTCTTATGATTGACGCAGGGCTTATAATTGACGCAATTCGGCGCGTTGCGGCGCCGCTTTATAGACGCCGAGAATATCCATTTCCGAGCAATAGAAATTCAACTCTTCCAGCGCCAAGCGCACCGGCTCGCTGTCCGGATGGCCTTCAATATCGGCATAGAACTGCGTCGCCAAAAAACCGTTTGGCTGATAGCTTTCCAGCTTGGTCATATTGACATTATTGGTGG
>JBMHCM010000060.1:0-17045 GCA_049889915.1 Parvibaculales bacterium
CTACGGCATGCAAATGGCAGTGCTGGAAGCAGCGCGCAATATGGCCGGTATTCGTGACGCCGTATCCAGCGAGTTTGGCCGCACCGGCACCAAGCTGGTTGGTCTGATGACTGAATGGGCTGATGGCGAGACGCTGCAAAAGCGCGGTATTGAGGGCGATTTGGGCGGCACCATGCGGCTTGGCGCGTTTGAGGCCTATCTCAAAGAGGGCAGCCGCGTCGAAGAAATTTACGGCATCCGCGTGATTTCCGAGCGCCATCGCCATCGCTATGAAGTTGATATGGGCTATCGCGAAGCGCTGGAAGCCAAAGGCTTGGTCTTCTCTGGCGTCTCACCGGATGGTGTGCTGCCGGAGATTGTCGAAATTCCCGACCACCCTTGGTATATTGGGGTGCAGTTCCATCCCGAACTGAAATCGCGGCCATTTGCGCCGCACCCGCTTTTCGCTTCATTTATTGAAGCGGCCCTTGCGCAAAGCAGATTGGTATAGAGGTCAGTATGGACACGCTTGAACTGAAAGAATACGGCATCAAAATCGGCGACGGCGAAAAGCTGGTCGTCATGGCCGGACTGAATGTGTTGGAAGATGAAGGTCTAGCGCAAGAAGTGTGCGCCGAGTTGAAGGGCATTTGCGCAGAGCTTGACCTGCCATACATCTTTAAAGCCAGCTGGGACAAAGCCAATCGCTCTTCCATCAAAAGCTATCGCGGGCCGGGCATGGCCGAAGGCCTGCCAATGCTGGAAGCGGTGAAAGCCAAGCACGGCGTGCCGGTGGTTACCGATTTGCACGAGCCGGAACAAGCCGAAGTCGTGGCTGAAATTGCCGAAGTGGTGCAGCTTCCGGCTTTCCTCGTGCGGCAAACTGATTTGGTGGTTGCCACGGCCCGCGCCGTTGCAGCAAAAGGTGGCTGGCTGCATGCCAAAAAAGCGCAGTTTTTGGCGCCGTGGGATTGCGCCAACATTATTTCAAAATCACGTGAAGCGGCACCGGATGTGCAGGTCATTCTGTGCGATCGCGGCACCAGCTTTGGCTATAACAACCTTGTCGTCGATATGCTCGGCATTCCGGAGATGAAAAAGCTCGGCGTGCCGGTAACGATGGACGCCACCCATGCCGTGCAATTGCCGGGCGCTGACCCGCGCACCGCAGGCGCATCAACCGGCGGTCGCCGTGAAGGCGTTTCGGTGCTGGCAAAATCTGCCATCGCGGCCGGTGCCAATGGTGTGTTCTTGGAGTTCCACCCACGCCCCGACGACGCCTTGTGCGACGCGCCAAGCTGCCTACCGCTGAGCGACGCAAAAGAGCTTTTGAGCACGTTGAAGCAAATTCATGAAGTGGTGAATTAGGCCAAGCCTAGCGCTTGTCTTCTGGCTACCTTCCCCGATAAGGCGGCACGCCTTGGTCGGGGATAAACAGGCCCGCCGGTGGCTCACTTGATTGCCAGAAAACATCTATCGGAATGCCGCCGCGTGGATACCAATAGCCGCCAATGCGCAGCCATTTCGGTTTCATGCAATCAATCAGCCGCTTGGCGACCATAATGGTGCAGTCTTCATGAAACGCGCCATGGTTGCGGAAGCTGCCCATAAACAGTTTGAAGCTTTTGCTTTCGACCAAATGTTGGTCGGGCACATAATCAATGACGATATGCGCGAAATCCGGCTGGCCGGTAACCGGGCAAATGGAGGTGAACTCCGGCACGGCAAAGCGCGCCACATAATCAGTGCCCGGATGCGGGTTCGGCACGGCTTCCAGCACGGCTTCTTCCGGCGAGGCGGGTAGGCCGGTCATTTGGCCAAGCATGGTGGCGCCGGTTGTGTCGCTTCCTTTAGTGGACATGTTGGCTCCCTTGATACAGGCAAGACTGGCCGAGGCTGTCGCGGAAAACTTCGACGGCGCATATTTGCGGCAGATTGGTTTGCAGATTTTCCCAAATCCACAGGCATAGGTTTTCCAGCGTCGGCTGCTCCAAGCCGTCAATCTCGTTCAGCATTTGGTGATCCAGGCAATTGTGCAGGTCTTGCAGCAGGCGGCCCATTTCTTCCAGATCGACGATTTGGCCATTGCCGTCGGGCATGCCTTCAACCGTTATGCGGGCGCGAAAGCTGTGCCCATGTACCCGCGTATTGGGGTGTCCGGCCGGATAATGGCCAAGGCTGTGGGCAGCATCAAAGGTGAATTCGCGCGACAATTTCATGCCCCGCTTATGCCCGATTACACAAATCGGGTCAATCAGGGTGTGATGTAGTCAATGAAGGTGAGGATGGTCACAATCGCCGCACCGGTGGCGAATTGGCTGCGCAACAGCATCACTCTGAATTGGCTTTCAAGCGCGTCAATCCGCGTATCCAAGCGGGCTTCCAATTTATGAATGCGCGTGTTTACGCTGGCTTCCACTTTATCGATGCGCGCATGAACTGCTGCAATCTCGTTTTGCATATCAGTCCGAAGAGCTACGATATCAGACTTGAGAGCCAAATGAACTTCGCGCAACTCATCCTTGGTCGCCAGCCGCGATTCCAAAAACGCCATTTGCGTGTCGGCAAGGGTTTCGGCTTTTGCTTCGGTAAAGCCGTTTTCCATCAACCGTTTGATAAATCGATGCGTATCTATCGCCAATTCGCTCATCCTGTGCGCCTTTTTCTTATTCTTGAGGCGTAGACTAGCGATTTATCGGCAACAGGGCAATTTTAATCCGTGCCCTTAATGCATTACCTCTTTAATCGAGGCCGACAATTTTATGCGTCTGCAAAGACAACCGCCATTGCGGGTTTTGCAAGCAATAGGCGATGGCCGCCTGCACATTGTGCCAGCTGGTTTCCGCTTCGCCGGTATCCATCGGTTGCAGATAAAAATGCTCGAAATCCAACTCCGCATAATGGTCTGGCGACAGCGTGTCTTGCGGGTAAACGAATTTCAGCTCATGGCCGCGGGTTTGCTGCAGCGCATGGCCGGGCTTTGGGCTGACGCAAATCCAATCAACGCCATCCGGCACAACCAGCGTGCCATTGGTTTCAACGGCTGTTTCAAAGCCGCGTTGCTGCAAGGCGGTCAGCAATTCCGTGTCTAATTGCAGGCACGGTTCGCCGCCGGTGAAAACGACATAGGCATCAGCGCCGGCCGGTTGTTCCGGCCATAAATCAGCAATCGCCTCAGCCAAACGCGCGGCGGTGTCGAATTTGCCGCCATTTTGGCCGTCCGTGCCGACAAAATCCGTATCGCAAAAGGTACATTGCGCGGTGGCACGGTCTTCTTCGCGGCCTGACCATAAATTGCAGCCGGAAAAGCGACAAAACACGGCCGGGCGCCCGGCCTGAGCGCCTTCGCCTTGCAGGGTGAGGAACATTTCTTTGACACTGTAAGTCACTGCGCTCTCCATTTTTCGTAACCGGCGGCGCGCAATTCGCAGGCCGGACAGTCACCGCAGCCATAGCCCCAAGCGTGGCGGTTGTCGCGATCGCCGCGATAGCAAGTATGGCTGTGCTCCAAAGTCAGTTCGACCAGCGCATCGCCGCCGAGCTTATGTGCCAAGCCCCATGTTTCGGCCTTGTCGATATGCATAAGCGGCGTGTCGATTTCGATGTCGCTTTCCATGCCGAGATTAATGGCGGCCTCCAGCTTATCCAATGTGTCGCGGCGACAATCCGGATAGCCGGAATAATCGGTTTCGCACATGCCGCCGACCAGCACATGCAGACCGCGCCGATAGGCCAAGGCGGCGGCATAAGTGAGGAACAATAAATTGCGCCCCGGCACAAAGGTTGAGGGCAGATTGTTTTCCAGCATTTTAATCTCACCGTCGCCGATAAGTGCCGTGCCGCCAATCTCCGTCAAGGCCGGAAGGGGCAGGGTGTGGTCGTCGCCCAACCGGTGGCCCCAATCGTTGATTTTGGCAATTTCACGGCGCAAGGCGGCGCGGCAGTCGAGCTCTATCTTGTGGGTCTGGCCATAATCAAAGCCCAATGTTTCGACATGCGCATAGCGGTCCAGCGCATAGGCCAAGCAGGCGGTGGAATCTTGCCCGCCGGAAAACAGGACCAAGGCTTTTTTTGTGGTGTTATTATCTGTGCTCATGCCTTGTTCTATACCGAACCGAGAGAATTTGCACGGGGTCAGGATTCACGCTAAGACAAGCGCAGTTTTGAACAGAAAGCGAGGCCGTCATGACCGCCATTATGGATATTATTGCACGTGAGATTTTGGATAGCCGCGGCAACCCGACCGTTGAGGTTGACGTGTTGCTGGATGATGGCAGCTTCGGCCGTGCCGCCGTGCCTTCCGGCGCATCGACCGGTCAATATGAAGCGGTTGAGCTGCGCGATGGCGATAAAGGCCGCTATCTCGGCAAGGGTGTGCAAAAGGCCGTTGATGCGGTGAATGGCGAAATTTTCTCAGCCCTGTGTGGCCTCGATGCGACCGATCATTTGCACATTGACCGCACCATGTTGACCCTGGACGGTACGGAAAACAAATCACGGCTGGGCGCCAATGCCATTTTGGGCGTCTCCATGGCAACTGCGAAGGCCGCCGCCGACAGCCAAGGCACACCGCTGTGGCGTTATATTGGCGGTGCCAGCGCCCGCACCCTGCCGGTGCCGATGATGAATATCGTCAATGGCGGCGCGCATGCCGACAACCCGATTGATGTGCAGGAATTCATGATTATGCCGCTGTCTGCCGGCAATATTAAAGAAGCTGTGCGCATGGGCGCTGAGGTATTTCATACGCTGAAGGGCCTGCTGAATGCCGATGGCTTGGCCACCGGTGTCGGCGATGAGGGCGGCTTTGCGCCGAACCTCGCCTCAACCGATGCGGCCTTGGGCTATGTCATGCAGGCGATTGAAAAAGCCGGTTACAAGCCGGGCGAAGATATTTATCTGGCGCTGGATGCGGCGGCGACCGAGTTCTGTGAAGACGGAATTTACAATCTGGCGGGCGAGGGCAAAAAGCTCGACGCCGGTGAGATGGCTGCCTATTGGGCTGATTTGTGCGGCCGCTTCCCGATTATCTCTATCGAAGATGGCATGGATGAAAATGACTGGGATGGCTGGAAAGCGCTGACCGATGCGGTCGGTGATAAGGTGCAGCTGGTCGGTGATGATCTGTTTGTTACCAATCCGGCGCGTCTGGCCGATGGTATTGAAAAAGGTGTCGCCAACTCCATCCTCGTCAAGGTCAACCAAATCGGCACGCTGGCCGAAACACTGGAAGCCGTCGAAATGGCGCATAAGGCGAGCTACACCGCGGTCATGTCGCACCGCTCAGGCGAAACGGAAGATGCGACCATTGCCGATTTGGCTGTGGCGACCAATTGCGGGCAGATTAAAACCGGCTCGCTGGCGCGCTCTGACCGCTTGGCGAAATACAACCAGCTCATTCGCATCGAAGAAGCGCTTGGTGATAATGCGGTTTATCCAGGTAAATCTATTCTGAAATAGGCTGGCTTCGGTTCAAAGAATTAAAAAAGGCCCGGTCGCGAGACCGGGCCTTTCTGTGTCAACGGAGCTTTCTCTTGCGGAAAAGCGCGTCCTTTTACCCTAGAATTTATACCGCGCTGTGATGCGGATATCCTGACCGGCTTCCGGCAGCAAGTCTTTCACCGGGCTGGTGTGGTGGCGGATTTCCTCATCCGTCAGGTTGCGGATGGCACCGGTAATGGTCAGCCCTTCATAGGCTTCCGTCTGCCAGCTGGCAGACAGGTCAACCGAGGTATAACCGTCAGTGGCCAGTTCATCATCATGCTCTTCATCAGCATCGTTTAATGCGACGTCGTTCTGGTCGGCGGCATTCTCGATATCCAATGTCACCATGGCCGGGCCGATATTGCTGGCCAGCGACACACCGATTTTTTGCGGCGGGATGGCGGGCAGATTGTCACCGTTAGCCAGCTCGCCTTCAATCGAACTATAGCTGAAGGTCACGTCAACCATGCGTGCGCTCAGATTAAAGCCGGTTTGATATTGCAACTCATAGCCGGATAGCTCAGCGTCTTGCTGCTTATACTCAATGTGTCCGGTGTGCTCATCAACATTGGTGCAATCGCTTGCATCTTCGCGAATGTCCGCGCACTCACCATGAGCCGCATAAATGAAGTCGCTATAATCGTTTTGGAACAGCGCAAAACGCAGGCTCTGTCCATTCCAATTACGACGCAGGTAAAGTTCGGTGGATAGGGATGTTTCCTTGTCCAACGTTGCATCGCCTGCCTCATAGCGGCTGGCACCATGATGAACCCCTTCGGCAAACAATTCGACCTGCGATGGCGCACGCTCGGTTGATGACACAGAACCACCGAGCAGCAAGCCATTGTCCATTTTGCGGGCCAGACCGGCCGAGATATTGGTCAGGTCATGCGACACGCTGGCGTTTTCATCAGCATCATCGTGGAACGAGTCTTGCTCCACGCTGTCCAAACGCAGGGCCAATTCGGTCAACCAATCATTGCGGTCACGTTCGGCAAAAGCAAACAGGCTGAACTGTGCACGTTCGGTATTCGGTAAATAGCCATGCCCATGGTCATCATCGGTCGTCGTGGTCGACTCGTTCTCACGATATTCCAAACCGATAAAGGTTTGCCACATACCTGCGGCGCCGCTGACTTCAGCGCGCAGGTTCAGGCTGTCTTTTTCAAACGCCGTAACCTCAGTGCCTTCGACTTCATTTTGCTCAAGCATGGCAAAAGTCAGGTCAGATTGCAGATTGCGGAACAAGCCATTGTCGCCCAATTGATGGTTCAAACGGGCATGAACGGTTTGTTTTTCAAGGTCAATAACCGTTTCCTCATCGTCGCCATGGCTATGGCCAGGCACGCCGTAATCCATCTCATGGCTGATTAGCATCAGTGACAGATTGGTGGCATCATTACCAAAATGACCGGAGGCTGTGAAGCCGCGGCTTTCATTTTGCGTATTGTCGATTTCCGTGTCGCTGTCGGCCGGGTGGGCTTCGCAAACATGGCTGGGGTCATCTTCCTGCTCATGCTCACATTCAGTATCCAGTTGGCGTGTGCTTTCCGCATGGGTCGGCGCTGTATATGGGTCAGCATCTTGCGCAAAGCCGGACAGCGCATAGCCCTCACGGCGGGCAAAGAAAGCCGTCATGGTTTCACCGGCATTGTCGCCAAAGCCAAGCAACACATCGGTTGCATCATCACCATTTTCCATATGGCGATTGAAGCTGTTGACCACGCCGGTGGCAGCAAAGGCGCCATAGCGCAGCGCAGCGGGGCCTTTCAGCACTTCAACGCGATTGGTGTCGAACAGCGACAGCGCATTTGCGTGGTCGCCACCGGTGGCGGCAATGTCACCAATGCTCATGCCATTGACCATGGTGTCGACGCGGTAGCCGCCAAGGCCGCGAATAAGCGGTTGGCCGACGGCCGGGCCGTAACCGGCGCTGTCAACGCCCGGCAGGCTTGAAAGCGCATCGCCAATTGGCTTGTCGAGCGCGGCTTGCAGCGCATCGCCGGACAAGATTTCCGTGGTGGAGATAACCTCATTGGCCGGTTTTTGGGTCGGCGTGCTGAGAACGATAACTTCATCAACCGACTGAGAATGGGCCGACAAAGCAAGGGTGCTGCTCATGGTTGCGCCAAGCAGCAGAGCGCGAGAAATGATTTTAATGGATTTATCCTCTGAATTGAAAAGAAAAGTTCAATCAGAGAGCAAAGGGTGGGGCGCGCGCTTGAGCCAGGCCATGCGGCTGCGAAGACAGCGCGGCAAATGTTGGGTGGACGGGTCGTGGGAGGGCGACATAATCGGTAAGGGTTTCGGCTGCACAATGCGGCGTCGCGGATAAATCACCCAGCAAGCAGTCGCGCGCGCTGTGCATATGCGATAGGTCATCATCATGCGCATCGCGCGTATCATCATCAGCATGTGTGGTCGCATGATGGATAATTTCATGGGTAAATTCAGCCGCCACATCATGCTGCACGCTGTGGGCAATACCGCCCAACAGGGTCTGCAGCAGAAACAGGGAAGCGGCCGTTTTTGTCATTCTTATCATGGCGCGAACGCTATCACCGAAATTGCGGCAATGCAAACTGCCATGGAAACCGCCAATTATCGCGCTCGAATCAGTTTGCGCTTGACCCTGCGAATCAAATCGTGATTCGGTCGCTTTAATGATTCGTTTTGCTACATCGCGTTTATCGAGCCGCACTGTCGGGCAGGAGCCGTTCCGTTTGCGGCAATTGGCTTTGCCGGCCATGCTGCTTTTGGCGATTGGCGGTCTGGCCATGCAGGCCTTTGAGGGCGAGCGTGGCTGGCGCGGTTGGATGGATTTGCAAACCGTCCATGCCTACCGACAAAACGAGCTGCAAGCCTTGCAGCAATCGAATGAAAATATGCAACAGCGCATCGTACGGCTTGGCAATGACCGGCTCGACCTCGACTTTCTGGATGAACGGGCGCGGCTTGTGCTTGGCCTGACCGGTAAAGATGAAAAAGTCATTATCAGTAATTAATCCCCGCCGCTGCGGTGGAGGCGATAATGGCGGATGCAGGTTTCGCCGCATTTTACCCTTGCCGAATTGACGCGCAGCCAAACCGCTTTGCGCCGCGGCATCGCCAATCAACCCGACCCGGCGCATTTACTCGCGCTGCACGGGCTGTCCATTCACATATTGGAGCCGATGCGTCCTGTCTTCGGGCCGTTTAGCCCAAGCTCTTGTTATCGCAGTGCGGCGCTTAATCGGGCGATTGGCGGTGCGCCGCGCTCGCAGCATATGCAAGGTCAGGCGGCCGACGTGAAGCTGCCGACAATCAGTAATATGCAGTTGGCGGCATGGGTGCATGAGCATTTGCCGTTTGATCAGATGATTGTCGAGTTTCATGACCCGACCGACCCGCATCATGGGTGGCTACATATCTCTTATCGTGAGGCGTCTCGGCGTGGGGCGGTTTTGACGGCGCAGCGCCGCAATGGCCGCATGCTGTATCAGCCGCTCAAACTGTGATGACTTGCCTCTGTTATTGCGCGGCAAAGAGGCGTATATAAGCCCTATGACCGTTGTGATTGACAATCTGTCGGGTGAGCCGGGCAAGAAACCGGCGAAACCGGAAAAGGCAAGGCATCCGGAAAAGGCGAAAAATCCGGATACGCCGATATTGCGCAAACCGGCATGGATTCGCGCCAAAGCGACGGGCTCGCCGGTTTATGCCGAAACCAAGGCGATTGTGAAAGAACACAATCTGGTGACGGTGTGCGAAGAGGCGGCTTGCCCAAATATTGGCGAGTGTTGGTCGCAAAAACACGCAACTTTCATGATTTTGGGCGAGATTTGCACCCGTGCTTGCGCCTTTTGCAATGTCGCCACCGGTGTGCCGCTGCCGGTCGATGCGCAAGAGCCGGCCCATGTGGCTGATGCCGTGGCCAAGCTCGGCCTGCGTCATGTGGTGATTACCAGTGTCGATCGCGACGACCTTGATGATGGCGGCGCGCAGCATTTTGCCGATACGATCAACGAAATCCGCAAAGCCTCACCGCAAACCACGGTTGAAATTCTAACGCCTGACTTCTTGCGTAAAGACGGGGCTCTGGAAGTGGTGGTCGAAGCGCGGCCGGATGTGTTCAACCACAATCTGGAGACCGTGCCGCGGCTTTATCTGCCGATCCGCCCCGGTGCGCGGTATTTCCACTCAATGCGGCTTCTGCAGCAGGTGAAAGAACTCGACCCAACAATTTTCACCAAATCCGGCATCATGGTCGGGCTGGGAGAAGCGCGTGAGGAAGTGATGCAAGTGATGGATGATATGCGGGCTGCCGATATTGATTTCATCACCATCGGGCAATATTTGCAGCCGACCCGCAAACATGCGCCGATTGACCGCTTTGTGACGCCGGAAGAATTTGACAATTACACCACGCTGGCCAAAGCCAAGGGCTTTTTGATGGTGTCGGCAACGCCGCTGACCCGCTCATCGCACCATGCCGATGAAGACTTCGAGAAGCTGAAAGCGGCCCGCGCGGCTAAACAGGCCTCTGCTTAAATGCAAACCGTTAAAGTGACGCGTCAAAGCCCGTTTACGGCGCAGCAAATGTTTGACTTGATTTGCGATGTCGATCGCTATGATGAGTTTATTCCTTATTGCACGGCTGCCCGCACCCGCAATCGCACGGAAACCGAAATGCTTGGCGATTTGGCCATCGGCTATAAGTTTTTGCGCGAGACCTATACCAGCAAAATCAGCATGGCCCATGCGCCGCTGACCGTCACCGTGGCGCAGGCCAAAGGGCCGTTTCGGCATTTGTTCAATCAATGGGTGTTTGAGGACACCGAAACCGGTTGCGATGTGCATTTCGAGCTGCAATTCGACTTCGCCGTGCCGATGCTGAAAAAACTCATCGCGCCGATGATGGACCGGGTGGTGGAAAAGTTTATCGGCGCGTTTGAGGAACGCGCGCTGGAGATATACAGCTGATATGGCCCTTAGGTCGGCTGTTAGATATAGTTCAATGCCGACAACATGAGGGTTGCATAGCCCATAAACAGGCCAATCATCCATTTCAGTAAACGCGCTTCTGTCGCGGCCAATTGTTCTTTTGTAGCCCACATAGCTAATAGGCTAACCGAAAAAGATAGCGGTCGTCTATGCTTTCATCCGGGAAAGCAGCATGTCCATCGCTGCATCGACCGTGGCCAAACGCACTTCGGTGCGGCCAATATCGCCGAAACTTTGCTTAATATGGTCAATGCCGCCATCTTCCATATAAGTTGCCATATGCACTGTGCCGGCCGGTTTTTCCGCTGAGCCGCCACCCGGACCGGCAATACCCGACACGGCAATGGTCAAATGCGCGGTCGTCATGTTGAAGGTGTTTTCCGCCATCTCGCGCACGACTTCTTCTGACACGGCGCCATGCGCTTTCAATGTCTCGGCTTTGACGCCGAGAATTTCGTGCTTGGCGCGGTTGGAATAGGTGATGAAGCTACGCCCAACCACGACGGAGGAGCCGGGAATTTCCGTCATCAGCGCGGCAATCAAGCCGCCGGTGCAGCTTTCCGCCGTGGCGATGCGAAAGTGTTTTTCACCGGACAGTTTTAACAATTCTGCCGCTTTGTCAGTCAAATGTGATTGGAACAACACGTTCACTCTCCCTAAGTAGATTTGGCTCTAGATAATTCCATAAACGGCCAGCGCGCCGAGAATAAGCGCTGCCCAAATTCCGGCCAGCACGTCATCCAGCATAATGCCGGTGGCACCGCCCAGCTTTTGGTCGGCCCAACTGACCGGCCATGGTTTCACAATATCAAACAGGCGAAACAGCGCGAAGGCAAGCCCGATGCCCAACGGTGTCAGCGGTGCCAGCATCAGGGCCAGCCAGATGCCGACCGCCTCATCAATCACAATGGCTGAAGGGTCTTTGTCTTCAGCCTCAGCAATCCAAACCGTGCTGGCCCAATGGCCGAGGCCATAGCCGAGCAGGGCGATGACCAGCAGCCCTTGCCAGCCGAAATAATAAGCGGTGGAAACGCCAAACGGCAGTGCCGCCAGCGTGCCCCAAGTACCGGAGGCCGGTTTAACCAAACCGCTATGAAACCAGGTGGCAATCAGCGCCGCCGGTGACCACAATGAAAGATGCGCGGGCAGCTTATGCAGGCCAATCATCAGCGCCCCTCCGGCATGAGCAGGCTAGCCACCGCTTGCGCGGCCAAACCTTCGCCGCGACCGGTAAAGCCAAGCCCTTCAGTCGTTGTCGCTTTGACGGCCACTTGCGCGACGCTCAGGCCGCAAATTTCAGCAATAGACTGCCGCATGGCATTACGGTGCGGGCCGATTTTCGGCTGCTCGCAAATCAGTGTCAGGTCGATATGGCTGATGCGTGCTTGTTTGTCGGCCGCCAGTGCTACCGCATGGTGCAAAAAGTCAGCCGATGGGCGGTCCTTATTGGTCTCATCTGACGGCGGAAAATGATCGCCAATATCACCGGCAGCCAGCGCTCCCAGCAGCGCATCGGTAATTGCGTGCAGGGCCACATCAGCATCGCTATGGCCGATAAGCGTACGGTCATGCGCAATAGCAATGCCGCCCAACATAATGGCCTCGGCGCTGCCCGGCGCATCAAAGCGGTGAACGTCAAACCCCATGCCGGTACGCGGCATTAATGCGGTGCTCATAAAATCATCCTCATGGGTCAATTTAATGTTGCGGCTATCGCCATCGACCAGGGCGACGCGCAGTCCCGCCGCCTCGGCCACGGCGGCATCATCGGTCATGCCCGCTGCCGCTGCCTGATGCGCGGCCAATATTTTATCGAAATGGAAGGCCTGCGGCGTTTGTGCGCGATACAGATCGTCTCGCGGCACGGTTTCACCGATTACAGCATTGGCCACAGCATTGTTTGCCCGTTTCAGCGTATCGGTCACCGGCAAGGCGGGCAGGGCACCGTCATTATCTTTCAAGGCATCAACACACGCATCGATGATTTTGTCGCTGACATAGGGCCGCGCTGCATCATGGATGAGCACAATATCCGGCGCGCCATCCGGTTGTTGCGCCAGGGCTTCGAGACCCAGCCGCACCGAGTCCTGCCGTTCAGCGCCGCCATGACAAAAAATAAAATTGTGATAAGTTAATGACTTAATAGAATTATTATAAAGTTTTACATCATTCTGATGAATGACCGTGCAAATCTTGTTGATGTGTTTGTTTTGCGCAAAAGCGTTAAGGCTGCGCGCCAACACCGTATCGCCGCCACCATCCGGCATGGCGCGATATTGTTTGGGTAAGCCTTCGCCGGCGCGGTGTCCACGCCCGGCCGCCACCATCACCACAGCAATTTTCGGTGCATCCGTCATCTTGGCAATCTAGCCCGAACCGTCAGCTTTGGCGATAGGCTTGCGAAGGGGTGGCGATTATTCTTGCCAAAGGGCCTAAATGCCTGCATTTTAGGCAAACTTATGAAAATAAACGGTTTGCCTATTAAATGACCATTTCTGTCGGTGATATATCTTTGAACGGACGGGTGCTTTTGGCGCCAATGTCCGGTGTCACCGATTTGGCATTTCGCCAATGCGTCGCCAAAACCACCGGTGCGCAAGTTGTGTCGGAAATGGTGGCCAGTGAAGATTTGGTCCGCGCCCGCCCCGATGTGGTGAAGCGCGCCGAGGGCGCTGACTTATCACCCTTTATCTTGCAATTGGCCGGGCGCGACCCGCATTGGATGCGCGAGGGCGCCAAGCTGGCCTGTGCCGCCGGAGCCGACATTGTTGATATTAATATGGGCTGCCCGTCGCGTCAGGTTACCGGCGGTCTGTCCGGCTCGGCGCTGATGCGCGATGAAGGCTTGGCCGAGGCGATTATCGCCGCCACCATTGAGGGCAGCGATAAGCCGGTGACGCTGAAAATGCGCCTTGGTTGGGACCATGACAGCCTCAACGCGCCGCATTTGGCGCGCATTGCGCAAGGGCTGGGCGTTAAAATGATCACCGTGCATGGCCGCACGCGTTGCCAGTTCTACAAAGGCACGGCCGATTGGCAGGCGGTGCGGGCCACCGTTGAGGCGGTTGATATTCCGGTTATCGTCAATGGCGATATTGTGGACGGTGCGGCCGCCAAGCAGGCATTGGCGCAGTCCGGCGCTGATGGGGTGATGGTCGGTAGAGCTGCGATCGGTCGTCCGTGGTTGCTTGGGCAGGTGGCGACGTTTCTTAATGACGGCGTATGGCCGTCTGACCCGCCGGCCGAGCAGCAATGGGCAATTTTCGACGATTGGTATACTCGCTGCCTGACGCATTATGGCGAAGGGCTGGGGGTTCGGGTTGGCCGCAAACATATTGCCGGTTTTATCGAAGCGTTTTTGGGGGTCGCTGAAGGGCGCGCGACCCGTGCGCATATTTGCCGCCTCGATGACCCGCAAGCAGTGCGCGATGCCATGCAGCAGGTCTATCAAACCGGCAAGCAGGTGGCGGCATGATGGATGAGAAGCACATTCTCGACTCGCTGCCGCAGCCGGTGCTGGCAGTGGCGGAAAACCGCCATATCACTTATGCCAATTTTGCCGCGCAGGAGTTTTTCGGCGTCGGCCTGAATGTGCTGCGGCGACAGCATATTGAACGTATCGTGCCGTTTGGTAGCCCGTTGGTCGGGCTGGTGGAGCGCTGTCTCGACGCAGCAGCCAGCTTTAATGAATATGGCATCGACCTGACCATGCCGCTGATTGCCGGTGATAAGTCCGACCGTATTGTTGATTTGCATGTGACGCCCGGCGGAACCGATGCCGCGCGGCATGCGCTGATTGTCGTGCAACCGCGCTCAGTTGCGCATCACATCGACCGGCAATTGACGCATCGTGGCGCCGCGCGTTCGGTTTCGGCCATGTCGGCCATGCTGGCGCATGAGATTAAAAATCCGCTTTCCGGCATTAAGGGGGCGGCGCAATTGTTGGAAAGCGACGCCAACCCTGAAAATATCGACTTAACGCAATTGATTATCAGCGAAACCGACCGGATTGCCGGTCTGGTTGATGAGTTTGAGGTGTTCACCGATAATCACGCGGAGATGGACCAAGCGGTTAATGTGCATGCCGTGCTCGGTAATGTGCGCTTGCTGGCCGGTAATGGTTTCGCCTCGCATGTGACTTTTCAGGAAGATTATGACCCGTCGCTTCCGCCGGTGCAGGGCAATAAGGATTTGCTGACGCAAGTCTTCCTCAATCTGGTGAAGAATGCGGCCGAGGCGGCGGTCGGCAAAAAGCCGGAAATTCGGCTTGTGTCGGCGTTTCGACCGGGTGTTAGATTGTCGGTACCGGGGTGCGCCAAGCCGGTCAGCTTGCCGCTTGAGTTTAGCGTTATTGATAATGGCGCCGGCGTGCCGGAAGATATTCGCAGCCATTTGTTTGACCCGTTTGTGACCACTAAAGCGACCGGCACTGGTTTGGGGCTGGCTTTGGTGGCAAAAATTATTGGCGATCATGGCGGCACCATTGAATGCGATAGTGAGCCGGGCCGCACCGTATTTTGTGTCCGTTTGCCGATGACCAAAACAACTCTGGAGAGCGATCAATGAGCCAAGGAACCGTTCTCGTTGCCGATGACGATAAGGCCATCCGCACCGTTTTGACACAAGCACTGACCCGCGCCGGATTTGAAGTCCGTGCTGCCGGTACCGCCTCTTCGCTCTGGCAATGGGTCAGCAATGGCGAAGGCGATGTCATCGTTACCGATGTGATGATGCCGGACCAAAACGCTTTTGACCTTATCCCGCGTATCAAAAAACTGCGCCCCGATTTGCCGATTATCGTCATCAGCGCCAAGAACACCCTCGGCACGGCCATTACGGCGGCTGAGAAAGGTGCCTTTGATTATCTGCCCAAGCCGTTTGATCTGGCCGAACTGACCGATTTGGTGCAACGCGCCATTGAGGTGCCGCGCGATACGGGCAATCAGCGCGATGAGGCCGATGATGAAGACGGCCTGCCGCTGGTCGGCGGCTCACCGGCCATGCAGGAAATCTATCGCGCCGTGGCACGGCTGACGCAAAATGATTTGTCGGTACTGATTACCGGCGAAAGCGGCACCGGCAAAGAATTGGTGGCCCGCGCCTTGCACGATTATGGCACCCGCAAGCGCGGCGAATTTGTCGCCATTAATATGGCGGCCATTCCACGCGACCTGATTGAGAGCGAGCTCTTCGGCCATGAGAAGGGTGCGTTCACCGGTGCCAATCAGCGTATGGATGGCCGTTTCGCGCAAGCCGAGGGCGGCACGCTGTTTCTTGATGAGATTGGCGACATGCCGATGGAAACGCAAACCCGTTTGCTGCGCGTGCTGCAAGAAGGCGAATACACGACGATTGGCGGCCGCACGCCGATAAAGACCGATGTGCGAATTATTGCTGCCACCCACCAAGATTTGCGCCGTCTCATTCGGCAGGGTCTGTTTCGCGAAGACTTGTATTTCCGCCTTAATGTGGTGCCGCTGCGGCTGCCGCCATTGCGCGAGCGGCTAGAAGATATTGATGATTTGGTGCGCCATTTTATGGCGCGTGGTGTGGAAGAGGGGCTGGCCGCCAAAAACTTTGACCAGGCGGCGCGCGACGAGATGCGCGCCCATAGCTGGCCGGGCAATGTGCGCGAATTGGAAAATCTGGTACGCCGTCTGTGCGCGCTTTATGTCGAAGACACCATCAGCGCCGATGCGGTGCGCATGGAGTTGAACGAAACCGATTTGCAAGCGCCCGGCGTGGCCCCCGCCGAAGCGGGCAGCCTGACCGACAGCCTGCATTTCCATTTAAACAATTACTTTAAAAGCCATGGCAATGGCCTGCCACCCAATGGGCTGTATGAGCGGGTGCTGCGTGAAGTTGAGTTACCGCTGATTGAACTGAGCTTGGAGGCAACCCGCGGCAACCAAATCAAAGCGGCAGAGCTGCTGGGACTGAACCGCAATACGCTGCGCAAAAAAATCCAAGAACTGAATATTGAAGTGGTGCGCGGCGGCAAGAAATAAATTTCTTGTCTGCATTGGCGCACGGGCTTACCGTTTGAGCAATCAAATTTGGGAGGATTTACCATGGGTAAAGGACCGCTGAGCGGCATTAAAATCATTGAAATGACAGGTATCGGCCCAGGGCCTTACTGCGCCATGTTGTTGTCAGATATGGGCGCAGAAGTGCTGCGTATCGACCGCAAAGGCGGCGGTGGCGGTATTCCCCGTGACCCGCATAGCCGTGGGCGTCGCTCTTTGGCTTTGGATTTGAAAAAGCCGGAAGCGGTGGAGACCGTTTTGCGTCTGGTTGAGCAAGCCGATGCGCTGCAAGAGGGCTATCGCCCCGGCGTGATGGAGCGTTTGGGGCTGGGGCCGGATGTCTGCTTGGCGCGCAATGAGGCATTGGTTTATGGCCGGATGACCGGCTGGGGGCAATATGGCCCGCTGGCCCATGCTGCCGGACACGATATTAACTACATCTCGCTGACCGGGGCGCTGGCCGGTATCGGTAAAGACAAGCCGGTGCCGCCGCTCAATCTGGTTGGTGATTTTGGCGGCGGGTCACTGTTCTTGGCTTTGGGCATGGTGTCGGCGCTGCTGTCGGCGAAAAAT
>JBMHCM010000061.1:0-16737 GCA_049889915.1 Parvibaculales bacterium
CTCACATAAGCGCGCGAATTCATCTCGCGCTTGCCGAGCTCGAGAATATCCAAGCCGCCGGAAATCTCTTCCCAAACATTTTTATTGTCATCGAGGCTGTCGCGGCTTTGATCGACATAGCCCATCACCGCCGTATCGCCGACGCGCAGCGCGCCATTATCGGGCGTTTCAACCCCCGTCAGCATTTTGAACAGCGTCGTTTTACCCGCACCGTTCGGGCCGATAACACCGACAATGCCGCCGGGCGGCAGTTTGAACGATAAATCATCAATCAGCAGCTTGTCGCCAAACCCTTTGGTGAGGTTTTCCGCCTCAAGCACAATGCCGCCCAAGCGCGGGCCGGACGGGATGGTGATTTGCGCCCGGCCAACCTCTTCGCGGCCTTGGCTTTCCAACAATTCCTCATAGGCCGAGATACGCGCTTTCGACTTGGCTTGCCGCGCTTTCGGGGATTGGCGAATCCATTCCAATTCACTGGCCAGTGTGCGCTGCTTGGCATCGTCTTCGCGCGCTTCCTGCGCGAGGCGTTTTTGTTTCTGCTCCCACCAATTGGAGTAATTGCCCTCATAAGGGATGCCCTGCCCGCGATCCAATTCCAAAATCCAGCCGGTGATTTGGTCGAGGAAATAGCGGTCGTGGGTGACCAGCACCACCCTGCCGGCAAACTCTGCCAAATGGTGCTGCAGCCAGGCCACCGTCTCGGCATCGAGGTGGTTGGTCGGTTCGTCAAGCAGCAGCAAGTCAGGCTTTTCAAGCAGCAGTTTGCACAGCGCGACGCGGCGCTTTTCACCACCCGACAAATGCTCAACCGAGGCATCACCCGGCGGGCACCTGAGCGCGTCCATGGCCTGCTCAACCTGCGCGTCCAAATCCCAAAGGTTTTGCGCGTCAATCTGGTCTTGCAGAGACGCCATTTCATCGGCCGTCTCGTCAGAATAATTCATCGCCAATTCATTATAGCGCGCCAGCAGGGCCTGCTTTTCAGCCACCCCTTCCATAACATTGCCGAACACGTCTTTATCGGGGTTGAGCTGCGGCTCCTGCTCCAGATAGCCGACCTTTGCGCCCTCGGCGGCCCACGCCTCGCCCTGATATTCCGTATCAATGCCGGCCATGATTTTCAAAAGCGTCGATTTACCCGCGCCATTGACACCGACAATACCGATTTTCGCGCCCGGGAAGAAAGACAGGCGAACATCCTTCAAAACCTGCTTGCCACCGGCATAGGTCTTCGACAGACGGTCCATTACATAAACATATTGATACGCGGCCATGGCTTTTCCCTTTACGTTTTGCGAGCGCGAAGCGCGATTTCTGTGCCGTTTGTAACCGCTTTACCCCCGCTCAGCCAACAAAAAAGGGCGGTGCGCGCGGCACCGCCCTTCCAATGTAATCAGCTAATAAGCTTAGAAAGCCAACTTTGCTGAGAAAGTCATGCGTGTCATGTTGCCTTCATTGGCAGCACCTGTAGCTTGCTTTGTCAGATCAGCTGTCAAATACTCGACGCCGTAAGTCAGCTTCGGCTTCGGATTCCACAGATAAGCAACATATGAAGAGGTAGACTCTTCAACACGACCGTCTTCGGCCGGATTGTCGATTGTCAACGTGCTGTTACCGATGTTGATGCGACCGGCGCCCAGCGGGTAGCGCAGAGCAATAACGTGACCTGTGCTTTCCGTATTGTGGGCTTTGTTGTCGCTATCGACATAACCTTCTTCAGTAGCGTGCAGACCGACATAACGACCCAGGCCTTCGCCTGAAACATAGCTGAAGCGCACATCACCGGCACCGGCTTTAACACGACCGGCAATGTTGAACCCTGAACCATCAACAGTAACACCTTCCTCTACTTCCACTTCAGCGCGCTGAAGGTAAGAAACGGATACGTTACCGAAATCGGCTTTGTGGTTGTAACGCAACACAATATCGCCGAATTCTTGATTCTGGTGTTCGGAACGTGTGTTTGAATCATTATCGTAAACGCGGCTTCGACCACCATCTTCCAGCGCAATCTGGAAGGCACCATTGGTGTAGCGGATTTGGTTCTGGCGGACAAACACTTGCGCGTCTGACGCAACCAAGAAGCTGGCGCTTTCCGGAATTGCAGATAGGTTTTGGAAGGTTGACCATTCCTGACCCATCAACAGATTATCGGTTTTGATGAAAGCGCGGCGCAGACGCGGGTTGTCAGAGTTTGACACGCGCTCGTTACCGGCAGAGCCGAAGAAGTCAAGCTCGAAAAACGCTGTGATGCCATCTTGTTTGGCAGACAAACGCAAACGCGAGGACTGAGCTGTATGATGCATATTTTCGAAGCTTTCCCCAGCACCTGCAAGTGTAGGCGTTAAGCTAGGGATATAAAAATCCTGGCCCAATTGGCTGTCCAACTCAGCTTTATCGGTCTCAGTAATATGTGTGTCGAAATCGACGAAACCGCTGATTTTAACGTCAGCAGCCATAGCTGACGTGCTCATCAGCAGGGCTGTGGCGCCGATGGCGGCTGATTTTGAAAGTTTTGTCATAAGTTACTCCCTTACAAAAATTCCAATCGGGAGAACTGCTGTTTTCCCAATTACTAAAGGCCCCCCTCGGGGATTTGGCCCGCACAACTCTTAGGTGAGTTCGATTCACAATTACACGCAAAACTGCGACATTCTGTCAAAAAAGTGTGAGTTGCGGCATTTCTGTGACATTTATGTGACAGTTCGCCGCGCGCCACAACGGCACAGCGGCGCCCCGTTGCAGGAGCGCCGCTGAAAACAGTCGTTTTGGTCTTAGAAAATAACCAAAGCTTCGCGAATCATCAGGATGAACAGCGGCACCCAGCTCAGCAGAAACACGCCGAACCGCAGCAGTACAATATTCACCGTTGATTGAATGAGCGAATGCACCACGCGAATGGCAACAAAGGCCCACGCGCAATTGACCGCCATGGCGTCAACATGCCCGGCCACCGCAATGGCCACACAGACGGCATAAAACAGCGTCGGTTGCTCAAACAGATGGTTATAATTGTCGGCAATGCGGCGCACCTCAGACGGCAGCAATTGCATGCCCGGCGGGTGGCCCATTTCTTCATCCGGAATATTCGCCTTACCAATGGCCGGAATACGCGTGGCATACATCCAAATCATCATCACGCCGGTCCACAAGCACAGGGCAATGACCGGTTGCAAAATAGCTGAAGCTTCCATTTTTTCTCCTCCCTCAAAAAACAGTCTGGTTAGCTTGCCGCGTTTTGCTAGGCTGTGGCAAGTTTTATGAGACGGCTTTGGGAGGGCTTATGTCAGAGATTACGGTATTTACGGCGCGCGCCATTCATACAATGGAACCGAGCTTGCCGCAGGGCACGGCCATCGCCGTCAGAGATGGGCAAGTGCTGGAGGTTGGCACGCTGGACAGCCTGAAGCCATGGCTCGACCGTCATCCGCATAATATTGACGACAGTTTTGCCGACAAAGTGATTATGCCCGGCTTTATCGACCCGCATCTGCACCCATCTATGGCGGCAGTGATTTTGCCGATGCAATTCATCACCGCGCTGGAATGGGATTTGCCATGGGAAAAAGTGCCCGCCACCAAAACCCATGACGCTTATCTGGCGCGCTTGGCCGAACTGACACAGGGCGAAGACGAAACGCCGTTTTTCACCTGGGGCTATCACCGCAATTGGCACGGCGATGTGACGCGCAAAGAAATTGACGCAGCCTGCCCGCATCGGCCGGTCATTGTTTGGCATCGCTCTTTCCATGAAGTGATTATGAACAGCGCGGCGATTGAGCATTTCGGCCTCAACACCAACGAGGTAGGCGGCCACCCGCAAGTTGATTTAGATGCCGGTCTGTTTTTCGAAAACGGATTGCGGCTGGCCATTAATGCGCTCAACCCGATTATCATGTCGCCGGAAAAATTTGGCCTCGGCATGCAACGATTGAAGCAAGTGGCGCATTTCGGGGGTCACACCATGCTGGGCGATATGGGCATCGGCATTTTCAATTTCGAAATGGAATGGCAAGCGGCGCTCGGCTTTTTCAACACGGATGACACGCCGTTTCGCGTCCATTACACGCCTAATGTGTTGGCTCTGGCCGCCGACGGCGGTTATCGGCGCGTGGTTTCAGAGATTGCCGCTTATCCCGACCTCAACACCGACAAATTGTTTTTTTCCGACCATGCCAAGCTGTTTACCGATGGGGCATTTTTCTCGCAGCTGATGATGGTCGGCGAGCCGGGCTATCTTGACGGCCATGACGGCGAATGGCTGATGGTGCCGGAACGCTTTGAGGAAGCCGCGCGGCTATTATGGCATGAAGGCTATAAGGTGCATGTGCATTGCACCGGCGATATGGGGCTGGAACTGGCGCTCGACACGCTGGAAAAATTGCAAAATGAAAAGCCGCGTTTCAACCATCGGTTCACTATTGAGCATTTCGGCCTGTCAACGCCTGAGCAAGTGCGCCGTATGGCTGATCTTGGCGCGATTGCCTCAGCCAATGTCTATTACCTGCACGAGCTGAGTGAAATTTATGCCAAGGAAGCACTGGGCGAAGAACGCGCCTATTCCATGGCGCGGCTTGGCACGCTGAAGCGGCATAATATTCCTTTCGCCGTGCATAGCGACTACACCATGGCCCCTGCCCTGCCGCTCAACTCGGCTTGGGTGGCGGCAACACGCATTAATGAGGCCGGTAAAGTGGTCGGCGAAGGCGAGATTGTGCCGCTATATGACGCGCTGAAAGCCATCACGGTCGACGCCGCCTATATGCTGGGGCTGGAGCATGAGGTCGGCAGCCTGCGAGCCGGTAAACGAGCCGACTTTACCGTGCTGGAACAAGACCCGTTTGAGGTCGGTGCCGAAGGGCTGAGAGACATCGGGATTTGGGGCACAGTGTTTGGCGGCAAAAAATGTCCGATTGAGAAATGACGCTGCCCCTCACCATCTTGGGTGGCTATTTGGGGGCCGGCAAAACCACGCTCATTAATCGCCTGCTGTCGGGCGATCACGGCAAGCGGCTGACCATTCTGGTCAATGATTTCGGGGCGATAAATATCGATGCCGATCTGATTGCCGAACATGACGGCGACACCATATCGCTGGCCAATGGCTGCGCCTGCTGCCAGCTGCAAGACGATGCGCTGAAGCAATTGCAAGAACTGGCCGCGATGCCCAACCCGCCCGATCATATTTTGGTCGAGGCCAGCGGGGCGGGCGAACCGGCGCGGCTGGCTTATTTGGGCTTCGGCATAAAGGGGCTGCATTTGGCCGGTGTTTATGTCGCCGTGGCGGCCGACAGCCTGTCAACACGCCGCAAAGACAAGTTCACCGGCAAGCTGGTGCAGCGGCAAATCGCCCAAGCCGATTTCTGCCTGCTCACCAAAACCGACCTGACCGGCGATGATGGCGCAAGCGCAAGCGCCATGCTGCAAGAGATGACCGACGCCCCTATTGCCACACCAAATGATGGTGTCTTGGCCGATATGCTTCAGCCTTCGCTCTTTGAGCTTCGGCTCGACAAGCCGCTTGTCACGCCTTCGTCTAATGCCCCCTTTTACGCGGATGATATGTTCGACAGCTACGCCTATACGGGCGACACGCCGGTCAACATCGAGGCGCTGAAAAATGTGCTGGAAACTACGCCGCTCATCCGCGCCAAGGGCCATAGCGGCACCCATCGGCTGCAAGCAGTGGGTGAACGATATACGCTGGTCGCGGCCGAAACCCGCACACCTCAGCTGGTGTTCATAGCCGCCAAAGACACGGTCGATTGGCACGAGGTTGAAAAGCGTTTACGCCCTGCTAAGCTTTGAGCCATAAGGTGAAGGCAAGAAAAATAATGACCGACAGCACAACCAACAGGCGCACAGCCCTTAAAATTATCGGCGGCGGGCTGGCCGCGGCACCGCTTATCGCCAGGGCGGAACCGACAGCGCGGTTTGATTGCGGCATAGCCAGTGGCGACCCGACCCAAGACAGCGTGATAATATGGACGCGGCTGGATGTCGGTGAAACGAAAGCGCCGCAAAAAGTCAGCTGGCAAATGGCACGGGACAAAAATATGCGCCGCATCATCGCCGCGGGCATGACCGAGACCGATGCGACGCACGACTTCACGGTTAAGGTTGATGTCACCGGCCTCGACGCCGGACGCACTTATTATTATCGCTTCACCCATGGCGACATCAGCTCGCCCATTGGCCGCACCAAGACACTGCCCAATGGCGGGCGGCTGAAGCTAGGCGTGGCTGCCTGCTCCAATCATCCGGCAGGTTATTTTCATGCCTATGCCGATATGGCGACCGATGATTTGGACGCGGTGCTGCATCTGGGTGATTATCGCCGCCGCTATCGGCAATATCGCCGTGACCCCGACCTGCAAGCCCTGCATGCGCGCCACCCGTTTATCTGTGTCTGGGACGACCATGAGATTAGAAACGGCACTTATCGCGACGGCTCGACCGATTTTGACGGCCCGCCCGAAGGCTTTGCGGCCATGCGCGGCGCCGCCATTCAGGCCTATCATGAATGGCTGCCGATACGGCTTAATGAGGCGGCGCGGCCGGATAAGATTTTTCGTGGCTTTTCGCTTGGCAAATTGGGGCGACTGTCGATGCTGGATGCGCGCCATTATGCCCGCACGCCGATACCCGGTCGCGGAGCTTTGGCGCGTGGCCTTTATGGCACTGAGGTATTGGGCGCCGAGCAAGAGGCTTGGCTGAGCGCTGAAACAGAAGCGACAGATGATGCGCCGTGGCACCTTATCGGCCAGCAATTTTTGCTCAGCCCCCTGCGCACACCCGACCTTGCGCCGCTTCTGCATCCGGCGGCGCGGGTTGCCGCCGCTTTTATTGAGAACAGCAAATATGGCCCGATATTATTGCCCGATAGTTGGGGCGGCTACCCCGAGGCGCGACAGCGTTTTCTGGATATCCTGTCGACCGGAAACGCCACACCGATTGTGCTGACCGGCGATATTCATACCGCGCTGGCCGGTGACTTGCGCACCAAGCGCGGTCAAGGTTTCGGGGCCGAATTGGTCTGCGGGTCCATCACCAGTCCGGGGTTGGATGATGTGCTGCCGCCGCGCACACCGGGCAGTGTCGCTGCGGGCTTTATCGATCGCAATGAACCGCTGGTCTATCTCGACGGTGCCAAACGCGGTTGGCTGAAGCTCGACATCACAAAGCGGCGCATCAGCGCGCAGTGGCATTTTGTTTCCACCGTGCATGACAAAGCTTATGAAAAAATCACCGGGCCGCGCTTTTTTGTGGCGCAACGCGACAAGCAAAAAGACGGCTCACTTTTGAGGCGTGTGGGCTAGTCACTTACCCGAAATTGAAACACCCCATCATCGCCGCAATTATCCCATTTGCGCTCCAGCGTGATGGTCTGTTTGGCGGCCAGCATGCGGGCGGCGATATCGCTGTCATCCGGCGTGCTGAGGCTTTCATAGCTCAGCACCTCGCCATAATGGGTGGTCAGAAACCCTTTGAGAAACACATGCCAATCATAAAGCTGCCCGGCCTCGCGCTCGCGCAACAGCTGGCCGTCCACCGTCACCTTAACCTCGCGTCGCGGCCCGCAAATATAGCTGTCGCCATAATTGAAAATAATATTGCGATAGCTTTGCTGCTCACCGATTGACAAAGCGGGCAAGGCGACTTCCGGCTCGATGAGGATATATACCTCGGCCCCGGTCTCCGCTTGGCCGGAGATTTTTGCCCCATCCAAACGATAGGCCGTGCCGCGCTCATGCGCCACCGGCTGCCAGGCATAAACGAAGCTAGAGGCAGACGAGGTAAGAATGAGAAGGGCAATCAGAAAAACGCGCATGGTTTATTATAGGCTTTTTTAGGCGAGCGGATGGGGAAAAAGCGGTTCTTGGCTCTCTCGCGCTCAACCGCCGTCCGGCGGTTGACGACACGTTTTGGCGCGCGGGCGATAGGCCAAGTCTGCGCCAAAATATGAAAAACCACCAACGCCCGAAGGGCGCTGGTGGGCCCGGCAGGACTTGAACCTGCGACCAATCCGTTATGAGCGGACCGCTCTAACCAGCTGAGCTACAGGCCCCCAGAGACGCGGATGATTATGCTTCCAATTCGGGAAGAAATACAGACGGTTCATACGCTTTGGCTTCATCTTCGCTCATTTGCGCATAAGCGATGATAATCACCAAATCTTCTTTTTGCGCTAACCGCGCCGCCGCCCCATTAATGCCAATGGTTTTTGAGCCGCGCGCCGCCGGAATGGCGTAAGTGGTAAACCGCGCACCGGTATTGATGTTCAGCACATCAACTTGCTCATTCGGCAGAATGTCCACCTTATCGAGCCAGTCTTCGTCCACCGAGATAGACCCTTGATAGTGCATGTCACACTGGGTCACCGAAGCACGGTGAATCTTCGCTTTCATCATTGTCAGTAACATAAATAGCTCACTCGCCAAAAAGCGCCAAAATCACGCGTTCTATGCCCTTATTGACGATTAATTGTCAAGGAAACTTCTTAGCTTACGCGAGCGGCTGGGGTGCTTCAGCTTGCGCAAAGCTTTCGCTTCAATCTGGCGGATACGCTCACGGGTTACCGAGAATTGCTGGCCAACCTCTTCCAAAGTGTGGTCCGTATTCATCCCAATGCCGAAACGCATGCGCAGCACACGCTCTTCGCGCGGTGTCAGCGAGGCCAGAACCCGCGTCGTCGTGTCGCGCAGGTTTGACTGAATGGCTGCATCAATCGGCAAAATGGCATTTTTGTCTTCAATGAAGTCACCCAGCTGGCTGTCTTCTTCATCGCCAATCGGGGTCTCCAGCGAAATCGGCTCTTTGGCGATTTTCAAAACCTTGCGCACTTTGTCCAACGGCATGGAGAGTTTTTCCGACAGCTCTTCCGGTGTCGGCTCGCGCCCAAACTCATGCAGCATTTGCCGTGAGGTACGCACCAGCTTGTTGATGGTCTCAATCATATGCACCGGAATACGGATGGTGCGGGCCTGGTCGGCAATCGAACGGGTAATCGCTTGACGGATCCACCATGTCGCATAGGTCGAGAATTTATAACCGCGGCGATATTCAAATTTATCGACCGCTTTCATCAGGCCGATATTGCCTTCTTGAATCAGGTCGAGGAATTGCAGACCGCGATTGGTGTATTTTTTGGCAATGGAAATCACCAAGCGCAAATTGGCTTCGACCATTTCCTTTTTGGCGATGCGCGCCTCGCGCTCACCTTTTTGCACGGTGCGGACAATACGACGATATTCGGAAATATCGAGACCGGTCTCATTGGCCAGCTCTTGAATCTCGGTGCGGATGGCCTTTACTTCATCACGGTTTTTCTGGATGAAATCTTTCCAGCCCTTGCCGGTCAGACGGCCGACCCGGCGCGCCCAATTGGCTTCATATTCATTGCCCTGGTATTGCTTGAGGAAATCTTCACGCGTTACACCGGCCTTTTGCGCGTGCCGCCACAACTGAGTTTCCAGCCCGACCAGCCGCTTGTTAATCGTATAGAGCTGCTCAACCAGCGCCTCGATGCGATTATTGTTCAGCGACAGGCTTTTCACCTCGTCGATAATCTCGCTGCTCAACTTACCGAGACGGGTTTGTTGTGCCTTGGTCAGCTCTTTGTTCTGCGCTTGCAGCTCGACACTTTGGTCTTGCAGGCGGCGCAGCTTTTTATAGGTCGACGCGATGATGTCAAAACTGCCCAGCACTTTCGGCTTCAGTTCCATTTCCATGGCTGACAATGACATATTGCCTTCAGCCTCATCATCATCCTCATCCGGCTCGCCTTCAGCCTCACCAGACGGCGCACCGGATGGCGGCGGCGCCGCCCCTTCGGCCGAGCGGTCAATCTTCTTGGCTTCCGGACCGGCAAAGGTCGCATCCAAATCGATAATGTCGCGCAGCAAAACTTTGCCTTCGTTCAACTCGTCGCGCCAAATAATAATCGCTTGGAAGGTCAACGGGCTTTCGCACAAGCCGGCAATCATGGTCTCGCGACCGGCCTCTATGCGCTTGGCGATGGCAATCTCGCCTTCGCGCGACAGCAGCTCCACTGACCCCATTTCGCGCAAATACATGCGCACCGGATCATCGGTGCGGTCACCGGCGGTGGTGGTTTTGGCGGTTTTGGCAACAGCTGTCGTTGTGGCGGCGGCGCCGTCATCATTGGCCGCTTTATCGCCGCCGGTTTCTTCGTCGCCATCATCCGATTCATCGGTCTCGACCACGGTGATGCCCATTTCAGACAGCATCGCCATAATGTCTTCGATTTGCTCTGACGAAAACTCTTCGGGCGGCAGCACCGCATTCAACGCATCATAGGTGACGAAGCCGGTCTCTTTGGCGGCTTTAATCATGCGCTTGACGTCGCGATTGTTCATATCGATAAGCGGGCTATCGCCGGTATCGACTTCCTGTTCTTTTGCTTTGGCTTTTTTGCTTGCCATTGACCTCTCCGTGACCCCTCTCACGTTCAGCTTCACACCGCGCTATCGTCTTCACGCTCCAGCGCAGCAATCTCGTTTTTAATCGCCAAAAGGCGCTCCAGCGCGTGCTGCGTTCCATCACGCGCCAATTCGACTTCCAATTCGGTCTGCACCGCCTGCAATTCGGCCGCCAGTGTTTGTAACTTATGGTGAATGCGGGTCACTTCAAGCCACCCCGCCATAACTTCGTCCAAATCACTTTCCATGCGGGCGAAACTTAGACGCCGAGCCTCCGGCATTGCCACCAGCCGCTCACAAATGTGCTGCTTCCCCTCGCCTATCAAATGCCCTTTCAACGCGCCATTGTCAAGCCCCGGCGAATCAGGACCGGCGGCCTCCAAATGGTCGAAATAATCAATAATATCAAAGCGTAATGTATCGAGCGCCGTGGATTTCAGTTCAATCGTTTCAAACAAGTCACGCTGGTGCAGCAAAATCGCCGGATGCTGCAACACACACAGCACAATCAACGCCTCACGTTGTGACCAATCTTGCGCTCCGGTGGCCAATGCCGAGCGCCGCGCTTCCGATGTCGGCTGAGCGCGAAACTTATGACGAATGACCTTACCGCCGGGCGCACGGTTTTGATACGGCACGCCGCTTTCGCCCAGCAATTTATCCAACCGCGCCTTAATCTCTTGCCCATATAAGTGACGCACATCCATATCGCGCACTTGCGCTACCGCTTCGCGCAGTCGCTTTTTCAGCGCCGCTGCCCGTTCCGGCGTATCCCAGGGGGACGCTTCAATCTCGCGCTCCCACATTAGGTCAATCAGGCTCATCGCCTTGCCCAAAACGGCCTGCAGGGCTTCTGCCCCGCCGTCACGCACCACATCATCCGGGTCTTTGCCGGGCGGCAAAATGGCAAAACGCAATGAATAGCCGGGCTTCAACAATGGCAGCGCCCGATCGATAACCCGATAGGCGGCGCGCAATCCGGCTTGGTCGCCATCGAGACATAAAATCGGCTCCGGCGCCATGCGCCACGCCATATTGATTTGCTCTTCGGTAATCGCCGTGCCGAGCCCTGCCACCGCATTATAAATGCCGGCCCGCGCCATGCCGACAACATCCATATAGCCTTCTGCAATCAACACGCTGTCTTGCTCATGCGCCGGTTGGCGGGCTTGCGCAAAATTATACAGCACATGGCTCTTATGAAACAGCGGCGTCTCCGGCGAGTTGAGATATTTCGCTTTGGCGTCAGCACTCATGGCGCGCCCGCCAAAAGCGATTACCCGCCCGCGCGCATCAGCGATAGGAAACATAATGCGGTCGCGAAACCGGTCATAAGCGGCGCCATTATTATAAGACCGGTCTTCCGGCTGAATGGCCATGCCGCTTTCGACAATCTTATCGACCGGAACTTGCCGCGCCGTCAGCGCCTCCAACAGTGCCGTGCGCGACGCCGGTGCGAAGCCAATGCCGAACCGCTCAATCATTTCAGCAGTCACCCCACGACGCTCCAAATAGGCACGCGCCTCAGCAGCCGCGCCAGTTTTCAATTGCGCCTGAAACCATTTGGCAGCCAGCTCGGTAACATCCAGCAAACCGGCTTGGCGTTGCGCCCGTTGCGCCGCTTGCGGGTCGCGCTCCGGCATTTGTAACCCGGCCTCAGAGGCCAAACGCTCAACCGCTTCGGGAAAGCTCAACCCCTCGGTTTCCATCAGAAAGTCGAATACCGAGCCATGCTTGCCGGTGGAGAAGCAATGGTAAAATTGCTTGTCATCATTGACCGTAAAGGATGGTGTTTTTTCCGGTTTAAACGGGCTGAGACCGACAAACTCGCGGCCGCGGCGTTGCAGCTTCACCTTGCGGCCCACCACATCGGAAACCGATAAGCGGGTTTTAATCTCTTCAAGAAAGTTTTGCGGAAACGCCATGGCACCAGTTTACGGCTTTGCCGACACGGCTTCCAGCCGCCAGACGACACCACCGCGCAATAAGCTGTGAATGAAAGCTAGCCGAGCTTTTGTTTGACCAGACCGCTGGCTTTGCCGAAATCCATTTGCCCGGCATATTGGCCCTTCAACAGACCCATCACCTTGCCCATATCTTTCAGCGTTTCGGCGCCCAGCTCGGCAATCGCCGCATCAACCGCGGCCGACACTTCGTCTTCGCTCAATTGCTGCGGCAGAAATTCTTCAATGACGACAATTTCAGCGCGCTCTTGCTCGGCCAATTCGAGGCGGCCGGCCTCTTCATACGTGGTCGCGGCTTCTTGGCGCTGCTTGACCATTTTGGCGAGGATTTCGAGAATTTGCTCGTCGGTAATGCCGCTGCCGCTATCAGCGCTGCGGGCCGCGATATCGCGGTCTTTAATGGCCGCGGTAATCAGACGGAGGGTTGAGACGCGAATCTTGTCCTTGCTTTTGATCGCTTCTTTCAACGCTTCATTGAAACGTTCCTGCATGGACAATCTCCTTACGGTGCGGTGAGCGCCCCATGCGCCCTGCCTCACCATTGCTCCAAATTGAGGGGCTGATATAAGTCACTCAGCCGCTTTTGGCAATTGCCGATTTATGCGCTTTTTCACGACGCGGCAGAATCATGTCCTCTTGGCTGATGGAAGGCAAGATGAATCCGCCCATTTTGTCGCAAGCCGGTCAAAATGGCACTAAATCGGGACCTAAATCATTGTTTTTATGAGATTTATTTTCCCACCAAAATCTTCGCAAACTTGCTTGACCGGTGACAGGGCTTTCTATAATTTCCCGTCAATTTGCTTGAACATTGAAAGGTTCCGCATGACTGCTGATTACAGTGTATCCGCCTCCGTTGCTTCGGCAACCGGGGCCTTTTTTTTGCCTGTTTTCAGCACAGAAAATAATTGGGAGATAAAGTGATGAGTGCCTGGACACCCGCAACCAAGACCGCCCTTTTGCTGACCGCCGACGGCACCGCGTTTTACGGTTATGGCGTCGGTGCCACCGGTCATACGGTCGGCGAGGTTTGCTTCAACACGGCAATGACGGGCTATCAGGAAATCCTGACTGACCCCTCTTATGCCGGTCAAATCGTCACTTTCACCTTCCCGCATATCGGCAATGTCGGCACCAATGATGAGGATGTCGAAACCTCAAACGGGCACAACCCGCAAGCCGCCTGCGGCTTGATTATCCGCGAAGCCATTCCCAGCCCGGACAATTATCGCAATACGGCGCATCTCGATGACTGGCTGAAAGCCAATGGTCTTATCGGCATTAGCGGCATTGATACGCGCGCCATCACCGCCCACATTCGCGACAATGGCATGTTCAACGCCGTATTGGCGCATGCGCCGGACGGCCAATTTGATATGCCGGCTCTGCAGGCCGCGCTGGACGGCTTTGCCGGTCTTGAGGGGGCTGACTTGGCCGGGGATGTAACCAGCGCCGACAGCTATGACTGGCAACAAGGCCGCTGGTTCTGGAACGAAGGCTTCAGCGAAAATAATGACGGCCCGCATGTCGTCGCGCTGGATTATGGCGTGAAGAAAAATATCCTGCGCTGCCTCAGCCAGGCCGGATGCCGCGTCACCGTGCTGCCGGCCGACACGGCAGCCGATAAAGTATTGGCGGCCAATCCGGACGGCATCTTTTTGTCCAACGGCCCCGGCGACCCGGCTGCAACCGGCGCCTATGCGGTTAGCGAAATTGAAAAGCTGGTAGCCAGCGGCAAGCCGGTCTTCGGTATTTGCTTAGGCCACCAAATGCTGGCCCGCGCGCTCGGTGCCCAGACCGTTAAAATGAAACAAGGCCATCATGGCGCCAACCATCCGGTGAAAGATCTGACCACCGGCAAGGTTGAGATTACCTCAATGAACCACGGCTTTACGGTTGACCGCGACAGCCTGCCCGACACGGTTGAGGAAACCCATATCAGCCTGTTTGACGGCACCAATTGCGGCATCCAATTAAAGGATAAGCCGGTCTTCTCCGTGCAATATCATCCGGAGGCCAGCCCCGGCCCGCAGGACAGCCATTACCTCTTCGACCGTTTCGTCAGCGCCATGCAAGGAGCCAAATAATGCCTAAACGCACAGACATCTCCAGCATCATGATTATCGGGGCCGGCCCGATTGTTATCGGTCAGGCTTGCGAGTTTGACTATTCAGGTACGCAAGCCGTGAAGGCGCTGAAAGAAGAAGGTTATCGCGTCATTTTGGTCAACTCCAATCCGGCGACCATTATGACCGACCCGGAATTGGCCGATGCCACTTATATCGAGCCGATTACCCCGGAATTGGTGGCCAAGATTATTGAAAAAGAACGCCCCGATGCGGTGCTGCCGACCATGGGCGGTCAGACCGGCCTCAATACCGCCATTACCTTGGCTGAAAACGGCACACTTGAGAAATTTGGTGTGCAACTTATCGGTGCCGATTTGGAAGCTATCAATAAGGCTGAAGACCGGCTGCTGTTCCGCAAGGCGATGGATAAAATCGGCCTTGAAAGCCCGCGCTCAAAAGTTGCCAACACAATGGAAGAAGCGATGCAAGCGCTGGAATTTGTCGGCCTACCGACCATTATCCGCCCCAGCTTTACCATGGGCGGCACGGGCGGCGGCATTGCCTATAATAAAGACGAGTTTATCTCTATCGTTGAAGGCGGCTTGGACGCCTCACCGGTGACCGAAGTGCTGATTGAAGAAAGCGTTTTGGGCTGGAAAGAATATGAGATGGAAGTGGTCCGCGACCGCGCCGATAATTGTATCATCATCTGCTCGATTGAAAATGTCGACCCGATGGGCGTGCATACCGGCGACAGCATCACCGTCGCCCCGGCGCTGACCCTGACCGATCGCGAATATCAAATCATGCGTAACGCCTCGATTGCGGTCTTGCGCGAAATCGGTGTGGAGACCGGCGGCTCGAATGTGCAATTTGCCGTCAATCCGAAAGACGGACGTTTGGTGGTCATTGAAATGAATCCGCGCGTCTCGCGCTCGTCTGCCTTGGCGTCCAAAGCGACCGGTTTCCCGATTGCCAAAATCGCCGCCAAGCTGGCGGTCGGCTACACGCTGGACGAATTGATGAACGACATTACCGGTGTCACACCGGCCAGCTTTGAGCCGACAATTGATTATGTCGTCACCAAAATTCCGCGCTTTGCGTTTGAAAAATTCCCCGGCGCCGAGCCGAATCTGACAACCGCCATGAAATCGGTTGGGGAAGCCATGGCGATCGGCCGCAATTTCAAAGAAAGCCTGCAAAAAGCGCTGCGCTCTTTGGAAACCGGTCTGACCGGCTTGAATGCGCCGGATAATGCGCCGGATATTTCAACCGAAGAAGGCATGGCCGCCATGCGCGCCGCGCTGATTAAGGCGACACCGGACCGGCTGCTGATGGCCGCTCACGCGCTGCGCCAAGGCATGAGCCAAGAAGAGGTTAACAGCCTGGCCCATTTCACGCCTTGGTTCCTTGAGCAATTGCAGGCGATTGTCGATATGGAAGCCAAGCTGGCCGAGCATGGCTTGCCCGATAATGAAGAAGCGATGCGCGATGTGAAGTCGATGGGCTTTTCCGATGCCCGCATGGCAGAGCTGGTCGGCAGTGATGAAGACAGCGTGCGCACCGCCCGCCAAGCCTTGAATGTGCGGCCCAATTATCGCCAGATTGATACTTGTGCGGCCGAATTTGCCGCCTCAACGCCGTATCTTTATTCAAGCTATGAAGCAGTATCGCCATTGGCCGGGCAAAATGAAGCGCAGCCAAGTGACCGCAAGAAAGCGGTTATTCTTGGCGGCGGGCCGAACCGTATCGGCCAAGGCATTGAGTTTGACTATTGCTGCTGTCACGCCGCCTTCGCATTGGAAGATGCCGGCATTGAAAGCATTATGGTCAATTGCAATCCGGAAACCGTGTCGACCGATTACGACACATCTGACCGGCTGTATTTTGAACCGCTGACCCAAGAAGATGTGTTGGAATTGCTGCAATGCGAAATGCAGTCCGGTGAATTGGCCGGGGTGATTGTGCAATTCGGCGGCCAAACACCGTTGAAGCTCAGCCAAGCGCTGGAAAAAGCCGGCATTCCAATTCTCGGCACCGACCCGGACGCCATTGACCTGGCAGAAGACCGCGACCGCTTTAAGGCGCTGTTGGATGAGCTGAAACTGCGGCAACCGGCCAATGGCATTGCCCGCTCGGCTGATGAGGCGCGCGCCATTGCTGCTGATATCGGTTTCCCGGTGGTTATTCGCCCGTCTTATGTATTGGGCGGTCGGGCCATGGAAATCGTCAATAATGATGCGCAGCTGGAGCGTTATATGG
>JBMHCM010000062.1:0-3837 GCA_049889915.1 Parvibaculales bacterium
GTTCTCCGGCGCGGTGGTGGCAAAGGCTTCTTGCGCCGCCGCAACCCGTTCACCATGCGCCACTTGCGCCGTGGCGGAAGAAAATGTGGCTTCGGTTTCGCTGTATAATTCGCGCAGCAATTGCGCCTTAAAGCCGGTAAATGTGCCCGGCCCAACCGCCTTAATATCGACCTCGGTAAGCACGAATAAATGCTCCAGCCGCTCTTGGCTTTGCACCAATTGAGCAAAATCGCTGATGGTTTTCGGGTCCGACAGGTCGCGGCGTTGCGCGACATCGCTCATCACCAAATGTTCTTTAACCAGCCATTCGGTCAGAGCGGTTTCGGCTTTGCTGAACCCCAATTGCGGGCCCAGCTTGCGGGCAATACGCGCCCCGGCCACCGAATGGTCTTCCGGTCGCCCTTTGGCGATATCATGCAGCAATGTCGCCAGATAAATCACTTTGCGGTTAATGCGCTTTTGCTGCAGCAAGTGATGCGCCAATGGATGCTCTTGTCGGGCGGCGCCGGTTTCAATTTCGCGCAGCAGGCCAATGGCGCGCAGCAAATGCTCATCGGCCGTATAATGGTGATACATGTTGAACTGCATCAGCGCGACAATGCGCCCGAAATCAGGCAAGAAACGCCCCAACACACCGGCCTCATTCATCCGCCGCAGGGTTTTTTCCGGGTCTTTTTTCGATGTCAAAATGTCGACAAATAGCTGATTGGCCGTCGCATCGGCCCGCATAGCAGCACCAATCAGGGCCGTTGAGCGGGTGATTTCCTGCACCGTATCGGGGTGAATATCGAGGCCGAATTTATCGGCCAAGTGAAACACCCGAATGAGATTGACCGGATCGGCGGTAAAGCAATCGGGGCGCGCCATTTTCAAACGGCTGGCTTCAATGGTGAAGCCATCGACTTGTTTTTGCCGCCGAAACAGGGCCGGCAGCCGCGCCAAGGCGCGCGGCTTGGCCTGCGCCTCTTCCAGTGAGGCACAAAATATCGCCGTCAAATCACCGATATTTTTCGCCACCAAAAAATACCGCCGCATGAATTTTTCCACCGGCTTCATGGCCGCCGCATCGCGCGCATCGCGCATCGGATAAAAATATTCGGCCAATGATTTTTGTACGTCAAAGCTCAAACGCTCTTCGGCGCGGCCGGTCAGGAAGTGCAAATGGCAGCGCACTTGCCATAAAAACCCGTCGCATTTGCGAAACAATTTCAACTCATCGGCGGTCAACACATTGAGGGCAACCAAATCATCCAGCGCCTCGATTTGATAGCTATAGCGGGCGATCCAAAACAGCGTATTGAGGTCGCGCAAGCCGCCCTTGCCTTCTTTCAAATTCGGCTCGACCAGATAGCGCGAGCGACCGGCCCGCTCGTGGCGGGCATCGCGCTCATCCAGCTTGGCGACGACAAATTGCCGTGCCGTGCCACGCATAATCTTTTGCTGAAACAGCGCGCGAAACTCGTCATATAAGGGCGGCGCGCCCCATAAAAAACGGCTTTCCAACATGGCGGTGCGCACCGTCATATCGGCCTGCGCTTGGCTGATACAATCGGCCAGACTGCGCGTTGCATGGCCGACTTTCAGCCCCATATCCCACAACATATAAAGAATATATTCGACAAAGCTCTCGCTGGCGTCGGTGCGCTTATAGGGCAGCAGAAACAATAAATCGATGTCCGAGCCGGGCGCCAAACGGCCGCGGCCATAACCGCCAACCGCCACCATGGTGACTTTTTCAGCATCGGTCGGATTGGCCAAATAAATCACATCGCGGGCGACAAAATCGGCCAAGGCGCCGAGCAAATCATCCTGCAGGGCGGATAAATATTCGGCGCAGCGCGCGCCTTTCAGTTTTTTCGCTTCCAATTGCGCCCGCGCCGTCTCACGGCCCTCTTGCAGGGCTTCGCGCATCACCGACAAGACGGCCTTGCGCGCCGCACTGTCATTGCCGGCTTGCGCCTTGGCGGCGACCCGCAAAGCCTCATAAAGCGCGCTGCGGCGGGCGGACGGTTTTAATGGCTGGGTCGGTATGGCGCTCATAAAACTCTCATTTCGTCGCCAATTGCGGCGGCTTTAAGACCTGTATAGCACGAATTGCCAAATCATAAGGCGCGGCGGCCGCTTTTTTAGCCGCTTTTAATGACTGCCTTTAATCATGCCCTTTAATCACTGCCTTTAATCATCGTCTTGTGCCAAAGCCTGCAACTGATACAGCCAATCCAGGGCTTCGCGCGGGCTCATCCGGTCGGGGTCCAACCCGTTGACCGCCGCGGCCAACTTATCGGGCTTGGCGGCCGGCACCGGGGCCTCGGCAAATAGCGGCAAACCGTCCAAAGCGGCCACCCCGTCGGCCTCGCGGTTTTCTTCCAATTGCGCCAAAACCTGCCGCGCCCGCGCCGTGACACGGTCTGGCAGACCGGCCAATTCGGCGACATGAATGCCGTAAGAGCGGTCGGCCGCGCCTTGCGCCACCTCGTGCAAAAACACCAAATCGCCCTCATATTCGCGCACTTTCATCGAACCATTGGCCAGCCCGTCAAGCCGCTCGGACAGGCCGGTCAGCTCATGATAATGCGTGGCAAACAGGCTACGACAGCCAATATGGTCGTGCAAATATTCAACCGCCGCCCAGGCAATGGACAGCCCGTCAAAAGTCGCCGTGCCGCGACCTATTTCATCGAGAATGACCAAAGAGCGCGGGCTGGCTTGCGTCAAAATCGTCGCCGTTTCAACCATTTCCACCATAAAGGTCGAGCGGCCGCGAGCCAAATCATCGGCCGCCCCGACCCGTGAGAACACCCGATCCACCACGCCGATCTCGGCCCGGGCAGCGGGCACGAAACTGCCCATTTGCGCCAATATGGCGAGCAGCGCATTTTGCCGCAAAAAGGTCGATTTACCGGCCATATTCGGGCCGGTCAGCAGCATCAGCCGGGGCCCATGCTCGGCGGCCGCATCAAGCGCGCATGGATTGGCGATAAACCGCCCCGCTTGGGCCGCCAAAGCCTGCTCGACCACCGGATGCCGCCCCGCCTCAATGATAAAGCGCCGGTCATCGCTGAGCTGCGGCTTTTGCCACTGTCGCGCCACTGCCAAATCGGCCAAAGCGGCCGTCACATCCAACTGCGCCAAAGCGGCGGCGCGCGCTTCCAAAGCCGGACGTGCGGCCAAGCATTGGGCGCTGAGGCGGGCGAAAATCTCCAGCTCCAAAGCCTGCGCCGTCTCGGCGGCGCGCGATATCTCTCCGGCCAATTCGGCCAATTTGGTGGTCGAAAAACGCACCGCATTGGCCAGCGTTTGGCGATGGATAAACTGCTCATTAAGCGGCGGCGCCATCAGCCTGTCAGCCTGCGCGGCCGGCACATCAATATGATAGCCCAACACGCCATTATGCTTGATTTTCAATGCCTTAATATCGGTCTCGGCGGCATAATCGGCCTGTAGGGCGGCGATGACCCGACGGCTTTCATCGCGTAAAGCGCGCGCCGCATCGAGCCCGTCATGATAGCCGTCGCGCACAAAGCCGCCATCGCGCGCCAAAAGCGGCGGCTGGTCAACCAGTGCGCTTTGCAAGCCATCGCGCAAAGCCAACATGGCATCGGCATCTGCCGCCAGACCGCTCTGCACCGCATCCATCTCAGCACCGGCATCGCTCAGCCCATCGGCTTTGGCCAGTAAAATGGCGCGGATATTTTGCGCCGCTGACAAGCCGACCGCCAATGCCTGCACATCACGTGGGCCGCCGCGCTGCATCGCCAGACGGTTGAGCGCCCGCATCATATCGGGCAGGCCGCGCAAAGCGGCGCGCACATCATCGCGCATATCATGCGCATCGGC
>JBMHCM010000063.1:0-92360 GCA_049889915.1 Parvibaculales bacterium
GCTTGGGGGCGCGCCGCACGGGCCGGGCGAGCGGTTACGGGGGCGGCGAGGCGCGCCGCCAACAGCCGCGCACCGGCCGCTGTCACCGTATCGTCAATGGCGGCCAACAAGCTGCCGTCACGCTGGCCCGACAGGGTGCGGGTCAATTCCAAATTGGCGCGGGTCGCGGCATCGAGCCCCATTATGCCGTCATCGGCCTCCAGACGTGGGGCGGCGATGGGCGTTTCAGCACCAAATTGGGTCGCCTGCAAATAAGCCAAAAGCTGGCCGCAGGCGGTCAGCGCGGCACGGCGCGGGCCATCGGCCAGACCGGCCAAACCGTCTTCGACCACCGCACCAAATTGCGCCTGCAGCAAAGACGCCGCTTGCGCCGAGCCAAGGCTTTCAACCGGTGAGAACATGGTGTCGGGCAGCGTGTCAGACAGAGCATCGCGCAAGCCCGAACCGCTGGCTGGGCCCTCAAGCGCCTCATCAAGCACCTCATCAAGGGCAGGCGCCCATAAAATTTCCCGCGGCGCCAAACGTGCCAATTGCGCCGACAGGGCCGGGGCGGCCAGACAGGTCACGGTAAAATCGCCGGTCGACATATCGAGCCATGCCAGTGCCCAATGCGCGGTCGCCCCGCCAATACAGGCCGGCGCGGCAAGAAAATTATGCTGCCGTGCATCCAAAAGCGCCTCTTCGCTTAAGGTACCAGGCGTGACCAGACGCACCACTTCGCGCCGCACCACCGCTTTGCTGCCGCGTTTTTTCGCTTCCGCCGGATCCTCGGTTTGCTCACAAATGGCGACCCGAAAGCCGGCCCGAATGAGCCGCTGCAAATAGCTTTCGCTGGCATGAAACGGTACACCACACATGGGCACGGCTTCGCCCAAATGTTTGCCGCGATGGGTCAGTGTGATGTCGAGGGCAGCGGCTGCGGCCACCGCATCGTCGAAAAACAATTCGTAAAAATCGCCCATGCGATAAAACAACAGCGCGTCCGGATGGTCCGCCTTAATGGCGAAATATTGCGCCATCATTGGTGTCGGTTGCGCCGCCTTATCGGCTTTTTTCCCAGTCTTTGCTTTTGCCTTTTCTTGCGCCTTATCGGCCTTCTCACCCTTTTCACCCTGTGCCGTAACAGGGGTCAGCGGCGGGGCGACAGCGGTATTTTTGTCGGGGCTTGGAGCGCTCATGGCGGCAGTTTAACAAAGCGGGCCGCCTTGACCAGCCCCTTGAGCCGCTTTCACCATGAAAAAGCTGTTGAATTTGTTTTGCTTTTGCGGCGCTGAAGCCCTACAAGAAGCCTGCATAATTGGCACGCATATAGTCAACGGACAAAAGTCGAATGAGCGATAACGAAAAAACCTTCACTGATGAGGAAGCGCTGCGCTTCCACACACGCGGCAAACCCGGCAAGTTGGAAATCACCCCGACCAAGCCGATGGCGACCCAGCGCGACTTGTCGCTGGCTTATTCGCCGGGTGTGGCGGTGCCGGTGGAAGCCATCGCTGCGCAACCCGACGCGTCTTACGACTACACGTCACGCGGCAATATGGTCGCGGTTATCTCCAATGGCACGGCCATTTTGGGGCTCGGCAATCTCGGCGCGCTGGCCTCCAAGCCGGTGATGGAAGGCAAGGCGGTCTTGTTCAAACGCTTTGCCGATGTCGACTCGATTGATTTGGAAGTCGATACGGAAGACCCAAACGCCTTTGTCGATGCCGTGAAATATCTCGGCCCAAGCTTTGGCGGCATTAATTTGGAAGACATTAAAGCCCCGGATTGCTTCATCATTGAGCAGCAATTGCGCGAGCTGATGGATATTCCGGTATTTCATGATGACCAGCACGGCACGGCGATTATTTGCGCCGCCGGTCTCATCAATGCGCTGCATCTGACCGGCAAAGACATCAAAGACATTAAGGTCTGCGTCAATGGCGCCGGGGCTGCCGGTATTGCCTGTCTTGAATTGATTAAGGCGATGGGCCTGCCGCATGAAAACGCCATTTTATGCGACACTAAAGGGGTGATTTACAAAGACCGGCAAGAGGGCATGAACCAGTGGAAGTCCGCCCATGCGGTAACCACCAGCGCCCGCACGCTGGCTGACGCCATGGACGGCGCCGATGTGTTTCTCGGCCTGTCGGTGAAAGGCGCAGTGACCGAAGAAATGGTGCGCACCATGGCCGATAATCCGATTATTTTCGCCATGGCCAATCCCGACCCGGAAATCACACCGGAAGAAGTGGCGGCCATTCGCGATGATGCAATTATGGCGACCGGCCGCTCGGATTACCCCAATCAGGTCAATAATGTTTTGGGTTTCCCGTATATTTTCCGTGGCGCGCTGGATGTCCGCGCGACCACCATTAATGATGATATGAAAATCGCCTGCGCCGAGGCCTTGGCGATGCTGGCCCGTGAAGATGTGCCCGATGAAGTGGCAGCCGCCTATCAGGGCGAGCGGCCGCGTTTCGGCCCGCGCTATATTATTCCGGTGCCGTTTGACCCGCGTCTCATTTCGGAAATTCCGCCGGCCGTGGCGCGCGCCGCCATGGATAGCGGTGTCGCCCGCGCCCCAATTGTCGATATGGACAATTATAAAGAGCGTCTGAAAGCGCGCCTCGACCCGGCCGCCAGCTCGTTGCAAATCATCATGAATAAGTCGCGGCAAAACGGCAAACGGATGATTTTTGCCGAGGGCGAGCAAGAGCAAGTCATTCGCGCCGCCATTGCCTATAAGGATATGGGGCTAGGGGAACCGATTTTGGTCGGCACGCAAGAAATCGTTCACCGCACCATGGCCGAATTGGGGCTGGACGGGCGTGACAATATTGAAATTCGCGACACCCGCAATTCCAATAAATTGGAAAGCTATACCAATTTCCTCTATTCCAAATTGCAGCGGCACGGCAAAATGCTCAATGATTGCCAGCGCATGGTGGCCAATGAGCGCAATATTTTCGGCGCCTGCGCGCTGGCGCAAGGCGACGCCGATGCCATGGTGACCGGCGTCACCCGCTCCTACTCAACGATTTTGGACGAAGTGCGGCAAGTCATTGACGCCCGCGCCGGCCAACGGGTGATGGGTATTTCCATGTTGATCGCCCATGGTGGCCGCACGGTTTTGGTTGCCGACACCAATGTGATTGATATGCCAAGCGCCGAAGAACTGGCCGATATTGCCGTGCAAACGGCGGCGACGGCCCGCGCCCTCGGCCATGAGCCACGGGTTGCCATGCTGGCCTATTCCAGCTTCGGCCATCCGCTGGGCGACCGCTCGGTCTATGTCCGCGAGGCGGTCAATCTGCTCGACCAGCGCGGCGTTGATTTTGAATATGATGGCGATATGGCGGCCGATGTGGCGCTGGACCGCGATGCCATGGCGCGCTATCCGTTCTGTCGCCTGTCGGAACCGGCCAATGTGTTGGTTATGCCGGCCATTCACTCGGCTTCCATTTCAACAAAAATGTTGGAAGAGCTGGGCAAAGCAACTCTGATCGGGCCGATTTTGGTTGGTACGGAAAAACCGGTACAGATTGCCCGCACCGGCGCCACCGCCACGGAAGTTTTGAACATGGCAGCCATCGCCGCTTACGGCTTGGAAGATATTTAAATCGCCTCCAGCCCGCGCCACACCAGAGCGGTGGCGATATCGGCTTCATCGGGCTGGCCGCGTTGGTTCAAATCGGCCAGTGAGCGGGCGACCCGCAGCACGCGGTTAAAGCCGCGCGCCGTCAGCCGGTCATCGGCAATCACCGCATCGAGTAATTTTTGCCCGCCCTTATCGGGGGCCCCCAAAAGCCGCAACGCATCACCATCAAGACGGCCGTTAAGACAATTTTGCCGCGCCCATTGCCGCTCCTGCACTTGTTCCACACGCGCCGCAATCACCGCGCTGGCCTCACCCGGCGCATCAGCCATCATGCTGGCCAGCGGCACGGGCGGCACATCGAGGCGAATGTCAAAGCGGTCAAGCAGCGGGCCGGATAATTTGCCGAGATAATCTTGCCGACATAATGGCAGGCGATGACAGGCCAAATCAGGATTATCGGCATGGCCGCAGCGACACGGGTTCATGGCGGCGACCAATTGAAAGCGCGCATGATAGCCAATATGCGCCTCGGCCCGCGCCACCTCAACGCGACCGGTTTCAATCGGTTGGCGCAGGGCGTCCAATGTTTGCCGTGAAAATTCCGGCAGCTCATCGAGAAACAACACCCCACAATGGGCTAATGACACCTCGCCCGGCTTGGCTTGCCGACCGCCGCCAATCAGTGCCGCCATGGAGGCCGAATGATGCGGCGCGCGAAACGGTCGCCGGTCGGCCAAGCGCACCCCGCCGCGGCGGCTGGACAGGCTTTCAATAACCGAAATTTCCAGTCTTTCTTTCGGGTGGAGCGTCGGCAACAGGCCGGGCAGACGGGCCGCCAACATGGATTTACCGGCCCCCGGCGGGCCGCTCATCAGCAAATTATGGCCACCGGCCGCCGCCACTTCCAACGCCAAACGGGCTTGCGGTTGACCGCGCACATCAGCCAAATCAGGGTGATTGGGTGGGCGTGTCGAACGGCTTACTTGCGGCGGCTGCAACAGGCTGGTGCCGCGCAAATGGTTGAGGATTTCCAATAAATGACCGGCCGCCACAATGCCCGGCTTATCGGGCGCGGCCAGCCCCGACCAAGCCGCTTCGCCGCCGCACGCGGCCGGACATATCAGCCCATAATCGGCCGCCAGGGCCGCCATGGCAGCGGGCAGGGCGCCGGGCACACCAATGCAGGCGCCGTCCAAGCCCAGTTCGCCCATCACATAATAGTCGGTCACCAAATCTTGCGGTACCGCCCCCATGGCGACCAGCAGGCCAAGCGCGATCGGCACATCATAATGGCTGCCTTCTTTCGGCAAATCGGCCGGTGATAAATTTATCGTAATGCGGTCATAGGGAAGCGCTAGGCCGATGGCGCTAAGGGCGGCGCGCACGCGCTCGCGACTTTCAGCCACTGATTTATCAGGCAGGCCGACAATGGTGACGGCGTTTTGGCCGGGCGCCAAATGCACTTGCACATCTATCGGCACCGCATCGACGCCCTGAAAAGCGACGGTTTTAATATGCGCAACCATGGGGGGTTTGCTCCGGTTTTTATTTTTCTTATCCGCTGAAGCTAGAAAAATTTGACCGGTGCCACAAGCCATCTCTTGCCTTGCGGCATGCAAGCAGATTAGGGTGGAGCCGGATCGGAGCACACAATGTTTGGAAAACGCCGCGTCACCGTCGCCATGGGCGATGTTTTCGTCGAAACCCTGAAGGGCAAGAAAAAGATTTTTCGCGCCATGGGGGTGGCGGATTCAACCCCAGCCGAGGCCTTTGTCACTGATTGGGAGGTCACGGAAATGTGCACCTTTAACGGCCTGCCGCATGCCAAGCTGACCAATCATGAAAGCGGGCTTATCCGCACCATCGCGCTGGACGCGTTGGAGCGGCAAGAAATTTATAAAAAGAAAAACTGACGGTCCCACAGCGCAGCTCGACTTTAAGCAGCGCAGCTCAATTTTAAGCGCGGCGCGCTTCAATCGCGTCAATTATCATGGCGGCAATATCCGGCCCGCCAAACGCTTTAATCTCACGCACACAAGTCGGCGAGGTAACATTAATTTCCGTCAAATGATCGCCGATAATATCAATACCGGCAAATAAAATGCCCAGCTCCTTCAGCCGCGGGCCGATTTGCGCAGCGATTTGCAAATCACGATCGCTGAGCCCGGCCTCTTGCGGCTGACCGCCAACATGCACATTGGCCCGCGCATCGCCCTCGGCCGGAACGCGGTTAAGCGCGCCGACCGCTTCGCCCTCAACCAAAATGACGCGCTTATCGCCGCCACGAATTTGCGGCAAATATTGCTGCGCGATAATCGGCTCCCTGGTCTCCATAAACATGTCCAAGAGCGAGCCGAAATTTTCATCATCGGCGCGCACCCGAAACACACCGGCCCCGCCATTACCGAAAACCGGCTTTAGAATAATCTCGCCAAATTCGGCACGAAATTCGGCCAGCGCGGCGCGGTCGCGGGTCATCAGGGTCGGCGGCAACAGCCCCTCAAATTCAATCGGGAAAATTTTCTCCGGCGCATTGCGCACGGCGGCCGGGTCATTGACCACCAGCGTCTTGGGGTGAATGCGCTCAAGAAAATGCGTTGCCGAAATATAATTCATATCAAAGGGCGGGTCTTGCCGCATCAACACCACATCCATGGCGGTCAAATCCGTGACTTGCGGCGTCCCCAATTGATAATGCGCACTGGCCTTATCGGCCACGGCGAGGCTTTGCACCGCCGCGCTGACCACACCATCGCGCAAGCGCAAGCGATCGGGCTCATAATAAAACAACTCATGGCCGCGCGCCTGCGCTTCCAGCGCCATGGCAAATGTGGTGTCACCGACAATATCAATATCGGCAATCGGGTCCATTTGAACGGCGATTTTCAGCTTTTTTCCGACCGGCATTGGCGTTTTCTCCCTTAACTGCCCCAAGCTTTAGCGCGCCCGCCAGACATCTTCAATATGTTTGGGCCAATGACCCGGCGCACAGGCCATCACATCAAAGCGCCATTGATGCCGGTGCAAAGACGGGCGGGCGGCAACAAAACGCTGCGCGGCGGCGGTAATGCGCGTCTGCTGGCGGGCTGACACGGCCTGTTGTGCCAAGCCGATGGTCGGGCGCATTTTCACTTCGACAAAAACCAATAGCCTGCCGCGGCGGGCGATAATATCTATCTCGCCGGTTTTGTGTCGCCAATTGCGCGCCATGATGCGATAGGCTTTGGCGCGCAACCACCAACAGCATAATGTCTCAGCCCGCAAGCCCCAACGCCGGTCCGCAGCCTTATCAAAGCCGGCGGTCGCTTTTGCATTTTCATTCGCTTTGTTTTTTGTCCGGCGGTCAGTCGGCTGTGTCTTGCGGGTCATGATGGTTTTTCTTGTTTTTATCTGTGGCGTCTTGCGGCGGTGCATCAAGCGGCACATCGAGCGCCAAGGCTTGCGCATAGACCTGCTTGCGCGGCAGGCCGGTCACATCGGCAACACTTTGCACCGCATCACGGCGGCTCATGGTCGCCAAAGCGTCGCGCAACATGGCGGCGACATTATCGGCGCTAGGGGCTTCAGTGACCCCTTGGGCGATCAATACGACAATTTCACCACGCGGCGGCTCGGCGGTAAATTGCGCCGCCAAATCGGCCGCCGCGCCGGTGACGACTTGTTCAAATTTCTTGGTCAATTCGCGCGCCACACTGACCTCACGCGGGCCCAATATGTCGTCAATGGCGGTCAATAGATCGACCAGTCGTTTGGCACTTTCAAACACCACCAATGTGCCGGGGGCTTGCGCCAAATCTTGCAAGGCACGGGCCCGAGCAGCCGCTTTTTGGGGCAAAAAGCCGGCAAAGCTGAAACGGTCGGTCGGCAGACCGGCGATGGAAAGCGCGGCAATCGGGGCACTGGCACCGGGCACGGTATAAACCGCATGACCGGCGGCGCGCACCGCCTTCACCAAAGGCATGCCGGGATCGGATATCAGCGGCGTGCCGGCATCGCTGACCAAGGCCAAAGAAGCGCCGGCCTCCAATTTGGCAAGAATTTTCGGCCGCATCGCCTCGGCATTATGCTCGTGATAGGCAAGGCGCTGTGTGGCAATGCCATAACGCGCCGTCAGCTTGCCGGTGGTGCGCGTGTCTTCGCATAAAATCACATCGGCGGCCAACAACACATCCAACGCCCGCAAGGTGATGTCGCGGGCATGCCCCAAAGGGGTGGCAACAATATATAAGCCGGAGGGCAGGCTCAGCGGTTCAATCATCACAAATTCTTCGGGCGACAGATAAGGCCGCCTCTCTTTCTGCCGCTCAGTATAACGGCGAGTGCACAAACAGGCCAATGCTATCGGGTCGGCCTGCCCATGCCACACGCATGCGATGCATTGCCCGCCTTAAAATCGCCGCCCTAAAATCGCCGTAAACGGCTGCTTTATCCTCTATCAAGCGCTTTACTTGCCCGGCACGGACAGGTAGTTTGCAGCTAATTATCAGCCCCACAAGGCGGCTGGCACATATGATGAATGAGGCCTTGGTGAGTACCGCCACGCAACAAATCCCGCAAACGCCGAAAGACCCGCAGCCGCGCCAAGCCGTGCCGGTAAAGCGTCGGCTTTTTTCATCGTGCCGCAATTTGAGCCTGACGGTCAGTCTGGCATTAAGTGTCACTTTGCTGGGCTGCGGCGGCCCACCACCGCCGCCGCCAAAAGCCATTGTCGCCGCGGCCGCGCCTATACCGGTCGAGAGCTTCGCACCGGCCCGTATTGAATTTGACGCCTCGCCTTATCCAGCTGCTCCGCAACGCGCAGACGGCGCCATTGTCATCGGCCTGTTGTTGCCAATGGGCGATGAGCGGCAAGCCATTCGCAATCTGGCCGGTCATTTATATAAGGCGGCGCAATTGGCGCTGTTTGATGCAACGGCCGGCACACCGCAGGGCGGCCGCGACATTATTTTGCGCCTGCACGATACCAAAGGGACACCGCAAGGCGCGACCAAAGCGGCCAAAGCGGCGCTGAGCGCCGAGGTTGATTTTTTGGTCGGACCGCTTTTTGCCAGTTCGGCCGAAGCCATTGCCCCGCTCTTGCGCGGCCGCGATGTGAAGGCGCTGGCCTTTTCCAATGACAGCCGGGTGGCCGATGACAATGTCTGGTTGATGGGCTTTTTGCCGGAACAAAATATTGACCGCATTGTCTCGGAAGCGATTGCCCAAGGGCTGACGCGGTTTGGCGCGCTGCTTCCGCAGGGCCCGTTTGGCGCCCGCATTGCGGCGCAATTTGCCGCCGCCGTTGACCGTTTTGGCGGCACGGTGGTGCAAACCGAAACCTACCCGCCCGACGCCAAAGACATGTTTGACCCGGTCAAACGACTGGCCCAATTTGACAGCCGCACCGCCGCCCATGCGGCCGAGATGGCGCGCCTCAAACAAGAAGCCGTGGCGCTATTGGATGCAACCGAAACGGCCGAGCTGCCGCGCGATGAAAATGACGCGTTGGACACGGATGCAGTGTTCAAAGCACTGAGCCGTCGGGCGCCGGAATTGGTGTCGGCATATGAAAGCCTGAAACTGACCGAGACGCTGGGCGACATTCCTTATGATGCAGTGTTTATGCCGGAAGGCGGTTTGGCGCTGCGCAATCTGGCCCCGCTGCTGCCCTATTTCGACATTGACCCGAAGCGGGTGAAATTTATCGGCACGGCCCTATGGGATGACCCGGCCCTGTCGCAAGAGCCGCCCCTGCATGGCGGCTGGTTTGCCGCGCCCGATGGCGGCAATTGGCGCGGCTTTGCCGAGCGTTATGAGACCAATTATCGGCGCAGCCCGCCGCGCCTTGCCGCCATGGCCTATGACGCGGTGGCGCTGGCCGGTCGGCTGGCCCGCATGGCCCCCGATGCCCCCTTTACCCGCCCGCTGCTGCCCGATATGAACGGCTTTGCCGGCATTGACGGGATTATTCGTCTGCACCCGAACGGCTTGAATGAGCGCGGCTTGGCCGTGCGCGAAATCACCCGCCAGCAAGCCAGCACCGTATCGGCCGCGCCGGCCAGCTTTGTGGTGCATGACCGCCGCCTGCGGTCGGCCGAAGCCTTGGCCGCCAGCCTGCGGCAGGTAAATCCGGATTTATTGGCGCTGCCGCAAAATGCTGATGACGCATTAGAAAATGCCGCTATGGAAAACGCCGATATGCCGATCAGCGCGACCCCGCCTAACAGCGATGCTGTGGGAAATGTAGCGGGCAATCCAACGGTGCCGAACGACCAGCTGCCGGCCATCGCGCCTCAAACAAATGAGCCACAAGCAAGTGAGCCAAGAGCCGGTGGGGTGCCGCCGCTCAGTCCAATAACAAACGGGCAATAAGCGTATCGAGCAGCAAGCGGCCTTGCCGGCTGGCTTGTAGTTTTTGCGGGTCATCACTGAGCAGCCCATCGGCCCGTGCGGCCGCCAACCGAGCGTCATCCAACACCACATGACGGGCCGCCAAATCGGCCAGGCTGATGCCATCGGTCAGCCGCAGACCCAGCATCACCGCTTCCATTTGATGCGCCTCAGCATCGAGCGGTGTCAGGTTTTCCCAGCCATGCCCCTGCGCATTGACTTGTTCGCGCCAAGCGTGCGGCGCGCGCAGGGCTTGGCTGGCCCAGCGCCTGCCCAACCGGGTCAGGCGGCCATGCGCGCCTGGGCCGATGCCCAGATAATCGCCGCCTTGCCAACTGGCCATATTATGACGGCAAGCATGACCCGATGCGGCGTGATTGGACACTTCATAGGCTGACAGACCGGCCGCCTCGCACAGAGTTTGTGTCAGCTCATAAAAATCGGCTGCCATATCCTCATCGGGCAGCGCCAATTGCCCTTTGGCGGCGAGACCGGCAAACGGCGTGTCCGGCTCGATGGTCAATTGATAAAGCGACATATGCTGCGGCGCCAATGCCAAGGCGGCTTGCAATTCGTTCTGCCAAGCGGCCAGGCTTTGGCCGGGACGGGCGTAAATCAGGTCAAAAGAACTATACGGGAAAATTTTTTGCGCCAGCAAAAATGTCTCGCGAGCTTCCGCCGCGCTATGGGCGCGCCCGAGTTTTTTCAACGCCGCATCGTCAAAGGCTTGCGCGCCGAGCGACAGTCGCCTCACCCCGGCCGCGCGCAAATCGCGCAGATAAACATCGCTGACTTGCATTGGCCCATGCCGCGGCGATGGATTGGCCTCCAGCGAAATTTCAGCCTTATCCGCCAGCCCCCATAGCGCGTCGATTGTTTGTAAAATGGCGCCGACCAAATCGGCCGACATAAGCGACGGCGTGCCGCCGCCAAAGAACACCGTCTGCACCGGCCCGTCAGGTCGCAACCCATGCGCATGGCGCAGCTCGGCCGCATAAGCGGTCGCCCAGACTTGCGCATCGACATCATTGGCGTGGCGCGCCACATGCACATTGAAATCGCAATAAGGACAAATGGCGGTGCAAAACGGCCAATGCAGATAAATGCCGAGCGGCGGCTTGACCCCGGTCGCGACCCGATCGGGGGCCATATTAGGCATCCGGCCCAGCAATACGGTCAGAAATACGGTCGGCAAAACACGCGGCGACCAATTGCTCAAAAGCATCGGCGCGGTGCGATATGGCATGTTTGGCGGCCGGTTGCATTTCACCAAAGGTCAAATCACCACCCAAAGGCAAAAACATGGCGTCATAGCCAAAGCCGTTTTTACCGCGCAGCGGCCATACCAAAGTGCCTTCCACCGTGCCCTCAAAACTTTCAACATGGCCGTCCGGCCAGGCCAAAGACAATGCGCAAACAAAGCGCGCCGTGCGCGGCGCATCGGGGTTTTGCTGTTGCGCTTGCTGCACGGCCATTTCGACCTTATGCATGGCAAAGTCAAAATCGCGCGGGCCATCGCCATTTTTGCCGGTCTGCGCCCAACGGGCCGAATAAATGCCCGGCGCCCCGTCTAGCGCATCGACCGCAAGACCGCTATCATCGGCCAGCGCCGGCAGTCCGGCCGCCGTGGCCGAAGCCAACGCCTTCAACTCGGCATTGGCGATAAACGTGCTGCCGGTTTCCTCCGGCTCGGGCAAGCCCAATTCACCGGCGCCAATGGTCGCCACCTGAAACGGCTGCAGCAAATCGGCAATCTCAACCAATTTGCCGGCATTGTGACTGGCAACAATCAGCTTTTCTTCCGTGAACAAACGATGCGGCATGAGCGACAATCCTCGCTTACAGGCCGACAGCGGCTTTTTGCAGCGCCGTCAATTCGGCAATACCGGCTTTGGCCAAACCCAAAAGCGCCATGAATTCATCTTCGGCAAAGGCAGCGCCTTCAGCCGTCGCTTGAATTTCAACAATTTGCCCCTGGCCGGTCATGACGAAATTGCCATCCGTATCGGCCACACTGTCTTCATCATAATCCAAATCAGCGACCGGCAGGCCTTGGTAAATACCGCAAGACAAGGCGGCCAGCGTATCGCGCAGCACATCCTTCTCACCAGCGCCGAGCACGGCGCCCTCGACAAGACCCTCGGCCTTCATTTTTTCGACACAGAGATAAAGCGCCACCCAAGCGCCGGTAATCGACGCGGTGCGGGTGCCGCCATCGGCTTGAATAACATCGCAGTCCAAGGAGATTTGGTTTTCGCCCAGCGCCTCAAGATTAACAATGGCACGCAAGGAGCGGCCGATCAGACGCTGGATTTCTTGCGTACGGCCCGATTGTTTACCGGCATTGGCCTCGCGGCGCATCCGTGAGCCAGTGGCCCGCGGCAGCATGCCATATTCGGCCGTCACCCAGCCGCGACCTTGCCCGCGCAGCCATGGCGGCACGCGGGTTTCCAAAGAAGCGGTGCACAAAACATGGGTGTCGCCAAATTTGACCAGACATGAGCCCTCGGCATGTTTGGAAATACCGGTTTCGAAACTGACGGCGCGCATGGCAGAAGCGGTGCGGCCGGAGGGGCGGGAAGTGGTCATCAGCTAATCCTTTAATCATATACGAGGCCCGCGCCCTATCGCGCCGGTGCGAGAAATATGTAGCCCGACACCCTTGCCGAGACAAGCGGCTTGCGGATAAATAAGCGGATGAGCAAACAAGGCGATTTGTCAGAGCTGACCGGCCGGGCGCAAATGATATTTGCGCAAATAGTCGAGAATTATCTCGCCACCGGCGCCCCGGTCGCCTCGAAACATTTGGCCGATTTGCTGCAACCCAGCCTGTCACCGGCCAGCATTCGCGCCACCATGGCCGATTTGGAACAGCGCGGCCTGCTCTATGCGCCGCATGTCTCGGCCGGCCGCTTGCCGACCGAGAGCGGCCTTAAATTATTTATCGATGGCATGATGCAAGTCGGCACGCTGAGCGATGCCGAACGCGCCGCCATTGCCCCCGACCTGGGCGGGGAGGCCGATATGGACACCACCTTGCGCCGCGCCGTGGAAAAGCTGTCCGGTCTGTCGGCCTGCGCCGGATTGGTTTTGGCCCCCAATGCCGAGCGCGCCATCAAACATATTGAATTTATCGCCGTCTCCGATGAACAGGTTTTGGTCATTTTGGTCGATGACACCAATCAGGTGGAAAACCGCCTCATGCCGCGCCCGCCGGGGCTGCTGCCGGCCAGTCTCAGCGAAGCCGGCAATTATCTCAATGCCCGATTGCAGGGCCGCACTTTGGGCGAATTGCGCCGCGACACGCAAAATGAGCTGGCCCGGCTGGAACAAGAATTGGGCAGCTTGACCGCCAGGCTGGTGAAAGACGGCTTGGTCAGTTGGGGCGGGGGCAGTCCGGCGGCGGCGGGCAGCCAGCCCAGCAATAGTGAGATGTTTTCCAAATCGCTGATTGTCCATGGGCAGGCGCATTTGCTCGATAATGTTGAGGCGATGGAAGATCTGGAGCGCATTCGTCACCTATTTGCCGATCTCGACAAACAAAAGGAAATGATTGCGCTTTTATCAGATGCCGAAGCCGGGGATGGGGTGAAAATCTTCATTGGCGCACAAACGCCGCTTTTCTCCCTGTCCGGCTCGTCGCTCATCATCAGCCCCTATCAAGACAAAGAACGCGCTTTGGTCGGAGTGTTGGGCGTAATTGCCCCGACCCGCACCAATTATGCCAAGCTTATTCCGATGGTTGACCATACCGCCAAGCTGGTCTCGTCGCTTTTGGCACAAAAATAAATCAACGCGGCTATTATGCGCCCGCCCCTTGACCTTTACCCGCTGCCCGCCTAACTAAGCGGCACAAGCGTGGCCCCCCGGCCGCGCCATTGCGCGCACAAGGTAGACGACCCCATGCCCCATAATGATATGCAAGATGATGAGCCGAAGCTGACCCCAGAGGAAGCAGCGGTAACCGAAGAAGCGGCAGACGCCGAGACAGAAACGGAAGCGGAAAGTGAGGCGGAAACGCCGCCAACGCCGGAAGAGCAAATCGCTGAGCTTAATGACCAATTGCTGCGGGCTTTGGCCGAGCTGGAAAACACCCGCCGCCGCGCCGAGCGCGACCGCAGCGAAGCATTGAAATATGGCGCCGTCAGCTTTGCCCGCGATATGGTCGGTGTCACCGATAATTTGCAACGCGCCCTAAAAGCCATTGACGATATGGAAGCCGCGCAACGCGACGGCCTGCCGGAAACCGTAAGTGCGCTGATTGATGGTGTGGCGGCCACTGAGCGCGATCTGCTGGCCGCTTTGGCACGCCATAAGGTCAGCGTCATTGCGCCTTTGGGCGAAAAATTTGACCCTAATCTGCATGAAGCGCTGTTTGAAGCGCCGGGCACGGGGCAAGAAAACGGCACGATTATCGATGTCATTGAAACCGGCTATGTGATGGAAGAGCGACTTTTGCGCCCGGCCAAGGTCGGCATTGCCAAAGAGTAAAAAACGATAAAGCGGGCCGGAAAAGCCTATCGGCCACAACCCTTGTTGTGACGGACCCCGCTTCCTATATAAACACCACAACCGAACCGGCCGGGCCGGTTTTTGCGAACAGATAACGAGGCTTGTTATGGGCAAAGTAATTGGAATTGATTTGGGCACCACAAATAGCTGTGTGGCCGTGATGGATGGCGCCACCCCGCGGGTGATTGAAAATGCCGAGGGCGCGCGCACCACGCCGTCCATTGTTGCGTTTACGGAAGAAAATGAACGCCTGACCGGTCAACCGGCCAAGCGGCAAGCGGTGACCAATCCGATCAATACGCTATTTGCCATTAAACGGCTGATTGGCCGTCGCTTTGACGACCCGGCCACGCAAGAAGACAAGTCAATGGTGCCGTATAATATTATCGCTTCTAACGGCGGCGATGCTTGGGTTGAAGCGCAGGGCGAAAAATATTCGCCATCGCAAGTCTCGGCCTTTATTTTGCAAAAAATGAAAGAAACGGCGGAAGGCTATCTCGGTGAGAAAGTCGACCAAGCGGTGATTACCGTGCCGGCTTATTTTAACGACGCGCAACGCCAAGCAACCAAAGATGCCGGTAAAATTGCCGGTCTGGAAGTGCTGCGCATCATCAATGAGCCGACCGCCGCCTCGCTGGCTTATGGTCTGGATAAAAATGACGGCCAAACCATTGCGGTTTACGATTTGGGCGGCGGCACATTTGACGTGTCCATTCTGGAAATCGGCGATGGCGTGTTTGAGGTGAAATCGACCAATGGCGATACGTTTTTGGGCGGTGAAGATTTCGACATGGCGTTGGTCGAGCATTTGGCCGAAGAGTTTCAAAAAGAAAACGGCATTGATTTGCGCGGTGACAAGCTGGCCCTGCAACGGCTGAAAGAAGCGGCCGAAAAAGCCAAGATTGAGCTGTCCTCATCGGCGCAAACGGAAGTTAATCTGCCGTTCATCACCGCTGATGCCAGCGGCCCGAAACATTTGAATCTGAAATTGACCCGTGCCGCTTTTGAAGCACTGGTCGATAATCTGGTGCAGCGCACCCGCAAACCTTGCGAGGCCGCCATGGCCGATGCCGGTGTCAGCCTGTCGGAAATTGACGAAGTGGTGCTGGTCGGCGGGCAAACCCGCATGCCGAAAATCCGCGAATTCGTTCAGCAAGTATTCGGTAAAGAGCCGAATATGAGCGTTAATCCGGATGAGGTTGTGGCCATGGGTGCCGCCATTCAGGCAGGCGTCTTGCAGGGCGATGTCAAAGATGTGCTGCTCTTGGATGTGACGCCCCTGTCGCTCGGTATTGAGACGCTGGGAGGTGTGTTTACCCGGTTGATCGACCGCAACACCACCATCCCGACAAAAAAGAGCCAAGTGTTTTCTACCGCCGATGACAATCAGTCAGCGGTAACCATTGCCGTCTATCAGGGCGAGCGCGAAATGGCGCAGGACAATAAGCATCTCGGCCAGTTCAATCTGGAAGGCATTCCGCCGGCACCGCGCGGTGTGCCGCAAATCGAAGTGACCTTTGATATTGACGCCAATGGTCTGGTCAATGTGTCGGCCGCCGATAAAGCGACCGGTAAAGAGCAGAACATCCGCATCGAAGCCTCAGGCGGCTTATCGGATGATGATATTGAGCAAATGGTCAAAGACGCCGAAGCCAATGCGGCCGCCGATAAGGAACGCCGTGAAGCGGTCGAAGCGCGCAATAATGCCGAGGGGCTTATTCACGCGGCGGAAAAATCAATTGCCGAGAATGAAGACAAAATCGAGCCGGATGACAAGCAGGCGGCGGAAGCGGCGATTGCCGATTTGAAAACCGCGCTGGAAGGCGAGGATTTGGAAGCCATTACCACCAAGGCGCAGGCCTTGAGCGAAGCGGCGATGAAAATCGGTGAAGCGGTTTACAAAGCGCAGCAAGCCGAAGGCGAGGCGGCCGCGGCAGCTGACGCGACAAGCGATGGCGCCGATGAGAATGTCGTCGATGCCGATTTTGAGGATGTCACGGAAGACGGCGATACGCAGGACGACCAGAAAGCCTCTTAAGGACGGTGTAAAGGCGGCGGCTTTGTCCGCCGCCGGCGATAAGGAGGCCGGTCATGGCCAAAGCCGATTATTACGAGCTGTTGGGAGTGGACCGCGGCGCCGATGCGGCGGCGCTTAAATCCGCCTATCGCAAGCTGGCCAAACAATATCACCCTGACCTTAATCCGGGTGATGAGGCAGCCGAGAAGAAATTCAAGGAAATCTCGGAAGCCTATGATGTGCTGAAGGATGAGCAAAGCCGTGCCGCTTATGACCAATTCGGCCATGCCGCTTTTGAAAATGGCGGCGCCGGCGGATTTAGCGGCCAAGCCGGTGGCGGCGGGTTTTCCGGATTTGGTGATATTGGCGATATTTTTGAAGAATTTTTCGGCGGCAGAGGTGGCAGCGGCCGGCAGCAGAGGGCGCGCCGCGGCGAAGACCTGCGCGCCGAAGTGGAGATTACCCTGCAAGAAGCCTATGACGGCACAGAGCGGCAATTAAAGCTCAATCGGGCCAGCACCTGCGCGCCCTGTGGCGGCTCTGGCGCCAAACCGGGCAGCCAGCCGGTGACCTGCGGGGTTTGCCACGGCCATGGCAAAGTGCGGGCGCAGCAAGGCTTTTTCATGGTCGAGCGGACCTGTCATCAATGCCAAGGCAGCGGGCAAACCATTGCCGACCCATGCGGTGAGTGTGGCGGCCGCGGGCAAGTTGCCGAAAGCCGCACCCTGTCGGTTTCGGTGCCGGCCGGGGTCGAAGACGGCACCCGCATTCGCCTGTCGGGCGAGGGCAATGCCGGCCCCAATGGCGCGGCGCATGGCGATTTATATGTTTTTGTCTCGGTTCGCCCACACAGCTTCCTGCAACGCGACGGTGCCGATCTGTTTTGCGCCATGCCGGTACCGTTTGATTTGGCGGTGCGCGGCGGTGCACTGGAAGTACCGCTCTTGGGTGGCAAGAAGGTCAAGCTGACGCTGCCCGAAGCGGCGCAAAGCGGCCAACAATTCCGCCTGCGCGGTAAGGGCATGCCGGTATTGCGGGCCCGCAAACATGGCGATCTTTATGTGCAAATCGACATTGAGACACCCAGCGGGCTGAGCAAGCAGCAACAAAAATTATTCGATGCCTTTGCCGAAAATCTCGAAACTGAGAATTATCCCGACACAAAAGATTTTCTCGACAGGGCCAAATAGGGGCCAAATAAGAGCAAAATAGAGGCGAAATAAAAGCAAGGCAAAACGCCATAGAGTTTTTGCCGACCGCCTGCTATAGCTTGGCGCATGAGTGAGCAAATGAACCAACAGCTGAAACTGGTCATTAATGGGTGCGCTGGTCGGATGGGCCAAGCGTTGACCCGCTTGGTGCTGGCCGACGCGCGGCTGCAACTGGCCGGTGGGCTGGAAGCCGCCGACAGTGACGCTTTAGGCCAAGATGTAGCCGCCTTGGCCGGTCTGCCGCCCTGCGGAGTAACGGCCAGTGATGATGCGCTGCGCCTGCTGAGCCAAGCCGATGCGGTGATTGATTTCACTGCGCCGGCCGCCACGGTTGAGCTGGCCGGTCTGGCCGCGCAAGCGCGTATCGTCCACATTATCGGCACTACCGGTTTTACCGCGGCGCAAGAGGCTGATATTGCCGCCGCCGCCCGGCACGCAAAAATCGTCAAATCCGGCAATATGAGCCTTGGCATTAATTTGCTGGCCGGTTTGGTGCGGCAAGCGGCGCAAAAGCTCGGCACGGATTGGGATATTGAAATTCTCGACATGCACCATCGCCATAAGGTCGACGCGCCATCCGGCACGGCTTTGCTGTTGGCCGAGGCGGCGGCGGACGGCCGCAATGTGGCGCTTGACGATGTTAAAGAAAGCGGCCGCGACGGCATAACCGGCGCCCGACAAAACGGTGCCATCGGCATTGCGGCGCTGCGCGGCGGCTCGGTGGTCGGCGACCATGAGGTTATTTTCGCCTCAGAAAATGAACAAATCCGCCTCAGCCACCGCGCCGAGCAACGCGATATTTTTGCCCGCGGCGCGCTGGCTGCGGCCCTCTGGGCGGCCGAGCAATCTGAGGGCCTGTATAGCATGGCCGATGTGCTGGGTCTGGCAGAGCAATAATCCATAATCAACGCAAGCGTAAGGAGCGTCACATGAGCCGTTTAGTTCTGGTCCGTCATGGACAAAGTGAATGGAATGAAAAAAACCTGTTTACCGGCTGGCGCGACCCTGACCTGACCGCGCAAGGTGTGAATGAGGCGCGCGCCGCCGGCCGCGCCTTGAAAGCGGCCAATATGCAGTTTGATGTTGCCTATACCTCAAACCTGCAACGGGCCCAAAAAACCCTCGCCCTGATGTTGGAAGAACAAGGCCAAGAGCTGCCGACCACCCGTCACGAAGCGTTGAATGAACGTGACTATGGCGATTTGGCCGGTCTCAATAAGGATGATGCGCGCGAAAAATGGGGCGAAGAACAAGTGCATATTTGGCGCCGCAGCTTTGACATACCGCCGCCCGGTGGCGAAAGCCTGAAGGACACGGCCGACCGCGTGCTTCCGTATTTCGAAGCGGAAATTCTGCCGCTGCTGAAAGCCGGTAAGGATATTCTCATCGCCGCCCATGGCAACAGCCTGCGCGCCTTGGTGATGTATCTCGATAAATTGACGCCGGAAGAAATCATTGAAGTGAATATCGGCACTGGTGAGCCGTATCATTATCAATTGGATGCTGACGGCACGGTGACGGCGAAAGAGATTTTGCACCCCGGCGCTTAATCAGCCCATCATCGAGCTATCGAGCGGGTGGCGGGGCCGTACGGCCATCGCGCAAATCGGCCAAGCTCAGTTGCAGGCTGGCCGCCAAGCTGGCCCGCTCATCGGGCGATAAAAACGCCCCGACGGAAACATATTTGCCATGCGATGAGAGGATGAGATTGCCGATCTCCTCGCCATTTTCGCCAAACCGCTCCAGCTTGACGCGCACCCAATAGGGGTCAAATTGCCAATTACGAATGACGCCCAGCGCATTAACCTGGCTGAACACCAAATGATTGTCTTGCATTTTGAGCGTCTCATAACGGCGGCCATAGCGATAATTGAGACGAAACGCGCTATATAGCAAGAACACTTCCAGCCCGAAAAAGCCGAAAACCGGCCACGCCCCCAGCGACCAGAAATACGCCCCGACCGTGAAGGAAACCGCGGCCACAAAAGCCATCAGCCAAAAAAAGCCGCGCTGCGACAATGACATATTGGGACGCAGAACGAGGCTGAAATCAGCCGGCAGAGGAAAGGCTTGGCTCATGGGCGGTAAATTAAGCCGACGGGGCACAGCGACAAGTCGCCAGATGGTCGCAAGGCGTCTGCCGGTAAATTAGCCCGGCCCCGCTTGCCAAGCCGCCAGTGGCGCGCTAGGTCTCTGACATGAAAGTGGCTCAGATACCTGAATTTTTTGCGCGCCTGTCGGCCGATGATCCAGCTCCGACAACCGAGCTGAATTTCAGCAATCATTTCACGCTTTTGGTGGCGGTGGTGCTGTCGGCGCAAGCGACCGATAAGGGCGTCAATAAAGCCACTGAAAGCCTGTTCAAACGGGCCGATAATGCCGCCGCCATGGCAGCACTGGGCGAAGACACCATTCGCGAAGAAATTAAAACCATCGGCCTGTATCGCAATAAAGCAAAAAATGTCCATGCGCTGTCCGTGACCCTGCGTGATGAATTTGACGGCCGCGTGCCGGATGATATGGAAACCCTGATGAGCCTGCCGGGGGTCGGACGCAAAACCGCCAATGTGGTGATGAATGAGGCTTTTGGCGTTGCAACTTTCGCGGTCGATACGCATGTTTTTCGGGTCTCCAACCGCACCGGCATGGCGCCGGGCAAAACCGAATTGGCGGTCGAGAAAAAACTCGACCGCCGCGTGCCCGAGCCCTATCGGCGACACGCCCATCATTGGTTGATCCTGCATGGCCGCTATGTCTGCTTGGCGCGCAAACCGAAATGCTATAATTGCAATGTCAGTGATTTATGCCGCTATAAACCGAAAACCGAACACCCTTAAATAGCCATCAGCGTTTACCGCCTGCCTTTGCGTAAAGGAATTGCCTTCATGACCAGCTTCGAGAAACCATCCAACAGCGCCGCTGACAACGCCTCTAAGACCAATGGCCAACGCATCACCGGCATGGGTGCCGCTCTGGTCGACCTGTTTGCCGATGTCAGCGATGACACATTGGCCGCTTTGGGCAGTGCTAAAGCTTCTATGGCGTTGATTGACGCCGCGCAATCGGACGCCATGCAGGCCGAGGTCAGCGTGCACACACAACGGCCCGGCGGCTCGGCCGCCAATTCGATTGCCGGCATGGCCGCTTTGGGCGTGGCCACCGGCTTTGTCGGCAAAACCGGCGATGACGCGCTGGGACAGGTTTTTGCCGATGATTTTGCCCGCCTCAATGTCGCCTTTCCGCAAAACGCCAATCACGCCGATGGGGCGGCCGACCGGCTGCCGACCGGCCATTGTTTGGTATTGGTGACCCCGGATGCGGAGCGTACCATGCACACGGTTTTGGGCGCCGCCGTGACCACCGCACCGGATGATTTGGACGCCGATTTATTGTCTGATACGGCGTTGTTTTTCGCCGAGGGTTATATTTGGGACAGCCCGACCGCCAAGCAGGCTTTTTTACAAGCGGCCGAGAAGGTGCGCGGCCAAGGCGGCAAGGTCGCCTTTTCCTTGGCGGACGGGTTTTGTGTCGAGCGGCATCATGCCGATTTCATGGCTCTGCTCGACAGCCATATTGATATTGTGCTGGCCAATGAGGCGGAAATCACCGCCCTGTTCGGCTCTGACGACCCGCAAAACATTGCTCCACTTTTCGCCCAACATAATCTGCTGGGCGCAGTGACCTACGGGGCCGATGGCGCTTATGTGTTTGACGGCGATGAGATGGCGCATGTGGCGGCGCAAAAAATTGACGATATTGTCGATTTGACCGGCGCCGGCGACCAGTTCGCGGCAGGCTTTTTGGCTGCCTTGCATAGCGGCAAAAGCCCCGAAAAAGCGGCTGCTACAGGCATTATTGCCGCGTCTGAAGTGATCCGTCATTTCGGGCCGCGCCCGCAAACCGATGTGGCGGCGCAATTGGCGGCGGCCGGTCTGGCGCTTTAGCGCCACCCGTTTTCGCGCCACCCCTTTAGCGCAACAGGGCGCAGGCCCGAACGGTCAGATTTTCCGCAACATCACCCGGTCGATACGGTGGTCTTCGCCCTTGTGCAGGATAAGGTCGGCACGGCCGCGTGTCGGCAGGATGTTTTCTTGCAGGTTTTTCGAATTGATCCGCGTCCAAATATCAATGGCGGTGGCTTCCGCCGCCGCATCATCCAATCCGGCATAACGCTGAAAATACGCACCGGGTTGGCGAAAGGCGGTTTGGCGCAATGACATGAAGCGCTCAACATACCAGCGGCGAATGGTGTCAGCCTCAGCATCGATATAAATCGAAAAGTCGAAATAATCAGACACGAAAGGAATTTCATTGCCTTCTTCAGCCAGGCTGGCCGGTTGCAACACATTCAGACCTTCGACAATCAGGATATCAGGCTTCGCCACGGTGATTTTATCATCCGGCAAAATATCATAGGCAATATGCGAATAGACCGGCGCATCGGCCTGCGGGCGGCCCGATTTGACATCGGCCAGAAAGCGCCGCAGGCGGCGCAGGTCAAAACTTTCAGGAAACCCTTTGCGCTGCATGAGCTGGCGCGCCTCCAATTTGGCATTGGGATATAAAAACCCATCCGTGGTGATCAAATCGACTTTCGGATGCGACGGCCAGCGGGCCAGCATTTCGCGCAAAATACGCGACGTGGTGCTTTTGCCGACCGCCACCGAGCCGGCAACCCCAATGATAAACGGCACTTTTTGTTCCTTGCCGAGAAACTGATTGGTCGCGCCATATAGGCCTTGCGCTGCCTCAACATAAAGGCTGAGCAAGCGCGATAAAGGCAGGTAAATTTCTTCCACCTCGGACAGCGACACGGTTTCGCCCAGGCCGCGCAATTTGGTCAGCTCGGCTTCGGTCAAGGTCAACTCGGCGCCTTTGCGCAATTGCCCCCATTCATCATTGCTGAACTGCCGATAAGGCGACACATCTTGCGGCTGCGAAATCATATTTACCCCAAACTTACGATGTCGATTGTGGCCGCGCCGCTTTTTCGGCCAGACCGGATGTGCCTTGCCGGCGCTGTAATTCGTCAATCATCTGCGCTGGGGTCAGCCCACGCGCCGCCAACACGACCAGCAAATGATACAGCACATCAGCCGCCTCACCGAGCAGTGCCGCATCATCTTCACCAATTGCGGCGAGCGCCGCTTCGACGCCCTCTTCGCCAAGCTTTTTGGCGGCACGCGGCAGGTCAGCCAGCAATTGCGCCGAATAGCTGGTCGCCGGATCGGCCGCTTTGCGCGCCTCGATCTCGGCAAATAAGGTCTCTATGAAAGCCATCTCGCTCATTTTCGTCTCCCCGCTTCAGCCGTAGCGACTTTTATCGGTAAAAGCAATTCATCCGATTTGTCCGATTGCTGACCCGATCTCCTATATCACCGGTCCCCTTAAACAGTCTCAGCGTGCGGCAACCGCACCGACAGGCCGGACGCCGCCATCGCCGCTTTGGCCTCGCCAATCGTGTAGGTGCCGAAATGAAATATCGACGCCGCCAAGACCGCACTAGCATGGCCGTCCACCACCCCATCGACCAAATGCTGCAACGCGCCGACGCCGCCTGACGCAATCACCGGCACCGGCACCGCATCGGCAATGGCGCGGGTCAGCGGCAAATCAAAACCCGATTTAGTGCCGTCACGGTCCATGGAGGTAAGCAGAATTTCACCGGCCCCGCGGGCCGCCATATCGCGGGCAAAATCGACCGCCTCAATGCCGGTCGCCTCGCGCCCGCCATGGGTGAAGATTTCCCAGCGCGGGCCGTTGCTGTCCTCATCAACCTGTTTGGCATCAATGGCTACGACAATACATTGCGCGCCGAATTTTTCTGACGCCGCCGCAATCACATCCGGATCGCGCACCGCCGCCGTATTGAAAGACACCTTATCGGCACCGGCCAGCAAGAGCCGTCTGACATCATCAACCTGGCGCACACCGCCGCCGACCGTCAGCGGCATGAAACATTGCTCAGCCGTGCGGCGCACCACATCCAACAGCGTGTCGCGGCCTTCATGGCTGGCCGAAATATCGAGAAAACACAGCTCATCAGCGCCCGCCGCATCATAAGCGCGGGCCGCTTCCACCGGATCACCGGCATCAACCAAATCGACAAAATTAACGCCTTTGACGACCCGCCCTTCATGTACATCGAGGCAGGGGATGATGCGGGTTTTCAACATTACACCACCCCGTCTATGGCCAAGGCGGCCGCTGCATCAAGCCGCCCATCATATAAGGCGCGGCCGGAAATGGCCCCGACAATACCGTCGGCCGCATGCGGCAACAGGGCTTTCACATCGTCAAGGCCGGCCAGCCCGCCGGAGGCAATAACCGGAATGGATGTGGCCTGCGCCAGTGCCACTGTGGCTTGCACATTGACGCCTTTCAACAAACCGTCGCGGTCAATATCGGTGTAAATCAACGCCGCTACACCGGCATCTTCAAACCGCGCCGCCAATTCGCTGACTTGCATTTCACTGGCTTCGGCCCAGCCTTCAACGGCGACGAAACCGCCGCGCGCATCAATGCCGACAGCAATGCGGTCGGGAAATTCTTTACAAGCGGCAATCACCAAATCAGGGTCGCGCAAAGCGGCCGTGCCCAAAATCACCCGACCGATACCTGCCGTCAGCCATGCTTCAATGGTCGCCATATCGCGAATGCCGCCACCCAATTGAGTGCGCGCCGGACTGGCTTTGACAATCGCCTCAACGGCCGCCCGATTGACCGGGGCACCGGCAAAGGCGCCGTCCAAATCGACAATGTGCAAATGCGAAAAGCCTTGTTCGGCAAAAGCGCGGGCTTGCGCGGCCGGGTTGTCGTTAAAAATCGTTGCGCGCTGCATATCGCCTTGCTCGAGCCGCACACATTGGCCGTCTTTCAAATCAATCGCCGGAAACAGGATCATGGCCGCCACTCCAAAAAATTGCCGATAAGCTGCAGCCCGGCCTGCTGACTTTTTTCCGGGTGAAATTGCGTGCCGACCATATTGTCGCGCGCCAAAGCGGCCACCAGCTCTGCGCCATAGCTTACCGTCGCGGCAATGTCGCGTGTCGGGGTGACATCCGTTGCGGCAAAGCCATGCACGAAATACATATCCGCCCCGTCCAGCCCGTCAAAAACCGCATGCGGTCGGCTCAGCGCCAAATTATTCCAGCCCATATGCGGCACTTTCAGCGGTGCCGCAACAGGCAACGGACGCACCTCGGCGTCAAACCAGCCAAGCCCGTCAAACCGACCGCGCTCAACGCCCAGCCGACACATTAATTGCAGGCCGACACAAATGCCGAGAAATGGTTGGCCTTTTTCAATGACCGCTTCATTGAGCGCTTGCCACATGCCGTCAATCGCTTGCAGCCCGGCCAGACAATCGCCAAAGGCACCGACACCGGGCAGGATGATATGTTCGGCGCGCGCAACCACCTCCGGGTCTTGCGTCAACACGACATCGCGACCGCCCGCCATATGCGCCACGGCCTTTTGCGCCGAGCGCAAATTGCCCGAGCCATAATCAATAATTGCAATACTCATAATGGCGCCCGTCAGCTGCCCAACACGCCCTTAGTCGAGGGCACCGCATCGGCCTTGCGCGGGTCAATATCAATGGCTTGGCGCAAAGCGCGCGCCAGCGCTTTGTAACAGCTCTCAACAATATGGTGATTGTTTTCGCCATACATATTTTCAACATGCAGGGTAATGCCGGCCGCTTGCGCAAAAGCCTGGAACCATTCCTTGAACAATTCCGTGTCCATATCGCCCAGTTTGGGCTTGCTGAAATCGACCTGCCAAATCAGATAGGGGCGTTGCGAGACATCCAAAGACACACGCGTGCAGGTTTCATCCATCGGGATGATGGCATTGCCATAGCGCACCAGTCCTTTGAAATCGCCCAAAGCTTGCCGCACCGCTTCGCCCAACACTATGCCGGTATCCTCAGTGGTGTGGTGAAAATCAATGTACAAATCGCCCTTGGCGCGCAAGGTGATATCGATCAATGAGTGGCGCGATAACTGCTCCAGCATATGGTCAAGAAAGCCAATACCGGTGGCAATATCATAGCTGCCGGTGCCATCGAGATTGACGCTGACTTCAATCTCGGTTTCCTTGGTGCTGCGGGCGCTGGAGGCGATACGCGGCTCAGACATGAGGGCTTCCTTTCCATGCGCGGTCGGGTTTTCAACCGACCGCTAAATCAGTGCGCCCTTTGTAGCAAAATGCGCCCCGCTTTCAAAGCCTTACAACACCCTTCAGAGCCCTATAAAGAGCGGCCGGTTTGTGGCGATGCGGCCTTGCGCAGCCGCAAATAAAACGCCCCGCCGCCGCCATGGCTTGGATTGGCCGCCTCATATTCCACCACATGACGGGCCAATTGCGGCTCGGCCAGCCAGCCCGACAAGCTTTGCCGCAACACGCCCTCACCACGCGCCCCCTTACCGGTAATCACCAACACCCAAACATGGCCGCGCCCGACATGATGGGTAATAAAACCGAGCAGAGCGGCCCGCGCTTCCATCGCCGTCATGCCGTGCAAATCTAGGCGACCATCGAGGCTGATGGTGCCGCGGCCCAAACGGCGTTTGGCTTTTTGTTCAATATGCGGCTTGGGCGGCAATTTCGGCGCAGGCTTGGCAGATGCTTTTGCCGGGCCTGTTGATTTTGCGGTAACCGGCGATGCTGGTCTTGGTGCCCCGCTCGGTGCCGGTTTTTTTGCCGCTTTGTCGGTTTTTTCCGCCAGGCCGGTATGGCGGTTGCGTTGCGCCGCCGTCAGCGGTGTAGCATCGGCCTGCACGCGCGACCAAGCGACACTGCCTTCTTTATCGGCAGCTTGCCGGTCGGTTGTATTCGGTTTTTTGCCTTTGGCCATAAGACAAGGCCTTTTGCTTATGCCGCTTGGGTGGCGACCAATTGCCAATTCGGGTCGCGGCTGGCCAAGGGCTGCTCAAATACCCAGACATCATGCACCGTATTGGGGGCCGGCAGATTATCTTCATCGACCGATGCATCAGCGGCATGGGTGAAACTGATAATTTCGGCACGAAACCGGACATCGAGTTGCACCAAGCCGTTTTCAATGCGCGCATCTTCTAAAGCCGGACGGTCGAGCCGCAGGATTTGCGTGGCCAGACGCTGATTGGCGTCTTGCCGCGCTGCAATGGCGGCGGCGAACCCGTCAGCCACATCATCGGCCAAAAAGCCGCGCACCGGCGACAAATCATCATTGGCAAAAGCGGTCAGGATCATCTCATAAGCCTTGCCGGCACCGTCCAAAAACGCCGCTTCATCAAATTGCGGTTTCACCTCGCGCAAATAGGCCAGGCCGCGTCCTTCAACCGCTTCATCAGACATATCTGCCTGCGCTGCTTGTGCCACTTGCGGCGGCACTTCTTCAGTCGCCGGTTGCGGCGGCGACGGCTCTTCTTGCGCCTGTTCTGCCTCTTGCGGCGCCGCCGGCCGGTCGGCCTTTTGATTATCAAAGGCATCGCGGTTGAGGCGATAGGCATTGGCCCGCGAGCCCGGCTGTTCATCATCATTGCGGGTGCCCAAAACCGAGCGCAATTTCAGCCCGATCAATACGACCACAATCAACAGGATTAAATTCAGCGGATCCATAGCACCGTCCTTTATCTTTGCTCTCTTGGTTATATGACCATTTTGCGCGAAATTGCAAAGCGCTGGCCTTTATCGACGACTGCGTTATGCTGGCGCAGCTTAGCGGATGTGAAAGAGAGGGCCCCATGTGGCTTTTACTGGTGCTGATCGGCCTGCCGGCTGTGGAAATTTATCTGTTCATAGAAGTCGGCGGCGCACTGGGCGCCGGATGGACGCTGCTTTTGATTGTTTTGACCGGCCTGTGGGGCGTGCATGCCATGCGGCTGCAAGGCCTTACCGTTTTGGCCGAGGCGCAAGCCGCGCAAGCAGCCGGTCGCCCGCCCTTGGGGGCCGTCGTCCATGGGGTGCTGATTTTGGCGGCCGGTGTGATGCTGGTAATACCGGGATTTTTCACCGATATGCTGGGCTTTTTGCTGATGCTGAAGCCGGTTCGCAGCTTGCTGCTGGAAAGCCTGTTGGCGGCACTGCTGCCGCAAATCATGCGCGGCTTTGCCGCCCGCCGCGGCGCAGCGGCATCAAAAGATGACCTACCGCCCGGCGTCATTGAGGGCGATTACCGCGTTGAAGATGATGACGCGCCCCGCAGCTAACCCCAAAGCTAAGCCCCACATCTAAGCCCTGCATTGGCGACAAATTTATGATGGGCAGGGCGTCAAATAAGGCTAAAAGAGAAACACGGTTACCACTGAAAAGGATTGAGAGATGAGCGAGACAGACCAGCAAAATGCCGAGCAAGCCGCCCCCGGCCTGCAAATTATGGTGCAATATGTCCGCGATTTATCTTTTGAAAACCCCGGCGCGCCGAATTTCGGTTCCGGCGACAATCCCGGCATAAATGTCGAAGCCAATGTTGGGGCGCGTAAATTATCCGACACCGATTATGAAGTCGGGTTGAAATTTCGCGTTGAGGCCGGCCATGGCGAGGACGACAGCAAAACCGTGCAATTTATTGCCGAATTGGAATATTGCGGTGTGTTCCGCCTGCTGAATATTGACGAAGCCGATATTCGTCCGGTGCTGCTGATAGAAGCGCCACGCCAGCTCTTCCCCTTTGCCCGCCGTGTTTTGGCCGATGCCACGCGCGATGGCGGCTACCCGCCAATTATGCTCGACCCGATTGATTTTCTGGCCCTTTATCAGCAGGGCGAAGCGCGCGCCGCTGAAGGGGCGGACGCCAACAGCGTCAATTAATCAGCTTTTCAGGCCGCCCATTAGGCGCTGCCATCCTCGCTGAGCCACAGCGCCCGCTGCGGCAGATTTTCAAGAAACCGGCGATGCGCCTCTTGCTCGGCCGCACTGAGGCGGGCAGGCAATTTTTCCGGCCGTCTTTTTTGCGGTGGCCGATTGTGCCGCGCCGTGCCGACAGCCGTGCCGGTGGCCGCCCCGACGCCTTGTTTTGACGCTTCTTGTGCCGCGTCGGTTTTTGCCGCAAACACCAAGCCGGGCTGGCGACCGCCGGATAATTCCAAATACACACCGGCCAGCAATTCGCTATCCAACAGCGCGCCATGCAAGTCACGGCCGGAATTATCGACCCCGAAGCGGCGGCATAGCGCGTCCAATGTGGCCGGCGCGCCGGGAAATTTTTGCCGCGCCAGCTTTAACGTATCAATGACCTTATGCGCGGTCAGCGGCGCGCGCCCGCAGGCCTGCAATTCGGCATTGATAAATTTCATATCAAAATCGGCATTATGGGCAATCAGCGGCGCATCGCCGATAAACGCCAAAAACCCGTCAACCACATCGGCAAAAAGCGGCTTATCCGATAAAAATGCGGCACTTAAGCCGTGCACCGCTTCCGCCTCGGCCGGCATGTCGCGCTCAGGGTTGAGATAAACGTGAAATGCTTCACCACTGGGCAGTCGATTGACCAATTCCAAACAACCGATTTCAACCACCCGATCGCCACTGGCCGGGTCAAGCCCTGTGGTTTCCGTATCAAAGACAATCTCGCGCATAATGTACCCCGACTTTTCGGTGCTGTTGTGCCTATTGTTTTTTGAGCGCCGCTTCGGCCCGCTCAAGCCGCGCCGCCAAAGCCGTGCCCTCGCGACCCCTCACGGCTTGTAAAATAGCACGCACTTGCCGGTGCGCGTCTTCCACCGAAACCGAGCTGTCCACAATAAAATCAGCCTGTTGCCGCTTATCGGCATCCGGCATTTGCTTGGCCAGAATATCGGCCAACCGCTCTTCGCTCATGCCGGGGCGCGCCAACACGCGTTGTTTTTGCAGCTCATAAGGCGCCGAGACAACCACTGTGCAATCGACAAAACCGTCACCGCCGGTTTCAAACAAAAGCGGAATATCCAGCACTGCTTGCGCCGCCCCTTTGGCCATGGCGTCTTGCAAAAAACTGCTTTGGGAAGCACCCGCCAGCGGGTACACAATGGCCTCCAATTGTTTCAACTTATCGGCGTCTTTCAACACATGCTGGCCGAGAATGGCGCGGTCCACCGCGCCATCAACCACCGCTTGTGGCACCAGCGCACCGATTGGCGCCACCGCCGCGCCGCCTTTGGCATAAAGCGCATGCACCGCCGCATCGGCATCATAAACCGGCACGCCCTCTTCGGCGAAAAGCGAGGCGGTCAGGCTTTTGCCCATACCGATCGAGCCGGTCAATCCAATCAAATACATTTTCTGTCCTTCTATGTGGTTAAATCGGCGACCAGCCTGTCGCGCAAAGCGGCGCTTACATGCGGGCGGTGACCGAACCAAATCTCAAACGCCAAAGCCGCCTGGTGCAACAGCATGCCCAAGCCGTCGACCGCGACCAGACCGGCCGCCCCGGCCCATGCCAATAAATCGGTTTGCAGCGGCGTGTAAACAATATCACTGACCATCGCCCGCGGCGCCAAACCGGCAAGAGGCATATCCAACGGGGCGGCGCCCTGCATGCCGAGGCTGGTTGTGTTGACCAATAAATGACACCCCGCGGACAGGGCGGCACGATCATCCCAATCATGCACGCTTACCTTATCGCTCAACCCCTGCAATGCTTCGGCGCGGGCGCGGGTGCGATTGACCAAGCGAATTTCCGGCACGCCGGCTTCCGCCAAGGCGACAATAATGGCGCGGGCTGCGCCACCGGCCCCCAAAAGCAAGACCGGATGATGCCGCCATGCATGGTCAGCTTCAGCTTCGTCAAGGCCGGCGATAAAACCGGCGCCATCCGTATTGTGGCCAATCAGCCGTCCGTCTTGAAAGGCTATCGTATTGACCGCACCCAATCTTTGCGCTGCCGCATCCAATTCATCCATTGCTTGAAAAGCGTTTTCCTTATGCGGAATGGTGACATTGGCCCCGATATAACCGTCTTCGGCCATACGCCTTAAGGCCGCGGCAAAATCATTGGCCGGGTCTATCGGGCAGCGCTCATAGTGGCCGGGCCGTCCGGCCTCAGCCAACCAATGATTATGAATTAAAGGCGAGCGTGAATGGCTGACCGGCCAGCCGATAATGCCGATCCGCGGGGCAGCGACGCTCATGCCGGCAACCCGCCATATTGCCGCAAAGCCCCTAAAAGCGGCAGCAAGGGGAGGCCGAGAATGGCGAAATAATCGCCATCAATCTTGTCGAATAAATGCGCCCCCAGCCCCTCCAGCTGATAGGCCCCGACCGAGGCCAAAATTGCTTCACCGGCTTCTTCCAAATAGGCGTCAAGAAACGCATCGGAAAAATCGCGCATGGTTAGGGCCACGGATTGGCTGTGCGACCAGATGGTCTCACCTTTGTGCTGCAGCACCACGCCGCCGACCAAATAATGGGTCTGGCCGCGGAAAATTTGCAGATTGCGCCGCGCTTCGGCCATATCGCGCGGCTTATCAAATAATCTATCGCCGCATTGCAGAATTTGGTCAGCACCAATGACCAAACCGTCCTCCTCGATTTGCGCCGCTTTCGCCTCCGCCAGCTTAATCGCCAAAGAGGCTGCATCGCCGTCATGGGCTTGTTTCAGCACATCCTCATCAACACCGGACGGCATGGCGGTAAACGGCAGACCGGCACCGGTGAGAATTTGCCCGCGAATTTTACTTTGTGAAGCGAGAATGAGCTTTTGCGTCAACTGCATAATAATCCTTTTGCCGCGTTGGCCTGTTTAAGGGCGGTGATTGCGGGTTTGTTCATGTTCGTGATGCAGGTTTAGTATGGCGCTGGCAATCTCTTCAACCGACCGTCTTGTCACATCAATCACCTGCCATTGCTGGCGGGCAAACAAGCGGCGCGCTTCGGCAATTTCAGCGCGGATCAAATCCGGGTCAATATATTCGGTTTCGCTTTCTTCATTTAGCGTCAACAAACGATTGCGGCGAATGGCGCGCAGCCGCTCGGGGCTGTTGATGAGGCCGACAATCAGCGGTTTACGCGCTTCCAATAATTCTTTCGGCGGATCTAATCCCGGCACCAAAGGCACATTGGCGGCTTTATAGCCGCGATTGGCCAGATAAATACAGGTTGGCGTTTTGGAGGTGCGGCTGACACCGGTGAGAATAATATCTGCCTCATCCAAATCGCCCTGGCTTTGCCCGTCATCATGCTGAATGGTGTAATTCAATGCATTGATGCGGCGAAAATAATCCGTATCCATGGCGTGCTGGCTGCCCGGCTTGCCGCTGATCTCAACATTCAGATAAGGTGCCATTTGTTTGACAAACGGGTCGAGCACGGACAGGCACGGGACGGATAATTTATCGGCCACTTCATGCAGCGCGCTGCGCAGCCCCTCATCGAGGATGGAATACATAATGGGGCCGGGGTTTTCCTGCACTTCGCGCAATACCCGATCGAGCGCTTTTTTACCGCGCACCAGCCCATAAATATGCTCGACCGCTTGCGCCTCGACAAATTGCGCGCAGACGGCGCGCGCCACCGCTTGAATGGTTTCGCCCGTGCTGTCGGAAATCAAATGCAGATGAAAATATTTCACGCCCAAGCCTGTGAATAAGGTGAATAAGTAGGATAAGTCGGCATTTGCAGCAAGCCAAGGTTTTTTGTCCCCACCCCTCCCCAAACCGTCTGAGGGTTTGTCGGCATTTATTAACTCGACTCAAACAGATGTGCATTATGGGGATAAGCAAATGACGCAAGAGCAATCTGATTTATCCCCGTTATCACCATAATTCATACACCTATAAAAGGGCGGTTTTTGTCATCAATCTGTGCTTGCTGGGGAGTTTTTCGGGACAACGAAAACTTATCCCCGTAATTGACAGCTTTTTATCCCCAGAACGGGAATGGGTATAAATCACCGGCAAACCGATAATCCACAGCAAAAGGCTGCGACAACAACCACAACATCCTTTTATTTATTAATAAGAAAAAAGGATTTAAGAAGAAGCATGGCTGACACTAGCGACAAACTCCTGCTGCAAACCCTGAACGGACAAGCAAACGACATCCCGCCAATTTGGTTAATGCGACAAGCCGGTCGCTATTTACCGGAATATCGTGCCACTCGCGCTGAAGCCGGGGGATTTCTCGATTTATGCTATACGCCGGCTCTGGCTGAAGAAGTCACACTGCAGCCCATTCGTCGTTATGGTTTTGACGCGTCCATTTTATTTGCTGATATTCTGCTCATTCCAGAAGCCATGGGGCAAAAATTATGGTTCGAGACTGGCGAGGGCCCAAGGCTAACGCCGATCAGCAATGGTGACGGTTTAAATTTGGACACAGTTACCGCCCATTTAGCACCGGTTATCGAAACAGTCGGCCGATTAAGCCGCTCTTTGCCACCAGAGACCACGTTAATAGGCTTTGCCGGCGCGCCTTGGACGGTGGCCAGCTATATGGTGGCCGGTCGTGGAACCCCCGACCAAGCCCCGGCCCGTGCTTTGGCGACCAGCGATCCGCAGGCCTTTCAGTCGATCATTGATAAATTAATTGCCGCCAGCATTGATTATTTGGCAGCGCAAGTAGAGGCCGGTGCCGAGGTGCTACAATTGTTTGAAAGCTGGGCCAGCTCTTTTCATGGGGCGGATTTTGAACGTTGGTGCGTGGCACCGGTGGCGGCCATTGTGGCCGGCTTGCGGGCCCGTGGGGTAAAGGTGCCGATTATCGGTTTTCCGCGCGCTGCCAGCTATGATATGGCCGCTTATGCCCATGCGACACAAATTCAAGCGCTGGGGTTGGATACCAGCGCCGACCGCAATGAAATGATGAAGACGGTTCCGCAGTCGATTGTTCTGCAAGGCAATTTGGACCCGATGGTCTTGGTCGAAGGCGGCGAAAAATTGCGCGCGGCGGTGCGGGCCATTAAACGCGATTTCGCCGGTCGGCCTTATATTTTCAATCTTGGCCATGGTATTGTGCCGCAAACGCCGCCAGAGCATGTGGCTGACTTGCTGCGCTATGTGCGTGAAGATGCTTAGAGGATAGTTAGATGCGAGATTTCCTGGCCGATATATATCCTTGGTTGCTGGCAGCGCACATTATTGTTGTGATGTTTTGGATGGCCGGCATGTATTACCTGCCGCGGCTGTTTGTCTACCATGCTGAGGCGATGGAAAAGGGCGAACCCCATGCGGTGTTCGAGACCATGGAAGCCAATTTGCTGCGCATTATTATGAAGCCGGGGATGATTGTGGCGTGGATTTTGGGGCTGTCTTTGATTGCCCGCGCAGGCTTTCTCGACGGCGCCGGAGGGTGGCTGCATGCCAAATTAAGTTTGGTGGTGATATTATCGGCTTATCATGGCTTTTTGGCCGCCGAGCGGAAAAAATTTCTTTTGGGTACAGCACCGCGCTCGTCACGTTTTTATCGGATGATTAATGAAATTCCGCCGATTTTGACCATATTCATTGTTATTTTGGTGGTGGTGCAGCCATTTTAGCTTGTCGGTTGAAGCGGCGCGCCGTTTCGGCTATGATATAAGCCTTCCCGACAGCCGACGGGCACGATTGTGCAGCGGTTTACACAAAACCTCTTTTCATAATATGCCGCGGGTAAGGCCCGCCCCGTCAGACGGCTGATTTTCAGTAAAAGGCAGAGCCGATGGACCAGATTAAATTGCAAGAACTGAAAAGCAAATCGCCGACCGATTTGCTGGCTTTTGCAGAAGCCCATGAAATTGAAAACGCCTCGGCCATGCTGAAGCAGGACATGTTGTTCGCGATTTTGAAAAAACTAGCCGATGATGACATCACCATTATCGGGGAAGGTGTGGTTGAAGTGCTGCAAGACGGCTTTGGTTTCCTGCGGTCACCCGATGCCAATTACCTGCCGGGGCCGGATGATATTTATGTCAGCCCCAGCCAAATTCGTCGCTTTGCTTTGCGTACCGGCGATACGGTGGAAGGCGAAATTCGCAGCCCGAAAGATGGCGAGCGGTATTTTGCGCTTTTGAAGGTCAATAAGATTAATTTTGAAGAGCCGGAAAAGGCCCGTCAAAAAGTCCATTTTGATAATTTGACACCGCTTTATCCAGACAGTGCTTTGGGCATGGAAGTCGATGACCCGACCCGCAAGGATTTATCATCGCGGATTATTGATATTGTCGCGCCTTTGGGGAAAGGCCAGCGCGCGTTGATTGTGGCGCCGCCGCGTACCGGTAAAACCGTCTTGATGCAAAATATCGCCAAATCCATTTCGGCCAATCATCCGGAATGTTATTTGATCGTATTACTGATTGATGAGCGGCCAGAAGAGGTAACCGATATGCAGCGCTCCGTGCAGGGCGAGGTGGTGTCATCGACCTTTGACGAACCGGCTACCCGTCACGTGCAAGTGGCGGAGATGGTGATTGAGAAAGCCAAACGCTTGGTCGAGCACGGCCGCGATGTGGTTATTCTGCTCGACAGCATAACCCGTTTGGGACGTGCCTATAACACGGTGGTGCCAAGCTCCGGTAAGGTGCTGACCGGTGGTGTTGATGCCAATGCATTGCAACGCCCGAAACGGTTTTTCGGCGCGGCGCGCAATATTGAAGAGGGTGGCTCACTGACCATTATTTCGACGGCGTTGATTGAAACCGGCTCGCGTATGGATGAAGTGATCTTTGAAGAATTTAAAGGCACGGGTAACTCTGAGATCGTCTTGGATCGTAAGATTTCCGATAAGCGTGTCTTCCCGGCCATTGATATTATGAAGTCGGGTACGCGGAAAGAAGAGCTGCTGGTCGAAGCCGGGGATTTGGCAAAAATCTACGTGCTGCGGCGCATCCTCAATCCGATGGGTGCAGTCGATGCGGCTGAGTTCCTCATTGATAAGCTGAAAAACACCAAGACCAATGGCGAGTTCTTCGACTCGATGAACACATAAATTTTATTGGTCGGGTGTTTGGCTAGCCAAGCGCTTTTTTAAACAACTCCAATGTGCGTTGATGCGCCAATCTGGCGGCGTCAGCGTTATAATGCATGCCGCTATTGCGGGCAAAGCCATGGTCTTGCGCGGGGTAAACATGAACTTGCACAAGGTCATGGCCAGCTAAGCCATCGGCAATGACAGCCTGCGCGGCGGTCGGCACAAATTCATCCCTCTCAGCAATATGGATAAGGGTTGGCGCTGAAATATCAGCCGCCTCATCCAACATGTCTTGAATGCCGACACCGTAATAAGAACTATGCGCATCGCCACTGGTGCGGCACGCTGCCAGATAGACCATGCGGCCGCCGAGGCAAAAACCAATCGTGCCGACTTTGGCGCAGGCCAGCGCGCGTAAATAATCAATCGCCGCCTGGATGTCGTGGACACCGGTATTGGCGTCATAATTGGTCATCAGGGCAAAGGCTTTTTGCAAGTCATCGGGGTCTTCAGCATTGAGGTCAATGTTGCGCTCTTGCGCCCAAAACAAATCCGGTGCCAGCGCCATATAGCCTTCACCGGCCAACCAATCGGCGGTGGCGCGAATATCGGCATTGACGCCGAAAATTTCTTGAATGACGACAACCCCGCCTTTGACGGTTCCGGTCGGCGTGGCCAAATAGCCGTCAAAACTGTTTGATGCGTTCTCAATGGTTACGGTGTTGTCCATAGCGGCCTCCTATCGCTTTTTAAGAAGTTTGTCGCTGTCGCAGCAGCCCGTCAAGTTGCGCCGTTACTTCAGAGGCCTCGGTAATGGGCGGCAGACAGCTCTGGCCGGGACACAGATAAAGGGTCGGTTGGTCGTTTATCATGGTTTTTCCGGCTGCCGGATGGTCGGGCGGCAGGTCATCGCCGGCTTCGAGATGTAAGAATGTGCGGGCAAAAATCGGATGGTCGAGGGCCGCCTGTTTCAAAATATCGGCCTCGTTACCGTCACCGATGAGAATAATGCTCAACGGATAGGTGAGGTGTTGATGCGCGGCCAAAAGCGCGGTCATGGCCGGATAGGCGCTGGCCAAATGGCCGGATAGGGCCGTGAAGGCAGCCTCGGCTTGCGCATGATAGTGCGGCTTGCCTGTTAATGAGGCCAGCGTGGCCAGCAAGGAAATGGTCGCCGCATTGGCCGATGGCATGGCATTGTCCTGCACGGCGCGTTGATTGACCAGCAGCGTTTCATCGGCTTGGCGGCGGTTGGTCAGATAGCCGCCACGGGCAGTGTCGAGAAAATCATTATGCAGCGTCGCGGCATAAGCCTCGGCATCGGCAAGATAACCCGCCTTGCCTGTGGCTTGATAGAGCGCACACGCGGCTTGGCCGAAAAACGCTAAATCACCGGCCAAAGTCAAGGCTAATGTCTGGTCGTTTCTGGCGCTGTGGCACAAGTGCCCCGTCTCATCAGTAAGCGCTTGTTGGGCGGCGTGATAAGCTTTTTGCGCGGCGGCCAACCAATCTGCGCGGTCGAAAAGCTCTGCTGCTTCCGTTAGCGCGGCAATCGCCATACCGTTCCAATCGGCGAGAATTTTGTCATCACAGCCGGGCCGCGTGCGGTTGCGGCGGGCGGTATTAAGGCGGTCGCGCGTTTCTGCAAGCTCGGGCATTAGCCTGTCGTCCTGCGCCAACAGATTGGGAATGTTTTGGCCTTCAAAATTGCCGTCTGCGGTGATGTCATAGGCGGCGCAAAAGGCGCTTGCATCATCGCCGAGCAGGGCCTCTATCTCGCTCTGCGACCAGACATAATATTTGCCTTCCTCGCCTTCCGTATCAGCATCCAGACTGGCGGCAAAGGCGCCTTGCGGCGTTTGCATCTCGCTCAATAACCAGTCAATGGTCTCAGCGATGCGTGCTGCAAATAATCTGTGCTTGGTTGTGCGCCAAAGCAGGCAGAGAAGCTGTAACAGCAGCGCATTGTCATAGAGCATTTTCTCAAAATGCGGCACCAGCCAATCTTCATCGACGGCATAGCGGGCAAAGCCGCCGCCAATATGGTCGTAAATGCCGCCTTGGCAGATTTTGCTTGCGGTGGTGATGACGGCTTCTTGTATGGATTGGTCGCCGGTCAGTTGTGCTTGTTGCCAGAGAAATTGATAAAGAAACGGCTGCGGAAATTTCGGCGCACCGGCCAGTCCGCCTTTTTCTTGATCAATATGTCCGGCCAGGCTGGTGGCGGCGCGGCTTGGTAAATCGGCCGGCATGGCGCCGCGGGCATCGGCTTGTGCCTTGGTGGTCAGGGATTGTGTCAGGACGGCCGTGTTTTTGGAGATTTTGTCGGGCGTCTCATGCCAGACCCGCGACAGCTCGGTGAGGATTTGCATAAAGCCCGGTCGTCCATATTGCGGGTTTTTTGGAAAATACGTGCCGCCCCAAAACGGCTTACCATCGCCATCCAGGGCCATGGTCAAAGGCCAGCCGCCTTGTTCGCCCATCATATGCAGGGCTTGCATATAAATATCATCAAGGTCGGGGCGCTCTTCGCGATCCAGTTTGATGCAGACAAAATGCGCATTCATCAGCGCCGCCACTTCGGCATCCTCAAAGCTTTCATGTGCCATGACATGGCACCAATGGCAGGCCGCATAACCGACCGATAGTAGCACCGGCACATTGCGCCTTTTGGCCTCGGCAAACACCGCCGCTTCCCATGGCTGCCAATGCACCGGATTGTCTTTGTGCTGCAGCAAATAGGGGCTGGTCGCGTGCTCTAATCTGTTTCGCTTGAACTGGTCTTGCATCTCATGCAGTTTAGCGATGATTTGCTGGTCCGCCAGTGGGAAGCGTGCTTGGAGCTGTAGATGGCACAACCGACCTTATTTGCTTTATCCACCGTTAGCGGGCGGGCTGCCTTGGCGGTTATTCGTCTGACCGGTGCGGCGTGCGATGCGGCCTTGACCGCTTTGGGTGTCACTAAATTGCCACCGCCGCGACAAGCCGCTCTGCGCAAGCTTACTGACCCGCATACCGGCGCGCTATTGGATGAAGCTTTGGTGTTGCGGTTTCAAGCGCCACACAGTTTCACCGGCGAGGATATGGTTGAACTGCATGTGCATGGCGGGGTGGCGGTGGCGCAATCTGTCTTGGTTGCTTTGGGGCGAATTGCCGGTGTTGAACCGGCCGAAGGTGGCGCCTTTACCCGCCGTGCCGTTTTGAACGGTAAAATGGATTTAACGGCGGCTGAAGCGATTGCCGATTTGATCGACGCAGAAGGTGGCGCGCAACAGGCGCAAGCGCTTAACCAGCTCAATGGGGCGTTGCGCGTTCAGCTGACAGATTGGCGCGATCGGCTAAAAACCATGCTGGCGCATATTGAGGCGGATATTGAATTTGCCGATGAGGACCTGCCCGGCGGTATAGGTCAAAAGGCTTTGGACGGCCTGCCGGAATTGCGTGATGAAATCGTTGCGCATGTTGAGGACCAACGCGGCATTGCGTTGCGCGATGGCCTGCGCATTGCCCTTTTGGGTCCGCCAAACGCCGGAAAGTCAAGTATTCTCAATATGTTAGCAGGTCGCGAGGCGGCCATTGTATCGGCGCGCGCCGGCACCACGCGGGATATTATCGAAGTGGCCATGACAATGGGCGGCGTGCCGGTGACGCTGGTCGATACGGCCGGTCTGCGGGCCGCCGGCGATGAGATTGAACGCGAAGGGGTGCGGCGTGCCCAACGCGAAGCCGGGGAAGCCGATATTCGTATATTGGTCTGCGCGCCGGATGTTGCTCTTGCGGGGGCATCGGAAACCGCTTTTGCAGCTGAAAAATCTGACCTCACAATTTGTAACAAGGCAGATTTGGGGCCGATTGACGGAATGGAAGGCATTTCCTTGTCAACCGCAACCAAACAGGGCGAAGAGGCGCTGCTAGCCGCGTTACTGCGGATTATTGAGAAGCGCACCGGTGCGCAAGTGGCGCCGATTGTGACCCGCGAGCGGCATCGGGCGGTTTTGGCCGAGGCGCTCACACATCTTGACCGCGCCACACAGGCGGCCGAGCTGGGTCTGGAACTCGCAGCCGAGGATGTACGCTTGGCGCAGCGGGTTTTGGGCCGCATTACTGGCGCGGTTGACATTGAACAATTGCTTGATGTGGTGTTTGCCGATTTTTGTATCGGCAAATAGGGTGCCGGTCGGGCCAAAACGCAGGCGCAGGCATTTGAAGGGTGACAGAATGTTTCACGTGAAACACTTGCCTATTTGCAGGCGGGGCGGTAGATAGGCGCTATGAGTGCAGACAACAATATAGCCATGGCGCCCGGTTCAGCCGGTAACGGCACTGATTGGGATGTGATCGTAATCGGTGGCGGCCACGCTGGTTGCGAGGCCGCCGCTGCCGCGGCGCGGTTTGGCGCGCGCACCCTATTGGTGACGCATAAGCTCGAGACGATTGGCGAGATGTCTTGCAATCCGGCGATTGGCGGTGTCGGCAAGGGTCATTTGGTACGTGAGATTGATGCGCTGGACGGGCTGATGGGGCGGGTCGCTGACCGGGCCGGTATTCAGTTTCGTTTGCTTAATCGACGCAAGGGCCCGGCCGTTCATGGGCCGCGCACTCAGGCCGATCGCAAGCTGTATCGGCAGGCCATGCAGGCGGCCATTGCCGAGACCGAAAACCTTAGCGTTTTGGCGCAGCCGGTCGACGATTTGCTGGTAGCCGATGGCCGTGTTTGCGGTGTGGTGACGGCTGATGGGGAAAGCCATAAAACGGCCGCCGTGGTGCTGACCACCGGCACGTTCTTGGACGGCATTATTCATATCGGCACGCAGCGTCGCCCGGCCGGTCGGCATGGCGAGGCACCGGCAGTGGCCTTGTCAAAGCGGCTTTATGCGCTGGCTGCTGAAAGTGGTGTGCTGACGCTTGGGCGGATGAAAACCGGCACACCGGCACGGCTTGACGGGCGCACCATTGACACCGCGCAATTGGAGGCGCAACCGGCTGATGACGATCCGGTGCCGTTTTCTTTTCTGACCGAGAAGATTACCGTGCCGCAGACCGTTTGTTACATCACCCATACCAATCAGGCGACCTTTGATATTATCGAAGAAAACATCCTTAAATCGCCGGTCTATTCCGGCCAGATTGAAGGGGTGGGGCCGCGTTATTGCCCGGCCATTGAAGATAAAGTGGCGCGGTTTCCTGAGCGCAAGAGCCATCAGATTTTCTTGGAGCCGGAGGGGCTGGACGACCCGACGGTTTATCCGAACGGTATTTCCACATCGCTGCCCGAGGAGCTGCAGGACCGTTTCATCCGCACTATTCCGGGGCTGGAAAATGTGCATATTATGCGGCCCGGCTACGCCATTGAATATGATTATGTCGACCCGCGCGCCCTGCTGCCCAGTCTGGAGCTGAAAAGCCTGCCGGGGCTGTATTTGGCCGGACAGATTAACGGCACAACCGGCTATGAAGAAGCGGCCGGACAAGGGCTGGTGGCCGGTCTCAACGCGGCCCGCGCCGCGGCCGGACAAGACGCCGTGCAGTTTGACCGCGCTGAGGCCTATCTCGGTGTGATGATTGATGATTTGGTCACCAAGGGCGTTTCTGAGCCCTATCGGATGTTTACCGCGCGGGCTGAATATCGCCTGACCCTGCGAGCGGACAATGCCGACCAGCGTTTAACCGCCAAAGGCATGGCCGCCGGGCTGGTGGGCAGCCAAAGAGCCGCCGCCTTTGAAGCGAAAATGCAAGCCTTGCAGACGGCCCGTGCCAAAGCTGCCGATTGGACCCTGACGCCCAATGAGGCGGCGGCGCATGGCTTGCATATTCGCGCCGATGGGGTGCGCCGCACGATGAGCGAGCTGTTGGCCTATCCGTCGATTGACTGGGCTGATTTGGCGCGCATCTGGCCGGAAATGCAGGAATGGGCGCAGCCGGTGCGGGCACAGATTGAAACCGATGCCCGTTACGCCGGTTATCTCGACCGGCAGCAAGCGGATATTGACGCGTTCCGCCGCGATGAGGCCTTGGCCTTGCCGGTCGATATGGATTATTTGGCACTGGAGGGCATGGCAACGGAAGTGCGCCAGAAATTGGCGGCGGCACGACCGACCACTTTGGGCCAGGCGGCGCGGCTGGACGGCATGACACCGGCAGCCCTGACCCTTTTGCTGCACCATGCCCGCAAAGCGCAACGGGCAGCAGAATAGACATCCATGAGTAAAAGCGCAGAAATTGCCGAAAGCGCGGCCGGGTTTGCCGCCCAGTTCGATGTTTCACGTGAAACATTGGCGCGACTGACCACTTATCAAGCCCTGCTTGGGAAGTGGCAAAAGGCGGTCAATTTGGTCGGCCCCTCCACACTGGCGCAGTTTTGGCAACGCCATGCGGCAGACTCGGCTCAGCTTTTGGCCTATGCACCGCCCAGCGGCAAGATATGGCTCGATTTGGGCAGCGGTGCCGGTTTTCCGGCACTTGTGCTGTCCATTTTGCTGGCCGAGCGTCACCCGAAGGCGTGTGTGCATATGGTGGAAAGCGACCGCAAAAAGGTCAATTTTTTGCGCACCGTCATTCGCGAATGCGGTCTGACGGCTGAAGTGCATCATATGCGCATTGAAAAGCTGGCTGACGCGCCGCCGCCAGGCCTCGCGCAGGTTGATGTCATTACGGCGCGCGCTTTGGCGGCTTTGCCGCAATTGGCCGCCTATATGGCGCCGTTTTTCAATTCATCCACAATCGCCTTGCTGCATAAGGGGCGTGAATGGCAAGAGGAATTGACGCAGTGTCGTGAAATGTGGAAACTGCAAGTCGCGGCGCATCACAGTCTGACCGATCCGGCGGCCCGCATTCTGGCTCTGTCAGATTTGCGCGCCAAACCGTTTCACTAGCCGCAAATTGGAGCTTTTATGACTGACATGGCCGCCATCCAGACCAGCCCGATAGAGCAGAAAACGCGGTTTATCTGTTTGGCCAATCAAAAAGGCGGAGTCGGGAAAACCACCACGGCGATTAATCTGGCCACTGCCTTGGCGGCGGTTGATGAAAAAGTGCTGCTGATTGATATGGACCCGCAGGGCAATGCCTCAACCGGTTTGGGCATCGATCGGGCGGCCCGCACCACCACAAGCTTTGAATTGCTGCTGGGTGAAGTCAGTCTGGCCGAGGCGATTACCACCACTTTGGTGCCCGGTCTTGATGTGGTGCCGGCCAGTATGGATTTGCTCGGCGTTGAGGTTGAGCTGGCCGACAATCCGCGCCGTCTGCATCGGCTGAAGGACGAGTTGACGGGTTTTGTTGAAGCCCAGCCCAGCCGCTATTCCTACGTTTTTATCGATTGTCCGCCATCATTGAACATGCTGACGTTGAACGCCATGGTGGCGGCACAGTCGATTTTGGTGCCATTGCAATGTGAGTTTTTTGCGCTCGAAGGATTAAGCCAACTATTGCAGACCATTGAGCAGGTGAAAACCAGCCTGAACAATCATTTGGACATTCAGGGCATTGTGCTGACCATGTATGATGCGCGCAATAATTTATCTACCCAAGTCGAGGCCGATGTGCGCGGTCACTTTAATGAGTTGGTTTACCAAACCCTGATCCCGCGCAATGTCCGCGTTTCGGAAGCGCCGAGCTTCGGCAAACCGGCGCTGCTTTATGATCACAAATGCAGCGGCTCGCAGGCCTATATGAAATTGGCCACCGAATTGATTAAACGTGAACGCCACCGCGCGACGGCAAATGAAGCGGCAAAGTGAGGACATCATGAACGATAAAAAACGAGGTTTGGGACGCGGGCTGTCAGCCTTGATTGGCGATACGGTCGAGCAGGCTCCGGCCGGAAATGATGCCGCAGCACCGGCAAGCACGGCCGCGCCGATGGCTGCAACCGAGACGGCAAGCGGTCAACCGCAGCGGCTTGGTGTCGATCAATTGCAGGCCGGTAAATTTCAGCCGCGGCAAAATTTTGCCGATGAAGATTTGCAAGCTCTGGCCGCATCGATCGCCAAATCCGGGATTTTGCAACCGCTCTTGGTGCGGCCCTTAAGTGCCGGCGCAGCGGGTAATGGAACTGATGGTGCGGCGCAATATGAGATTATTGCCGGTGAGCGACGCTGGCGGGCGGCGCAATTGGCCAAGCTGCATGATGTGCCGGTGATTGTGCAAAACATTAATGATGTGACGGCACTGGAAATCGGTATTATCGAAAACGTCCAACGCGCCGACCTCAATCCGATTGAAGAAGCTGAAGGATATCAACGACTTATCAGCGAGTTTGCCTATACGCAGGCGGAGCTGGCCGACACCATTGGCAAAAGCCGCAGCCATATCGCCAATTTGCTGCGCTTGACGGAAGCCCCGCAAGCGGTGCGCCAAGCATTGATTGACGGCAAAATTTCCATGGGCCATGCGCGCGCCCTTTTGGGTGTTGAAGAGCCGGCCGCTTTGGTCAAACAAATCATCGCCGAGGGGTTGAGCGTGCGGGCGGTTGAGAAATTGGCCGCGGCGGCAAAACCCAACGACGCATCAGACGGCAAAGCGGATGGACGACCGGCGTCCGGTAAAGCGGAAAAAGATGCCGACACACGGGCCTTGGAAAAAACAATTTCCGATGCGCTCGGCCTGGCCGTTTCCATTGATGATAAAGGCGCCGATTGCGGTGGCGCCGTGACGCTGGAATATAAAACGCTGGAACAGCTTGATGATGTGGTCGCCAAACTGATCGGCAACTGATTGCAAGCGGCCGTGGTTTATAAACGCGCCGCCCGCGCGATACGCAAAATCGCCTGACCGGCTTGCGCATGCGCCAGACCGGCAGCGGCCCCCCGACACGCGGTTTCGGCCTCTTGCAAAATCGATAAGGCGCGCGCCACTTTGCGCGATGACCAAAACCGCATTTGCTCCTCAACCAAAGGCTTGCGGCGAAAATGCAAAGGCGGACGAAAAGCGGCCAAAGCTTGATTTTGCGGTGTGCCTTTCTCCAACAGACCCAATGCCAAATGCAGTGTTTGGAAATGCAGCCGGAGGGTGGGCAGCGTGTTGGCGGCTGAGGTGCCGGCTTCGGCCAGGCGGGCCAGCGCGCGGTCGGCGGCATCCAACCGCCCCAAGGCGACATTATCAATCAGCTTGTCAAAACCGGCTTGCGTTTGGTCGCCCAATCCGGCCTCAATATCTTCAGCGGTAATCATGCCGGTCGGGTCTTTTTTGCCGAGCGGGCCTTTAAACAAAACCAACCGCTCCAATTCGCGCTGGATAATGCCGCGATCGGTTGCCAAGCGGGCGCCCAACATATCCAAGGCTTGCGCGTCAATGCGGTAATTCTCGGCCTCCAAAAAACTGCGGGTCAGTCGGGCAATGTCGCGCCCTTCCAGCGCATAGCAGGGTAGCGCCATGGCGTTTTTATGTTTCTCGGCCAATTTGCGCAACGCCGATGACGGCTTTAAATTGCCCGCCTCAATGACCACCAGACTTTGCGCATTGGCGGCCGGTTCGCTTTCCAGCCAAAGTCGCGCCGCCTCGGGCACGGCCCCGCCACCACCGGTCACCCGCACCAATTTGCTGTCCCCAAACATCGGCAGGGCGGCGGCTTCATCGGCCAAAAGACCGGGCTGTCCGGTCAATTGCCCGTCGTGAAAATCGACATATTGCAGCGGGTCAAAATCAGCGCCGAGAAATTTTTGTTTCAGCGTCTTGCCGGTTTCAGCCACACCGCCTTCATCGGGGCCATAAATCAACACCAAAGCCGGCAGGCTGGTCGGCGTCATTTCCGACAGCCAGCCCTCCACCTTATAGGCCTGCAGCTTCACTGTTTGGCCTCTTGGTCATCTTCTCGTGCGCCCTCTTGGGTAGTCCGTTTTTCACGCGGCAAAGCGGCGACGAAGGCGGCCATGCGATCGGCCAATTGTTGCAGCGCCAAATCGGTCAATTCGCGCTTGCGTTGCATTTCATCGGCCGCACTGTCAGAGCCGGCCAGGCTCAGCGTTTCGGTAAACCGCGCATTGCGCTGCCGGTCATCATCCGCATGTCGGGCGACAATTGTGCCGGAAAACTGCAATTGCGTGCGTTGCGCATCGCCGCTGGCATCCAATTGGCTGTCACTGCTGCTTTGGCTGACCGCGACCGTAATATGCCAAACACCAGTTTCGCTGAGGCGCAGTCTTTCGCGCAGAGACCTTGCCAATAATTGGTTCGAGAGTTGCGCCGATGTCTCAGCTTTAACCGAGGCCACCCCAACCCTGTTTTCATTCAGCCGATGTACCGGCGTAAAGCCGCAAGCTGCCAGCATCAGACCGGCCGCGGCAAGTGCCGACCATTTTTGCGACCAATGACGGCGCCGGTTAAATGACGATGTTGACAATGCGCCCCGGCACGACAATGACTTTTTTGATCGGCTTGCCGTCAATGAACTTCTCCACTTGCGGGTCGGCCAAAGCGGCTGCCTCGACGGTCGCCGCATCGGCTTCTTTGGCGACGGTAATGTCACCGCGTTTTTTACCGCCGACTTGCACCGGCAGGGTAATCACATCTTCAACCAAAACGCTGTCATCGGCAACCGGCCAAGCGGCCTCGGCCAATAATCCGTCGCCGCCGAGTATCTCCCAACCGGTTTCGGCCAAATGCGGCACCATCGGCCCCAAAAGCTGCGCCAGCACACGCAAGCCATAGATATAGCAATGTTTGTCTTCAGCAGTCTCAGGCTGGAACGCCGACAAGGCATTGGTCAGCTCATACAATCGCGCCACGGCGCGGTTAAAGCCAAGTGCCGCCAAATCATCACTGACCGCGGCAACGGCTTTTTGGCAGGCACGATAGAGGTCTAAAGCTTTTTTTTGCTCGCCAGCCGGCGGGCCGGAAGCGATATCGGCATCACCAACCAAGGCGCGCGCGCCATCAAACAGGCGCCACACACGGTTGATGAAGCGCCAGGCCCCTTCAATGCCGTCTTGTGTCCATTGAACATCGCGCTCCGGCGGGCTGTCGGACAGCATAAACCAACGCGCTGTGTCGGCGCCGTAACGAGCGATAATATCATCCGGGTCGACAACATTTTTCTTCGACTTGGACATTTTCTCAATGCCGCCAATCGTAACTGCGATATTTTCGTCATCGGCCAGGACGGCATCTTTTTCGCGGCGGATAATTTCTTGCGGTGCCAGCCATTGCCCGTCCGGATGTTTATAGGTCTCGTGATTGACCATGCCTTGGGTGAACAGACCGTCAAACGGCTCTTTGACGCTTAAATGGCCGGTAATTTGCATGGCGCGGGCATAAAACCGCGCATAAAGCAGATGCAAAATCGCATGCTCAATGCCGCCAATATATTGGTCAACCGGCAGCCAATAATCGACCGCCTGTTTGTCGGTCGGGCTGTCTTCGGCCAGTCCGGCAAAGCGGGCAAAATACCAAGAGCTGTCAATAAAAGTGTCAAATGTGTCGGTCTCGCGCTGTGCTGCCGCGCCGCAAGACGGGCAATCGACATGTTTCCAGCTCGGGTGATGATCAAGCGGATTGCCCGGCTTTTCAAAACTCACATCATCCGGCAATGTCACCGGCAGCTCGGCGCGCGGCACCGGCACCGTGCCGCAAGACGGGCAATGAATTACCGGTATTGGGCAGCCCCAATAACGTTGCCGCGACACACCCCAATCGCGCAAGCGGAAGTTGACCTTACGGTGCCCCAAACCTTGCGCCTCAAATTGGTCAATTATCTGCGCCCGTGCGGCTTGTGGGGTCAGCCCATCCAATGGGCCGGAATTGACCATCACCCCATCGCCCGTATAGGCGGTGTCGGTGACGGCTAAACCCGCCTCATCTTTTGGCCGCACCACAGTGCGCACCGGCAAGTCATATTTTAGCGCGAAATCCAAATCGCGCTGGTCATGCGCCGGACAGGCGAAAATCGCGCCGGTGCCATAGCCCATCAACACGAAATTGGCGATATAGACCGGCAGTTGCCAATCTGCATCAAGCGGGTGGGAAACTTTCAGGCCGGTATCAAAGCCAAGCTTTTCACCGGCTTCTATATCAGCCTCGGATGTGCCGCGCCGCGCGCATTCGGCGCGAAAGGCTGCCAAATCGGCATTGCCCTCGGCCAGCTGCAAGGCCAGCGGGTGGTCCGGTGAAATGGCGCAAAAACTGGCGCCATATAATGTATCCGGCCGAGTAGTGTAAATTTCCAAAGCGGAAAAATCACCGACCGGTTCAGTCAGCCGGAAAGAGCAAGCCAGCCCTTCCGAACGGCCGATCCAATTGGCTTGCATCAGGCGGACTTTTTCCGGCCAGCGTTCCAGCCCGTCCAGCGCGCTCAGCAGCTCATCGGCATGTTCGGAGATTTTCAAAAACCATTGCGTCAGTCTTTTCTGCTCAACCGGCGCACCGGAACGCCAGCCCTTGCCGTCAATCACTTGCTCATTGGCCAATACGGTTTGGTCAACCGGGTCCCAATTGACCACGCTTTCGCGCCGATCGACCAAATCGGCATCGAGGAAATCCAAAAACATCGCTTGTTCATGGGCGTAATAGCTCGGATCGCAAGTGGCGAATTCACGGCTCCAATCAATCGACAGGCCAAGCTTTTTCAGCTGCCCACGCATGGCGTCAATATTGCCATAGGTCCAACTGCCCGGATGGGTGCCTTTTTCCATCGCCGCATTTTCGGCCGGCATGCCAAATGCATCCCAGCCCATTGGGTGCAGTACGTTAAAGCCTTGCGCTTTTTTGAAACGTGCCACCACATCGCCCATGGCATAATTGCGCACATGGCCCATATGAATGCGCCCCGACGGATAGGGAAACATTTCCAACACATAATATTTCGGGCGGTCGGTATCGGCGTCTCCGGCAGCGAAACAATCGGCATCCTCCCAAGCCGATTGCCAACGCGCCTCATGGGCCGATGGCTCATATTGCGTCATGTAAACGTCCTAGCGCGCAGTGCGGCGGGCCAAGGCGAAATCGCGGGCCCGCGTCAAAATGATATTTTCCATTTGCCGTTCGGCGCGCGGCGAGGCAGCCAAGCCGGTCCAGCGATTATTGCGCCATTTTTCACGGAAAATAGAAACCCGCAGCGCATCGGCGCGCAGTTCCAAACCGGTCAGCACAATATTGATTTTCACCCGTTCATTGGCGGCACCCGGGTCATTATACCAATCGGTGATAATCGTGCCGCCCATCGGGTCGGCCGCCGCCAAGGGCATAAAGCGGATGGTGTCCAAAGCGGCGCGCCATAAATCGCTATTGACGGCCAGCCCTTGCGGCAGGCTGTCTTGTGTTTGGGTGGAAGCTTCTTCACCTTGCGGTCCTGCGGTCTCGGCTTTTTTATCATCTTTAAAAAAGCTGAAATTGTCGAGAAACGAGCCGCTTTCTTCATTTGCGCCATTTGACAAGTCGGGATAATCGGCCTCGGTCGTCAGATTGGCGCAAGCTGCCAATGAACCCGCCAATAAGGCGGCCAGAAGCGGTTTGGCCAATTTGGCAGTCAGCGATGTCGGTTTAGCAAAGCCCATAGGAAACTCCGGAAAAAAGTCTGCTCAATTCATATGAAACGCGGCGGCAGATGTAAAGGCTGGATAGAAGATAAACGCCGCGAAAAACAGTGTAACAGCGAGAGGTTTTGCGCCGCTAAGCGTCTTCAGCCTGCGGCTCAATCAGTGCTGGCAAAAGCACTGATCGCAGCAAAGCCGGCAAACACCGTACAGCTTGGGTCAAGCCGCGCCATTTTGGCGGCGCTCATGCCGCCCAGCGCAATGGGCGTGAGTTGCAAGGCTAAGGCCTGGCGGGCCAAGCCCTGCGCCCGTATCACCCCCAAAGGCGTGGCGCTCGGGTGGCTGGCCGTGGCAAATATCGGCGACAGCAAAACGCTGCGACAGCCGGCCCGTTGGGCCTGCAGTAATTCGCGGCGATTATGCACGGCCGCACTGTCGGGCACCGCGCCGCAACGCAAAGCCGGTCGCGCCAATTGATAAGACGGGCAATGAAAGCCGACTTTCAGCCGCGCCGCGAGTTTGGCATCGCCGGCCACCGCGAAACTGACACCAAAGCGACGGCACAAATCGCGCATCGCTTCGGCCAAGCCGAGCCTGTCAGGCGTATCATAATCGCGCAGAATGCACGCCGTCGGCCGCGCCTTGGCGATGATTGTTGGCCAATCGGGGCAACGCACGGCGTCGGAGAGGAAATAGCGCTGGGGAAAAGAAGTCATGGCGATGATTGAAAATTGCTATACTGCCCCCACATTAACCGATAATCACCGCGCCACAACCGGCCGGCTGACCCGTCAAAGCCTAAAGTTTAACAAAGACACCGCCAGAGAGCCGAGAATGACCGATATGCCAGCCGACCACTCAGTCGAGAGTGCTGCCGACAAATTAGCGCATGTTCAAGCCGAAATGGCTGCCGCCGCGCAAGCCGCCGGGCGGCGCGCCGATGAGGTCATCCTGTTGGCCGTGTCGAAAACCAAGCCGGTCGAAGAGATCGAGCCCTTTATCGCCGCCGGTCACCGTCATTTTGCTGAAAACCGCGTGCAGGAGGCGGCGGAAAAATGGCCGGCCCTGCAACAAGCGCATGGCGATATTGAATTGCACCTCATCGGCTCGTTGCAAAGCAACAAGACCAAGCAGGCGGTGGATTTGTTCGATGTCATTCACACGCTTGATCGCGCCAAATTGGCGCGCAAATTGGCCGAGTTCAAAGATCGGCCCGATTTTCCCAAGCTGTTTATCCAAGTCAATACCGGCGCTGAGCCGCAAAAAGCCGGCATTGAACCGGAGCACTTGGCCGATTTTCATGCGCTGTGTCGCGATTTGGGGCTGACAATTGACGGCTTGATGTGCATTCCACCGATTGATGAGGCGGCAGGTCCGCATTTCGCGCTTTTGGGCAAGCTGGCGGCCCTAATCGGCGTTGAACAGCTCTCCATGGGCATGACGGCCGATTATCCCAAAGCCATTGGATTGGGGGCCAGCCATATTCGCGTCGGGACACAATTATTCGGCGCCCGCCAAAAGCCATAAGTCCAAAAAAGCGGCTACTTGCGAATTTATTGCGGGCCTTCGGTAATCTCTACCAGACAACCCGGCCGGGCATGGCGGACAATGAAGCGCAGCGTTGCAAAGCTGACGGCGATGCAGCCCAGGGTCGGCTGGAAGTTTTTTTTCTGGAAATGCAAAAAAATCGCGCTCCCTTGGCCGGCTTGCGGCGGATCGTCATTATGGCCCAGCGTAAAAAACCCGTCATACAGGCCGTCATGCCGCCACAAACGCTCGTGACTGGCGGCAAATGGACGCCTGATCGGCCGATTATAGGCGTTATGAGTCGGCGCATCGCACCAGCCGCTTTTCTGCTGAATTTGATGCGTTTCAAAGGCGGTTTCAGGGCTCTGCAACCGGTCGGGGCGGTACCAAAATTGCCGTAAGGGGAAAACCCCCAAAGGGGTTGCCCGATCGCCTTCTTTTTTGGCCTTGCTGACGCCGGCCGCCCCCAAAGCGCAACGCGCCCGATGCGGCCCAAAGCGCAATACGCCGTGATGCGCTTGCGCACCGGTCGGGTGCACGCGAATGATTTGTCGAAAACGGGGCGCATGGCTCATGCCGCTAGGCTGGGCTTATTTGTTGGGCTTTTCAACCATGCTGACGGTCTGAAAACCCCTCTTGTTCATGGATGAAAATTTCGGCACTGTCGGTTGGTAAAGGAGTGCTTATGGCCAGCCGACATAAGATTTTATTGGTCGAGGATGATGATAATTTGGTCGAGGTGCTCGACGAACAATTATCCTTGCATGATGAATTTGTGTTGGCCCGCGAAGAAACGGCGCGCGGCGCGCTCGATCGATTGGCGCAAGAAAATTTTGATTTGATCTTGATGGATGTTGGCTTGCCCGACCAAGACGGACGCGAGACATGCAAAAAATTGCGCGGCACCGGTCTGGCGACGCCGATCATTATGCTGACCGGTGCAGCCAGCGATGCCGATACGATTTTGGGCCTCGATGCCGGGGCCAATGATTACGTGACCAAGCCGTTTCGCTTTGGTGTCTTATTGGCCCGCATGCGGGCGCAATTGCGCCAACATCAAAATTCCGAAGCGGCGGAAATCACCATCGGCCCGTATTTGTTTCGCCCGGCCACCAAAACGCTGGAGCCGCAAAGCGGTGGCGACAAGGTGCGGCTGACCGAAAAAGAAAGCAATATTTTGAAGTTTCTGCACCGCGCCGATGGCAGCGCGGTGGCGCGTGAGACATTGTTGCATGAAGTGTGGGGCTATAATGCGCAAGTCTCGACGCATACTTTGGAAACGCATATTTATCGGCTGCGGCAAAAAATTGAGGCCGATCCGTCAGACGCCCAATTATTGCTGACCGAAGAAGGCGGCTATCGCCTCGCGCGGTGAAACGCCGCGATTATCCCCGCCAGTTCAAAGCGGCCCAAAATGGGCCTCTTACCTATAACGGCCCAAAATGGGCCTGTGCCTGCGTATCGATCGGATAGCCTTCAGCATAGGCGGGCGGCATGCGGCAGGCTTTGCCGGTTGAAATTTGCATGGCGGCAAAGCGCGTCACCCCGCTGGCCAGCGTGATGTCACGCTCGACCGATTGCATGATAAAGCGGCGGCTCAGCCGCAGCCGCCCGTCATTTTCGACCAGCCAAGTGGCGATGGCGACCGTCTCATCGGGCAGGGCGGCGGCGTGATAATCCAATTCGTGACGGACCACCACAAAGCCGCAATCATGGGTTTCAAAAGCGGCGAAATCAAAGCCCAATGCTTTTGAGTGGGCCCAGGCACAACGCGCCATCCAGCCCAAATAAACGACATTATTGACGTGTTTGAAGTCATCAATATCGCTTGGCTTGACGGCAATCGGCAAAATGAATTGCGGCGCCAGCGGCCATGACAGACCGGCCAGACGCGCGTCGGATAAGGCTGCAAATGTATCAGAGAAAACACCAGACATGAGCACACCCTAACCCGCTTATCTCGATGCGCCAAGTATGGCGTCTCCCCATGCAGTACCTTGAATTCACCGGCCAGTCTGCGTAGGCTTTCGCAAAACCAGTGGAGGCGTAAAAATGGAACACAGCACAATCAATGTCAGCCTGTTGGGAACGGCGCGCGACACATATGTCACCGATCCGGCGCAATGGCCGCCCAATGTCAAAGCGGCGCATGAAAAGCCGTCCCCCAGCTCAGCTCATTTGGGGCTGGAATTATTGGCTGTCGACCAAGCGGCCGGACGGGTTGAGATGGCGTTCAATGCCGAACCGCATTTGTGCAATAAATGGGGCGGCATTCAGGGTGGCAATGTCGCCGCCATGTTGGATGATGCCATGGCATTTGCCATTGGCCTCAATCTCGATTGGGGACAAATTTCCCCGACCTTGGAATTGAAAGTATCGATGATGGCACCGGCCCGGCCGGGGCGCATTTATGCCATTGGTCGGGTGGTGCGGCGCGGCCGGTCGGTCGGTTTTGTTGAAGGCGAATTATATGATGCTGAAGGCCGTCTCTTGGCCGCCGGCTCGTCGACGGCCAATTTTGTCACGCTGAAAAAGAAGCCAAGCGATAAAGCCGCAAGCGATAAAGGAGCCGCATGATGGCGCATCTCCCGATTGCAGATGAAGCTGCCTTGGCGGCCGTGCAAGATGAGTTGGCGCTGGCCGCCGCCGTTATGGGCTTCGAGGCCAATTCGCTGAAAATCATGGCCCATCGGCCGGAAATCCTGCGCGGTTTTTTGGCCCTCTCGGCACCGATATTGGGCCCCGATGCCGCGCTTGACCCGGGCCTGCGGCAGATGATCGCTCATATTGCCAGCGCCGCCGCCGGTTGCGCCTATTGCCAAGCCCATACAGCGCATGGGGCGGCTCATCGCGGCGTCGAGAGCGAAAAAATTGACGCGCTGTGGTCTTACGAAACCAGCCCCCTTTTCTCGGATGCGGAGCGCGCCGCCCTGGCTTTGGCGCAAGCTTCCGCCAGCCACCCCAATCAGGCCACGCAGGCACATTTTGACGCTTTGCAGCCGCATTTCAGCCATTCTGAGCAGGCTGAGATTGTCGCCGTCATTGCCCTGTTCGGCTTCCTCAATCGCTGGAATGACACATTGGCCACGACACTGGAGGACAGTCCGCTGGCCTTTGCCGAAGCGCATTTGGCACCGCGCGGCTGGAAATCTGACCGTCACAAATAATATTAGGGGCATGACCGAGACAATTGGCGGTAGCCCCAAACCGATAGCGACACAAAATGCACAGCATAAGTCGCAGCATAAGTCGCACCATAAATCACAGTGGCGCCTCAACCAGGTAACCGATGAGCTGAATGCGCGCCCGTTTCCGCGCTTTGGCTTACCGACAGCGATTTTTCGCCTGTGCCTGTCGGGCGATGGCGGATTTGCTTCACTGCAAAACATTTTGGCGACGCATTTGCCCGAATTGGACTGGCAAGACGCAGCGGCCAATCGGCTGATGCGCGGTCGCCGTGATGCGGTGCAATATAATATTGAGCGGCACACGGAATTCGTGTCGCTGACATTAATCGATGAAACCCCGGACGGGGCCGGGCAATCGGCGGCGCGGCACTTGCCCGATGAGTGGCTGAGCGCCATTGACGCTGAAATTGTTGTGGCGGTAGATTGCCAATGCAGCGCCCGCGGCGCGGCCCGCGAAAGCTGGACCTGCGCCAGTCGCCTTGAGGGCGGTTTGGTCGATGCGTATTTCGATTTCAAAATCGCCGAGGATGGGCATACGAAAATTGCCTTGGATTTCGCCGCCGAGGCCGATATGCGCGACATTGGCCGTATCGCCCTGCAAGTGGTGGAGATTGAAACCTATCGCTCATTTGCCGCTTTGGGTTTGCCGCAGGCGCGCAGCACCCAAGCGCGGCTGGTCGATATTGCCAATCGGGTGCCGGCCGATGGCGAAGCGCTGTTGACCGATGACAGCGCCGGCGATGCGGCGGCGGCCAAACGCTTTGCCAGCCTCAGCGGTCTGGCCGGTGAGTTGGAGACCATTTGGCGCGAAACCTCGTTCCGCTTTTCGGCTTGTGAGGCCTATTGGGCCTTGGTGCAAGCGCGCTTGGCGTCGCTGCAAGAAACCGCTTTGGACAATCGCATTACCGTCGGTGGGTTCTTGCAACGCCGCCTGTCACCGGCCATTGCCACTTATGTCTCGACCGAAAAACGCCGCCATGATTTGGCCGACCAAGTGGGCAATATGACCTCGCTTTTGCAAACCCGTATTGAATTGGGCTTGCAGCGGCAAAATGCCGATTTGCTGGCCTCGCTCAATCAAGCGGCGGCGCGGCAATTGCGCTTACAGCACACGGTGGAAGGCGTCTCGACCGTGGCGATTTCTTATTATCTGGTCAATTTGCTGGGCTATCCGTTGGATTGGGCATTGGCCAATCTGCCGCCGGCCCTGGCGACGTTGAACCCGCTCGTGGCGCAATCCGCTTTGGTGGCCATCACCGTGCCGTTGGTTTGGGTCAGCATTCGCCGCCTGTTACGCGCCAGCATCGACCGGTAAACGCCTCACTTGCGGGCCGGTCATTCGGCTGCAGCAAAAAGGCCGCCCCAGCGGACGGCCTTCTCAAGACTTGTCTGTTCTGCTTTGGGGCGCTTATTTGCAATAATAAGTGACGGTTTTGGTCGATTTACCAAAACTGCCAATGCCGCTGCCGCTTGATTTCGTGCTGCGCGGCACGTGGCCGTTCGGGCATGCGGCGCGCATTTTCTCTTCGCACTCATCGGTGCTGAACGGGCCCAGCTTGATGTTCGAGCAAGTCACTTCTTTCAGCTCAACGCCTTCCGGTACCGGCGGCGCCAGTTTGTTCAGCAGGTTTTCAGCAGATGAGGCGCAGGCCGATACGGACAAGGCGGCGGCCAGCGCAAACACGATAGATTTATTTATCACAATTTCCTCAAAGATATGTTTTACACGAGCTATTGATAAGGCGCGTTTGGTGCGCGCGCAATACAGCAAAGGGACAAACACATATTTGGGGGAAGGTTTTCTGGAGCGGGCTATGAGATTCGAACTCACGACCCCAACCTTGGCAAGGTTGTGCTCTACCCCTGAGCTACGCCCGCATCACAGAAACGATGTCGCGGCCAAACGGCCAAGCAACAGGCCGTGTTATAGCCATAATGAGACGGCTTTGACAAGATGCCGGTTAATTATTTTGCCGATTATTTTTGCCACCGATTATTTCCCCGTTTTATTTCCGATGAACCGCGGCGATTTGGGGCTTGGCAAATGCCCGTCGACACCCCATTTTAGGGGCTAGAGAGATAGGAAAAATCATGCAAGACATGCCGCCGCTTGGCGACCCGATAGCTGCCCCGCAGGCCGGTGCCGCCCCCACTGATGCGATCGTCGATGTGACCATGGAAAATTTCATGGCCGAGGTGATTGAGGCCTCGCAAGGCCACTTGGTGCTGCTTGACCTATGGGCGCCATGGTGCGGCCCGTGCAAGCAATTGACACCCAGCCTTGAAAAACTGGTCGGCCAATCAAATGGCGCGGTGCGGCTGGCCAAGATGAATATTGACGAGCATCCGGAAGTGGCGCAGCAAATGCAGGTGCAATCAATCCCGGCCGTGTTCGCCTTTAAGGGTGGCCGTCCGGTCGACGGCTTTATGGGCGCGCTGCCGGAGAGCGAACTGAAGGCATTTATTGACAAACATATGGATGGCGATTTGGGCCCGTCTGCCGCCGAGGCCCTTTTAGAAACGGCGGCCGAAATGTTGGCAGCCGGTCGATTGGATGACGCGGTGGAATGCTATCAAGCGGCGCTAGAACAAGAGCCGGAAAATCTCTCGGCGTTGGCCGGGCTGGCGCAAAGCCGCTTGGCACAGGGCGATGTGGCGGCGGCGGCTGATGTGCTGGCCGCTGCACCGGACACCAATCATGCCGATTTGGCGGCCGCCAAAGCGGCTCTGGCTTTGGCCGAAAAAACCGCCGCCAATAGCGCCGGCGATGCTGAAAGCGAGGCCTTGCAGGCGACCATTGAGGCGGAGCCGAATAATCATCAAGCGCGGTTTGATTTGGCGCTTGCCCATCACGCGGCCGGTCGTCCCGCGCAAGCCATGGACACCTTGCTCGACAGCATTGCGTTAAAGCGCGATTGGAATGATGAAGCGGCGCGTAAACAATTGCTGGAATTATTCGACGCCTATGGGGCGGGAGATGAGCTGGTGGTGGCTGCGCGCAAACGTCTGTCTTCCATTTTGTTCAGTTAGGAGGCAGTGATGCCGCACGCATATGACACGATTGACAGCCTGCCGGACCATATTCCGGTGTTTCCGCTCGACGGCGTTTTGTTGCTGCCGCGCGGCCATGTGCCGTTAAATATTTTTGAGCCGCGCTATCTCGACATGTTTGAGGATGCGCTGGGCCGCGGCCGGTTTATCGGTCTCATTCAACCAGTCGATGAGGCCACACCGCCCGGCTTGGCCAAGGTCGGCTGTCTGGGCCGCATCAGCTCGTTCAGCGAAACCGATGATGGGCGAATGATTGTCTCGCTGACCGGCGTGGCACGTTTTGCCGTGGCGCAAGAGCTTGATGTGATGACACCCTATCGGCAAGTGCTGGCCGATTATCGCGCTTATGAAAGCGATATGATCGCCGATATTGGCGGGCTGGATGTCAATCGTGACGGCGTGTTGGATGTGCTGAAACGCTATCTCGATTTGAACGGCATGCAGGCCGATTGGGAAGCCATTGAGGCGTCGGGTAATGAGGCGCTGGTCAATTCATTGTGCATTATCAGCCCCTATGGCGCACAGGAAAAACAAGCCATGTTGGAAGCAACCAGCTTGGCCGAGCGGGCTGAAATTCTCATTGCCCTGACGGAAATGGTGCTTGCACAGGCCAACCAAAGTTCCGGCGCCAATGACAATGCGATGCAATAGTCGCGGCCGCAAAAGTTAGGGAGATGAGCATGGGTGGTGAGACGCCAAAACGCAAACTCGATCCGGCGATTTTGGAATTGCTGGTCTGTCCGGTCAGCCATGGCCCGCTGAGCTATGACGAAGCGGCTGATGAGCTGATTTCAAAAGAGGCCAAGCTGGCTTATCCGGTACGTGACGGCATTCCCATCATGTTGCCCGACGAAGCCCGCGCGCTGGATAAATAGCAAATAGATAATTGAAATCCGCTTAAGCGGTAAAGCTGCGGCCGCGTAAAAGCCGCGGGGCCGGCTCGGCGGCGTCACCTTGGCGACCGTCGGCAGCGGCTTGAACCAGCCGGCGTAATTTTGGTTGGCGTTCTTGTAGCGCCGCCATCGCCGTCAGGCCAAACCCGCCAAGCATCGGCAAGGTTTTAAACAGACCGTTCAGGCCATGGGTGGCGGTCGCCATATCGCTGGCGGCGCGCCGGCGGCAGGATGCATAAGTGCCCAGCATAGTGGCATCGCCGAACGGCAGGCCGATTTGTTGCGTGTCATATAAGGTGTCAGCCAATTGCGCGGCATCGCGCAAGGTTAAATTAAACCCCTGCCCGGCCAGCGGGTGCACCACATGGGCCGCTTCGCCGAGCAAGACCACACCGTCTTCGACAAAGTTTTCCGCTAATTGCAAATGCAAGGCCTGTTGGGCCAGCGGGCCGACCGGCTGCAATTGCCCGAAGCGGTCTTGCGTGGCAGCTTGCAATTCATGGCTCAAAATTGCGGCCGGCACGCGGGCCAGCGCATCGGCACGGGCTTGCGGCAGGCTCCAAACCAATGCCATTTGATGGGTGTCGGGCAGGGGCAACAGCGCCAATGGCCCGGTGGGCAGGAATATTTGCTGCGCCATTTGGCCGTGCGGCAGGCTTGACTGCAAGCGACCGACCAGCGCCGCCGCATGATAATCATGTGCCAAAGGCTGCGCCGCCCGCCGCGCCCGCCATGGCGGGGCGCTGCGTTGTGTATCGACCAAAAGGCTAAACGGCATCACCGTGCCATCGGCCAATTGTGCTTGGCCCGGCTGTCCGGCCGCTTGCGGCAGTTCGGCATCGACCAAACGGTCAGCACAAAGCGCCAGCTCATTGTCGGCCAGTGCCGCCTCAAGCGTCGCCTGCAAAGCCCGTGATAAAGCGGCCAAGCTGACAATATCGGCCAGACTTTCGGCTTGTTTCACAGTTTCATTCGTGTCGGCATTATCGGTGTCGGCGTCTCGATCGGCACCCAGATTAGGAGAGGGGGCAAAAGCCAGTTCCGCCGCGCCAATGCTTGCTTTGTCGGCGCCATATACCTGCATATCATGCACCGGCGCGGTCGGCTTATCGAGCCGCTGCCAAACGCCGAGGCTTTCCAGCATCAGTCGCGATGACGGGCTTAAAGCAAGCACGCTTTGCCAGTCATCTTGCGGCTGAAACGGCGCTGCGGGTGGCGCCAATACCACGGGCAAACCGGCCGCCGCCAAGGCCAAAGCGGTAACAATCGCGCTATTGCCGCTGCCATTGATCAAAATAGGCGTGCTGTGCTGTGTCATGCGGCGACACTGCCCGAAATGCGGCGCCCCGTCTAGAGAGAAGTCTAGAGAGAAGTCTGCGGGGAAGTCTGGGGGGAAGCCTCGCGGGGGCGTTAAATCGTCTGCATGGTGCCGGGGCAGTTATCATTCGAAATGCCCAAAATTTAGCCATTGTTGCGGCGGCAGATTAAAAATTAGGCACAAAGCCTGTTTTGCCCGATGTTTTTCGGGATGTGTGGCGGTCTCCGCCCACATCTTTATTTGGCACGCAAATTGCATAAATGCAGCGATTTATATAGGGGTTATCATGGAAACCAATCTTGTAGGCGGCGACGTCTTTTTCATCTTGATGGGCGCCATTTTGGTGTTCGCCATGCATGCCGGTTTTGCTTTTTTGGAAGTGGGCACGGTACGCAGCAAAAACCAGGTCAATGCGATGGTCAAAATCCTGTCGGATTTCGGCATTTCGACTTTGGCTTATTTCTTTATCGGCTATTCAGTGGCTTATGGTGTCGACTTCTTTTCGTCAGCCGACACGATTAGCGGCAATGCCGGCGGCGACACTTACGGTCCGCAAGGTCTGTCGCTAATCAAATTTTTCTTCCTGCTGACATTTGCTGCCGCCATTCCGGCGATTATTTCCGGCGGTATTGCCGAGCGGGCAAAATTCGTACCGCAATTGCTGGCGTCAGCGGCCATTGTGGCGCTGGTTTATCCGTTTTTTGAAGGGATGATTTGGAACGGCAATTTCGGCTTCCAAAGCTGGTTGGAAAACACTTTCGGCGCCTCTTTTCATGACTTTGCCGGTTCGGTCGTCGTGCATGGTGTCGGCGGTTGGATTGCCTTTAGTGCGGTGATTTTGCTGGGCGCCCGTTTGGGCCGCTATGGCGAAAAAGGTCGTGCCTTCCCGCCAAGTTCCATTCCATGGCTGGCGCTCGGCAGCTGGCTTTTGTGCATTGGTTGGTTCGGCTTTAATGTGGTGTCGGCGCAGTCTTTGGAAGGCGTATCCGGTCTGGTCGCCGTCAACAGCCTGATGGCGATGGTCGGTGGTTTGCTGGCGGCCCTGCTGTTCGGCAAAAACGATCCAGGCTTTGTGCATAATGGCGCGCTGGCCGGTCTGGTCGCCGTCTGTGCCGGCTCGGATGTCATGCATCCGGCAGGCGCCTTGGTCACCGGTATTGTCGCCGGTCTGCTGTTCGTCAAAATGTTCGTCATCTGCCAAGAAAAACTGCAAATTGACGATGTATTGGGCGTATGGCCGCTGCACGGTCTGGCCGGTGCTTGGGGCGGCATTGCCTGTGGCATTTTCGGCGCTACCGCATTTGGCGGTCTCGGCGGGGTCAGCTTTGCGTCGCAGCTCATCGGCACGATTGTCGGTTGTGGTTTTGCAGCGATCGCCGGCGCGGTGGTTTATGGTGTGCTGAAGCAAACCATGGGCATTCGCTTGTCGGAAGAAGAAGAGCATATGGGTGCCGATCTGGCGATCCACAAAATTGCCGCCAATCCGGAAACCGGTTTCGGCAATTAAGCAGGCGCCGTCTCTGCTTTGACCCAGTGCTTTGCCCCGGCGCTTTGACCCGCTATCGGGGCTGCGCTAGGGTGGAAGCGGCTGATTCGAACAAGACCCGGGCGGGGCTGTCATAGGCCCCGCCCGGTTTTCTTTTGGAGACCAATATGCAAACCGGGCCCTTTGACGCCCTTCCGGCTTCCCCTTTCGCCCGCTTGCGCCGCTTGCTGGAGCCGCTGACGCCACCTGCCGGCGAGACGGTCTCTCTGGCTTTAGGTGAACCGCAACACGCGCCGCCTGGGTTTGCCATGGAGGCCTTGCGCCACGCCGCGGCAGCTGATTACGGTCGCTATCCGCCGATTGGCGGCACGGATGAATGGCAAAAAGCGGCGCGTCATTGGTTGACCGAACGGTTTGCGCTGTCGGCAGGTTTGTTGGCCGAAGAGACACAAGTGCTGCCGCTATCGGGCACCCGCGAAGGGTTGTTTTTGGCTGCCCAATTGGCGCCACAAAAATCTGATGGTCTGATGGCCATGCCTAATCCGTTTTACCAAGTCTATGCCAGCGCGGCGGTGGCGGCCGGTGCCACGCCGGTTTATCTTGATGCGCCGCAAGAAGCCGGTTTCTTGCCCGACCTCGGCGCGTTGTCAGCGGATGTGCTGACCCGCTTGCGGGCGCTTTATTTGTGCAGCCCAGCCAACCCGCAAGGGGCGATCGCCTCAGAAGCCTATTTGCAATCGGCTTACCAACTGGCCAAACAGCATGATTTTTTGCTGCTGGTCGATGAGTGCTATAGCGAGATATATGACGCCGCACCGCCGCCCTCCATGTTGCAAATCATCGATGCGGCGCAAGACGCTGATGCGCCGGTGCTGGTGTTCCACTCTTTGTCAAAACGCTCAAACCTCGCCGGTCTGCGCTCCGGCTTGGTGACCGGCGGCCGCAGTGCCATAGCGGCGTTTCATAAATTACGCATGGTGGCCGGGCCGCAAACTCCATTGCCCAGTTTGCAGGCCGCCGCTTTGGCTTGGGCCGATACGGCGCATGTCGCCGACAATCGCGCGCTGTATCGCCGGAAAATCGATTTGGCTGAACAGATATTCGCCGACAGCTATGGTTTTTATCGCCCGGAAGGTGGGTTTTTCCTCTGGCTGCGGGTTGGCGATGGCGAAAAAGCGGCGGCGCATTTATGGCGTCATGCCGGTTTGCGGGTGCTGCCCGGCGCCTATCTGACGCAAGACACTGCCGCTGGCAATATCGGCGCACCCTATATTCGCGTCGCGTTGGTTGCCGGTTTGGAAGATTTGCAAGCGGCCCTGCCGCGCCTTAAACAAGCGCTTGATGAAGGCGGTTTTGCTGATGAGGCGGCGGCATGAAGGGGCGGGTTTATTTTGCTGAAATCATCTGGCCGCAGAGCAAAAGAGTGATCGGCTTTCTCTGGCAACGCATCAGTGCGGCGCTGTTGCTGCTGCTGGTCGGCTATTGCGCACTGGCCATTTTGGGCTTTGACCCGCGCGATGCCAGCCTCAACACCTCAAGCGGCGCGCCACCGGCCAATTGGCTGGGTCGTCCGGGGGCATTTTTGGCCGATATGGTGTTGCAGCTGATGGGGCTGGCCATTTGGTTAGTGCTGTTGCCTTTGGCGGCGCGCGCCACACGGCAAATGTTCGGCACCCATTTGAGCCATCCCAATTGGCGCTTTATTGCGGCGCTCACAGCCCCGCTTTTAATGGCCTTGGCCTTGGCGTTGGGCGGCCGTGACGCATCACCCTATGAGCCGTTTCCCGGCGGTGCGCTGGGTCAGCTTTTGGCCGATGGGGTGGAGGCCGCTCTCGGCGTCATGCAGCTTTATCCAAGCCGCGATACCGAGCTTGCTTTGGCCGGCCTATGTGCTGCCTTGGCCATAGTGATTGCCCTATTTGCTGCCGGACTGGTGCGCAGTTTCTGGCAGGCCGTGCGGTTTGGCGGACAAAAAACGGTCGCCTTGGTGACCGGTGCGCCGTCGCAGCTGAGCCAAAAGGTAAGCCAAAAAATCAGCCGCACGGCAGATGGCAGCGCCGCCCTGCGCGGTCGGCTGGCCGGTGTATTGGAAAAATTGCGCCGCGCCGAGGCAGCCTCTGCACCGTCCGCTTCGTCGGCCTCCGACATGGCGATATCGGCTCAGCCATCCCCGCCAGGCGCACCACCAACTTCCCCCGCGGTCTCGTCAACGTCCGCACCGGTTGTGCCGCAAGTCGAGGTCACAACACCCAGCGGCAAGCCGAAACCGGGCAAGCGCGCCAAAGCGGAGGCGCAACCGCGCTTGGCCTTGGACGGCGCTTCTGACAAGGCGGGCAGCCATCAATTGCCGCCGCTGACCCTGTTGACCGAACATCAACCGGTCAAGCAAACCGCCGCCCTGTCGAAGGATGCGCTGGAGGCCAATGCCCGCATGTTGGAAACCGTGCTGGCCGATTTCGGCATTAAGGGCAGCATCGGTAAAGTGCGCCCCGGCCCGGTGGTGACGCTTTATGAATTGGAACCGGCGGCCGGTGTGCGCTCCTCGCGCGTAGTCGGTTTGGCCGATGATATTGCCCGGTCGATGAGCGCCGTCTCAGCCCGTGTTGCGCCGGTGCCGGGTGCCAATGTTATTGGTATTGAATTGCCCAATCACACACGCGAGCTGGTGTCATTGCGCGAGCTGTTGTCGAGCCGTGACTTTGAAAGCGGCAAGTCGAAACTGACTATGGCGCTGGGCAAGGATATTGGCGGCGCGCCGGTGATGAGCGATTTGGCCCGCATGCCGCATCTCTTGGTCGCCGGCACTACGGGTTCGGGTAAATCGGTCGGTATCAATACGATGATTTTGTCGCTGCTTTATCGGCTGACGCCGGAGCAATGCCGATTGATTTTGGTCGATCCGAAAATGCTCGAATTATCGGTTTATGATGGCATTCCGCATTTGCTGGCGCCGGTTGTCACCGAGCCGAAAAAAGCCGTGGTGGCGCTAAAATGGGTGGTCCAGGAAATGGAAAACCGCTACCGCAAAATGGCCAAAATCGGCGTCCGCAATATTGACGGCTTTAACGAACGGATGCGTGAGGCACAAAAATCCGGCGAGACCTTATCGCGCCGTGTGCAGACCGGCTTTGATCCGGAAACCGGCGAGGCGATTTTTGAAGAAGAGAGCATTGAGCCGGAAGTGCTGCCCTTCATCGTTGTGGTGATTGATGAAATGGCCGATCTGATGATGGTCGCCGGTAAGGATATTGAAGCGGCCGTGCAGCGTTTGGCGCAAATGGCGCGGGCCGCCGGTGTGCATTTGATAACGGCCACGCAGCGGCCTTCGGTTGACGTCATCACCGGCACCATTAAAGCCAATTTCCCAAGCCGTATTTCTTTTCAAGTCACCTCAAAAATCGACAGCCGCACCGTGCTGGGCGAGCAAGGCGCCGAGCAATTATTGGGGCAGGGCGATATGTTGTTTATGGGCGGCGGTGGCCGTGTGCAGCGTGTGCATGGGCCGTTTGTCTCCGATGAAGAAGTCGAAAAAGTTGTCAGCTTTTTGAAAGCGCAAGGGGCGCCCGAATATATTGAGCAAGTGACCAAAGAGCCGGAAGAGGCCCCCGATATGGGCGAGCCGAGCGGTGACAGCCTTTATGACCAAGCGGTGGCCATTGTCACCCGCGATGGTCGCGCCTCGACCTCTTATGTGCAGCGGCGGTTGCAAATCGGCTATAACCGCGCCGCCCGCTTGATTGAACAAATGGAAGAACAAGGCGTTATCAGCCCGCCCAACCATGCCGGCAAGCGCGAAATTTTAGTGGACAAACATTAATGCGCCGCCTCGGAATGTCTCTTTCTCTCACACGCGTGTTGGCTCTCAAACTCACGCTGGCACTGTCTGTCACCCTTATCATGCCGTTTGCCACGAAAGCTCAGGACGCGGCGCAATTGGCACGCATCAATAAGGCCTTACAAGACATGCCGCCGCAAAGCGGTGGCTTTGTGCAGCAACAAGCCAATGGCAGTCTCTTGCGCGGCACCTATCATATGCATTGGCCCAACCGCTTGCGCTTTGCTTATGGCGCCGATGGGCCGGTTATCACCGTCAGGAAAAATTTTCTCGCCGTTCAGGACGCGCCGCGGGCCGAGCCGAATTGGCTGCCGGTCAGCCTGACCCCTTTGGCGCTCATTCGCCAAGCCGTTGCTGATGGGGTGCAGCCGGAAATGGCGGTGGCGTTTGACGCGCAGCCCAGCTATTGGGCGCTCAGTCTGAAAGACCCAAGCGGTGAAACACCCGGTCAAGCGACATTGTATTTCAGCCAACCCGATGGCCAGCTGATGGGCTGGCAATTGGTCGATGTACAAAATCTCGTGACGCAAGTGCAATTGGTTGACCGACAAACCCATCAATCGCTGGACGAGGCGGTCTTCGCGATCGATTATGACAGCGAGGATGAGGAGTAAGTAATGCGCAAAATGGGACAAGAAACCGATTGGCAACCCGATGCCGACAGCCTGTTGGCTTTGGAGGCGGAGATTCCCTTGCTGTCCGTGTTGCGCGATTTCACCGAGCGGGCGCAGCGGGCCCGTTGGTTTGCCGAATTGGGCGAACCGCTGGACGATAAAACACAGAAAATTGCCCGTGCCTATTTGGACGGTCTGGGCTTTCCCGATGCCGATGCGGTCGGTGTGCCCGATTGGGATGATGCGTTGGATGCGGCCGCCAGTCTCGACCTCAATGCGGAAGCCTGGGAGGCGGAAGAACAATTGCGCGCCGCCGTAATGGACGAGGTGCTGGGCGTGGTCAGCGAAGAGGGGCTAGGTGTCATGTTGGCCCATTTGGCAGCGCAATTGGCCGGACAAGTGCCAGAAATGATCGACGAGGCACTCATGTTGGCCGATGAAGCACCCGACAGCATTCGTGATTTGGCAGTCGGGGCAGCGCAACAAGCGGCCCATGGTGGCGCCTTGGCGCTGTTGGCGGCAGCCGTGCAGGCGGCCATTCATGACGACATGCAGCTTGGCGAAGTAGCGCTGGAGCACCCGCTTTTGCTGCGTTACAGGCTGTTTGAACTGGGCCGATGGCCGCTTGGCTTAAGCGGCCGCACACTGAATTTATTTTAACACGAACCGGTTGGACGAATTGGATATGCAAGACTATCAAGGACGATTGGCGATTGTCACCGGCGCGGCCGAGGGCATTGGCGCCATGCTGGCCGAAGGGTTGGCGCGGGCTGGCATGAGCGTGGCGATTTTGGACATTCAACAGGCCGCCGCGCAAGCGACGGCGGATAGGCTGAGCCGGCAAACCGGCAGCCCGTGTTTTGCCGTGCCGGTCGATGTCAGCGATCGTGACGCCTTACTGCAGGTAGCGGAGGATTTGCAAGCGCGGCCTGAGCCATGGGGGCTGGTTTGGATCAATGCCGGGGTTGGCGTTGGCGCGCGCCTGGTCGGCGGTAATCCGAAGGCCGTTGAATGGGGCTATGGTGTCAATGTGCTGGGCGCCATTTGGACGGCGCAGGCTTTTCTGCCACCGCTTTTTGCCACCAATGATGGCGGTGTGCGGCATATCGGTTTCACCGCGTCGTCGGCGGCTTTGGCCGAGCCGCAAGCGCCGCTGACATTATATGCGGCCAGCAAGCATGCCAGCCTTGGCTTGGCCGAAGGGTTGCGGGCTGAGGCGGCGGCGCAAGACGTGCCGATGACAATTTTATGCCCCGGCCTGTTGAACACCGATATTTGGGATGCGGCGCGCGCCCGACCGGAAAAGTTCGGCGGACCGAAACGCATGGACCCGTCAATCTCCGGCCAATGGAAACAGGCCTTGAAGCCCGAAACCATGTGGCTGCATATTGCCGACAAGCTGGCCGGTCAGGGCGGTTACTTGGCCTGTCTGCCGCCCGGTGATCGGCGCGGTGATATTGAAGCGCGCATGCAGGCTTGGCAGGATGCGATTGTGGTTTTGGACGAGAAAGACGGATTTTGATGCGTATTGTTTCATGGAACATTAATTCAGTGCGGCTGCGCGAGCCGCTGGTTTTGCAGCTTATCAAACAGCTCAAGCCGGACGTCATTTGCCTGCAGGAAACCAAATGTCCGAATGACAGTTTTCCCGAGAAAGCCTTTAAAAAAGCCGGTTTCGCTCATATCGCAAAAAACGGCATTAAGGGCTATCACGGGGTGGCGACCTTGTCGAAACACCCGTTTATCAGCCAGGATTATACTGAATTTTGCGGCAAGCAGGATGGCCGCCACATGCAGACCGTCATTGATTATCGCGGCGCCCCGCTGGCCATTGAAAATTTTTATGTGCCGGCCGGCGGTGATGAGCCCGACCCGACGGTAAACGAAAAATTCGACCATAAATTGAAATTCCTCAAACAAATGGCCAAGCAGTTTAAGGCGGCGGATAAAACCGCGCCGGCTTCTGTGCTGCTGGGTGATTTGAATATTGCGCCGGGGGAGCATGATGTCTGGTCGTCCAAACAATTGAAAAATGTCGTCAGCCATACGGCGGTGGAAATCACCCAATTGGCCAAAGTGCAGGCCAGCCGCGATTGGGATGATGTGGCGCGCCGCTTCGTTCCGCCGGAGGAAAAATTATATAGCTGGTGGTCCTATCGGGCGCGTGATTGGGCGGCCTCCGATCGCGGGCGGCGGCTTGACCATATTTGGGTGACGCCGGATATCAGCGCGCAGGTGAAAAACTACGCCGTGTTGCGCGAGGCCCGTGCCTGGGAGCGGCCCTCTGACCATGCGCCGATTTATATCGACCTCGCCTGACCTGTCGCTATCGGGGAATTTTTTCTAGGCAGATTTTTATCGCTGTGTCAGCATATACAGATGAGCGATTTTGATATCACCACCGCAATGCAGACGGATGCGTTTGCTGCTTTGTGCGCCAGTGCGGCGGCGCAAGCCGAGGCGACCGAGGCGGCACGCGCCGTGCCGCGCCAGCTGGCCGAGGCGATGGCGGCGCAAGGCTTGTTTGCCCTTTACGTGCCGGAAAAATTTGCCGGCCGGCAAGACGACCCGCTGCTGGCCAATAGCAAATTATATCATTTGGCGCGCCATGATGCGGCCAGCGCTTGGGTGGCGATGATTGGCTCAACCGCCTCGATTGGCGCGGCCTATTTACCCGATGATGTGGCCGGCAGCTTATATGGCGGCGGCACCGCCATCACCTGCGGTATTTTTGCCCCGCAAGGCACGGCTGTTGCGGATGGCGAAGATTATATCGTCAATGGCCGTTGGGCATGGGCGTCAGGTTCGGCCAATGCCAGCCATATCGGGCTCGGCTGCCGCATTGCAACGGACGCGCCGGAGAGCGAAAAAATGCCGGAAACGCGGCTGCTTATGCTGCCAGTCGAGGCGCTTATCAAGCATGATAATTGGTATACGCTGGGTCTGTGCGGCTCGTCTTCGGGCGATGTTGAGGCGGTCGATATTCGGGTGCCACAAAGCCATAGTTTTTCCATTTTGACCGAGGCGCCGCGGGTCGATGCGCCGCTTTATCGGATGCCTTATTTTGGCCTATTGGCCAGCGGCATTGCCGCCATCGCCTTGGGTAATGGCCGCGCCGCTTTGGATGATTTTATCGATTTGGCGCAAGCCAAAACCCCGACCGGCACCGGCAAAACACTGGCCCAGCGCGCCACTGTGCAGGCCCGCTTGGCCGAGGCGGAAGCGACATGGCGCGCCGCCAATAGCTATTTCTGGCAGACGCTGGAAGATGTTTGGGGGGTTGCAAAAAGCGACAAGTCTCTGGATGAAAACCTGCGCGCCGATTTTCGATTGGCCGCCACCCATGCGGTGCGTCAGGCCTTGCAGGTGGTGCGCGATATGCATGATTTGGCTGGCGGCACGGCGGTTTATAAAACCAGCCCCTTGCAACGCCGCCTGCGCGATGGCGAAACCATGACGCAACATGTAATGACCAATGTGGCCAGCTATGAAATGGTCGGCCGCGTGCAATTGGGTGGCTTTCGCCCCGACATGTTGCTTTAGCCAAGTTTGGCCCTGCGACAAATTAAACCGCCATTAAGGACTTGCCGCAAGCTTATGCGGGCGCCTAGCATCAAGCAAAGTAAATGGGAGATTTCATATGCTTGGAACATATAGCTCGCCTTGGATGACCGAGGATTTGACGATTTTTAAAGATGCGGTCAGCAAATATATGCAGGCCGAAATGGTGCCGCATGCCGATAAATGGCACAAGCAGGGCATTGTCGATCGCGACGCCTGGACGAAAGCCGGTGAGGCCGGCTTGTTGTTGACCTCCATTCCGGAAGAATATGGTGGCGGCGGTGGTGACTATCGCCATGAAGCGATTTTGACCGAAGAACAAACCCGCCAAGGCATTGGCGGCTGGGGGCAATCGGTTCACTCACTGATTTGTTCGCATTATTTCTTGGCCTATGGCACGGAAGAGCAGAAGAAAAAATACTTGCCGAAAATGGCCAGCGGCGAAATGGTCTGCGCCATCGCCATGACCGAACCGGGCACCGGCTCTGACCTGCAAGCGGTGAAAACCACGGCGCTGAAAGACGGCAATCAATATGTTGTCAATGGCTCGAAAACCTTCATCACCAATGGCCAACATGCCGATTTGGTTTTGGTGGTTGCCAAAACCGACCCGTCTGAGGGGGCCAAGGGCATTTCGCTGATGATTGTTGAGACCGGCGAAGCCGACGGCTTTGCCCGTGGCCGCAATTTGGAAAAAATGGGCCAGCATGCGGCTGACACGTCTGAATTGTTTTTCGACAATGTGAAAGTGCCGGCCGAAAATGTTTTGGGCGGCACTGAAGGGCAAGGCTTTTACCAGCTGATGCAGCAATTGCCGGCCGAGCGTTTGGTGATTGCCAATGGGGCGGTGGCCGCCATGGAGCGCGCCATTGAGCTGACATTGGATTACACGCGCGAGCGCAAAACTTTCGGCAATGCGATTTTTGATTATCAAAACACGCAATATAAATTGGCCGAGTGCAAGGCCACCTGGATGGCGGCTCGCGCCATGGTCGATGAGTTGACGCAACAATTGGTGCGCGGCGAGTTGGATGCCAATACGGCAGCGGCCGCCAAATTTTGGTGCACCGAGCGCGAAAACGAGATTATCGATACCTGCCTGCAATTCTTTGGCGGCTGGGGCTATATGAATGAATATCCGATCAGCCGCATGTATACCGATAGTCGGGTGCAGCGGATTTATGGTGGCTCTAACGAGATTATGCGCATGCTGGTGGCGCGCGCGCTTTAAGCTATTCGCAATTTCAAAATCAACGCCGTCAGTCGCGAAAAGGGGCTGGCGGCGTTTTTTCTTTGCGCTAATCTAATGTAAGATTTTTCGGGAGATGGGTATGGTCACGGCACGGGTTTCAGCGGCGTTTGGAGCAAAGTCTGGATTTTTCGCGGGCACCGCATTGGCGGTGTTTTTTGCAACCACCGTGCCGGTGCTGGCGCAACAGGCTGAGGCGGCGCCGGGTTTTTGGACGCTGCTGTTCACCAAGGGCGGCGTGGTGACTTGGATTATTGCCCTGCTGTCGGCGGTCGGCCTGCCGGTGGCCGCCATCAAAGCCTATCAATTTTACAAAATGGATATTTATCGACCAGCCGAGTTGCAGACCGCCATGCAAGCCTATCGGGCCGGGCGCATTAAAGGGCTGGCCAAACAATTGGATGGTTTGGTGCATCCGGCGGCGCCGCTTTTGGGCTACGCCATGGCCGAAGCGCATGGCCGCAGCATGGCCGAAGCGGTGCTGCGCGAAGAGGTGCAAAGGCGCGCGCAATTTCTCATCCGGCATTTATCAAAACATATTTGGGTGCTCGAACTCATCGCCGCCTCGGCGCCATTGTTTGGTCTGCTGGGCACGGTGCTCGGCATGATTGTCGCGTTTCAAGGGGTCGGGTCCGGCAGTGGCGGGGCCGATACCGCCTTGCTGGCGGCCGGCATTTGGGAGGCTTTGTTGACCACCGCTTTTGGACTGGGCGTCGCCCTGCCGTTTTCGATTTTGGCGGCGGTTTTCAATAATGCGGTCGATGAAGTACGCGATATGGTCGAAGATGCGCTGAGCGAAATTATGGTGCGCAGCCAAAATGCTGCTGACGACAAAAGAGCCGCCTGATGCAGCTGGCCCGCCCGCGCCGTCGCGCTGCCTTTATGGGGCTGACGCCGCTCATCGATATGATTTTTTTGCTGCTGTTGTTTTTTCTGCTCGGCTCTGACTTTGCCGATTTCGGGCAGAGCCGATTGGCACCGCCGCGCGGCACCGGGGGCGACAGCAGTGCCAGCCAACCGCTGTTGATCTCATTGTCGGCGCAAGGCGCGCTGCAGCTCGACAGCCAGCCGATCAGCCAAGCGGCTTTGCGACATCGCGCCCGCACCGCGCTGGCACGCGACCCGGAACAAGTTTTTGTCGTCATGCCGCAGGCGCGTGCCAATGTGCAAATGGTGGCCGACACGCTGGATGTGCTGACGGCGGCCGGTGCGCAAGCCATCACGCTGGAGCGCGACGTGTTCGACATTGATTTGGAGGATTTTTGACATGCAGGTGCCGCATCGCCGCCGCGAGGTCAAATCCATCGATTTACTGCCGCTGATTAATGTGGTGTTTCTGCTCATTTTGTTTGTGCTGATTGCCGGACGGCCGAGCACCAATCACCCGCAACAAATCGAAGTGGCGCAGTCATCTCAGCCGTCCGATTATCAGTCGGCCGCTTTCACGGTTTGGTTGCAGCAAGATAATGAATTTTATCTGGCTGATAATCGGGCCGTGACGCTTGGTGAAATAACCGATTTGGTGCGCGATAAAGGGGTGGCGGCGCAAGGCCTGCCGGTCGAATTGATTGCCGATAGGCGGGCCCATGCCGCACCGCTTTTGGCACTGCGCGCCGCCTTGGCCAAGGCCGGGGTTGGAGAAATCCGGTTGAAAACTGAATATAAGGCTGCCAAATGACCAAAAAACCCCAAAAAAGCGGCTGGTATAGCCGATTGCGGCAGCGCTTGGTGGCAGTGCCGAAGCGCGTCTGGTTGGGGCTGTTAGCGGTCTCGGTGGTGGTCCATATTATGGCGGTCGGCAGTGTGCTGGTTCTACTATTTGGCGGCGATCGTGGTGGCGGCGATGGGGAGCCCTCCGTGGTTATTTCCGCCGGTGAGCAAGGTCCGCAAGAGCTTGATTTGGAAAGCCAAGAGCAAATTGCGCCGCAGCCGATTGAAGATGCGGTGGCCGAGCTGGATTTGTCGGAATTAATGCAAGTGCCGCTCGATACCGATTTCAACGATATGATGATGGATAATGCGACCATGGCGGCCATCGCGCCGGCCATGCCAATGCCGTCGGCGGCGGTGACCCAGCGGGCCTTGCCCGGCGGCGGCTTGATTGACGGTGTGCCGCAAAGCTTTGCCGATTACATCGCGCATTTGCAAAACACCGGCATTGACGTGGTGTTCGCCATTGATGCCACCGGCTCCATGGTGTGGGTGCATCGCAAAGTGCGCGAACGTATGGCGCAGCTGGCCGGTTATGTGCGCAGTCTGGTACCCTTGGCGCGGTTCGGCATTATCGCCTATCGCGATTACAATGATTACGAATTTGTCACCCGCATCAGCCAGCCCAGTTTTGATATTGAAAAAGGCCGTGGCTTCATGGCTGCCATTGATGCGGTGGGCGGCGGCGATGTGCCGGAGGCGGTGACGCAGGCTCTGCGCGATGCCGAAGGCAAGGTGGCATGGCGGCCCGGCGCGCAACGGGTGGTGATTATTATTGGTGACGCGCCGCCGCACGCCCGCGAAACAACGGAAGCGGCACAAATTGCCGAACGGATGAAATCGCGTGGCGCCCGCCTGTCTTTTCTCGACAGCCGGGTGGAGGCCAATCGGCGTTTATTGGGGCGTCACAAGCAGGCCGATAGCGGTGCCGATTTGCTGCGCCAAGGGGTGATGCCGCAATTTAAAAGACTGGCCCGTTTGGGCGGCGGCACGGCAGCCACTTTGGCGGCCGAGCGGCAATTGATGAAAACCTTGGCGCTGCTGATTTTTGACGACCGCTTTCACGATGAGCTGGCGCCGTTTCTGGCCAATTTGCAATAGGGCGCGGCATGGGCAATCGGGTCTCCAAATTCATGGGTTTGGCGGGCGCTTTATGGGTCGGCTTACTGGCGTCACCGACACAGGCTTGCGCACCGCCGCCAGCCCTTTTGCAACAAACGCCGGTCGAGCTCTTGCGCGGCTTGCGCGATGACGAAGCACCGCTTTTGGCGGCAGCCGAGGCGCATGCCACGGCGCTTGAGGCGTGTTATGACGGCCCGCTTGGGCCGCTGGAATTGGCACCGATTACCCAGCAGGCGGGGGCTGTGGCTGAGGCGGTTTTGGCCATGCGGTTATTGGCCGAACAACAAGTGCGCGACAATGAAGTAGCGTATGAGGAACTGCTATCGTCCGAGCTTTGGGGGGCCATTGAAAATCTCCGTGTAGCCTCTGCCTATGCGCAAGCCTGGGGGCAATTGGCGGCGGCGGTGCGACACGTCTCGGCCAATGAAAAACGCGATGCGCTATTGGGTGCGCAGGCCGCTTTGCGGCTGTTGAGTTTTGAGTTCAAACATCCGGTGCTGGTGCAGCGCGCCATGTATGGTTTGGCCACGGCGCAGGTTGAGGCCGGTCAGGTCGAAGCGGCCAAGGCAACCCTGCAGCGTTTGCAGCAATCTTTGCGGCGCGGCGGGGCACCGCAATTCAAGCAAGCGGCGGATGGGTTTTTGGCCCGCATCAGCGCGCCGGACTTTCAACCGCCGGTCGCTTTATTGGCTGCGCAAGAAGACACTGCCGGTGCGCCTCCTTCCTCCTCCAAAACCACAGCCGATGCGGCGTCTGATGCTTTGGCCCTGGCCCGACAAGCGATCAGCGAGGCGCGCCCGGCCGATGAAATCGTTGCTCTCTTGCGACCGGCCTTTGCCGGTGACGCGGCCAGTCAACGCGGCGCTTTAGACTTATTGGCGCGCGACCAACTTTTACTGCAAGCGATGGATTATGAGCCGGGGCAATCTTTGCGGGTGCTGCAAAAGGCGTTTGCCGATGGGCAATATGGGCAAGTCATGGCGGCTTGGCGGGTGGTGAAAAACATCCATGCGCTGATGCCGCCGGGGCTCAAACGGCAAACCGATTATCGCCTTGGCGTGTCGCTGCTCAGCCTCGGCGAGTTGGATAAAGCAACGGCGTTTTTACAAGCGGCGCGGCGCGGCTTGGCGGCCTCTGATGCGCAGGCGCAACGGCTCGATAAATTGATTGTGCTGGCCGCCCTGTCGGTTGATGCGCCGCCGGATGCGGCGCGTCTTGCTTTGGCCCGAAAATATCAAGACCTGCCTATGCCGGACCCTAATGATAAAAGTGCTGACGGCACAGCGGGGCCGCCATCGCTGGATGTGCTGCTGGCCTTGCGGGCGCGCATCGTGTTGGCTCGCGCCGCCGCTGCCGACAAGGAGTGGCAGAAAGCCGACCAATGGCTGAGCGGCATTGGCCCTGACCTGCCGGGCTATCAATTATTTCTCGGCATGCGGGTGCGGCTGTTGGCCGAGGCGTTAAAGGCACGAAAAAGCGCTGGCCTGCCGCTGGCAGAATTGCGCAAAACCGGGCGCGGCGCGGCGACCTTATATGCTCTGTGGTTAAACGCCGAATGCCCGCCCGGCTGTGTGACCGGCAATCGACTGGCCGTGCATGAGGCGGCTTTGCGCAGTGCCTTTGCGGCCGAGTTGCCGAGCCGTAATTTCGGCCAAGCGTGGGGGGCGCTGGCCATTGAAGGCGGCGACCGGCGTCCGCTGGTGCCACTGGCTCTCGATTATTTATTGACGCAACGCGATGCGGCACGGTTGATTGCGCTGCTGGAAGATGATGATGAAGCTGAAGCGGCCTTTATTCTCGGTCATTGGAAAGCGCTGTTGCAAAACCGCCGCACGTCAGACGGCTTTGCGGCGCTGTCAAATTGGGCCCGCACCGCCATGGTCGATTTGCAAGGTCGCCCGCAAGCGGTGTTGTTGGAGGCCTTGATCGGCGATGATTTGGTACGCGGGCAAGCGGCCGCCGCATTGTTATTGGCGGAACGTTTGGCGGCTGATTTTCCTCGCCGTCCGTCCGCTTGGTTCTGGCGGGCGGCAGCCTTGCAAGCCGGCCAACGGCAATTGGAGGCGACCCGCGCTTTGGCCGCTTTGGCGCGCCGCACCGCGGCTGATGATCCGGTTGGCATGGGCGCGCGGCTTGGCATGGCGGCTTTGTTTATCGAGCTTGAGCGCGGCGAACAGGCTTGCGCCATGCGGGCGAAAATCTTCTCGCGTCCGCAAGCGCAAGAATTATGGCGCAGTGTCGAAAAAAACTTTCCCATGTTGGGGCCGTGGCATGCTGCCACTCATGCGCACTGCGGCGCCGGCTAGGCAAAAAAGAGCCCGGCCGGCTAGGCAGAAAAGCGGAATAAGCGGTGTCGTTTAGTGGCGGAAGTGCCGCATGCCGGTAAACAGCATGGCTAGCCCGGCTTCATCGGCCGCCGCAATCACTTCTTCATCGCGGATCGAACCGCCCGGCTGAATAATCGCCGTGGCACCGGCTTCGGCGGCTGACAACAGCCCATCGGCAAATGGGAAGAAAGCATCTGAGGCGACCACGGAGCCTTGCGCCAATGGGGCGTCGGCGCCGCATGCGTCGGCCGCGTCTTGGCTTTTGCGGGCAGCAATGCGCGAGCTGTCCAGTCGGCTCATTTGACCGGCGCCAATGCCGACCGTTGCGCCGTCTTTGACGTAAACAATGGCGTTGGATTTGACGTGTTTGGCAACCGTCCAGGCAAATCGCAAATCGCTCATTTCCTGCGCGCTGGGTTGCCGTTTGGTGACGCAGCGCAAGGCGTCATCAGCGACATGGCCATTATCGCGGTTTTGCAGCAAATAACCGCCCGCCACATTGCGCACTGACAGGCCGGCGGCACCGGCATCGGGCAGACCGCCGGTCAACAACAGGCGGAGGTTTTTCTTTTGCGCGATAATCTCTTGTGCCGCCGCATCGGCGTCAGGGGCGATAATCACTTCGGTAAAAATCGCCGTTATTGCTTCAGCGGTGGCCGCGTCCAGCGTTTGGTTCATCGCAATGATGCCGCCAAAGGCCGAAACCGGATCGCAGCGCAGCGCTTTTTCAAAGGCTTGCGGCAAATCGGCGGCGGTGGCGACGCCGCACGGATTGGCGTGCTTGATAATGGCGCAGGCCGCCTCCGCGGCCGGGTCAAATTCGGCAACCAGTTCAAAAGCGGCATCGGTGTCATTGATATTATTGTAAGACAACTCTTTGCCTTGCACTTGTCGGGCCGTTGCAACCCCCAAGCGTGGGCTGTCGCCAACATAAAACCCGGCTTGCTGATGCGGGTTCTCGCCATAGCGCAAGCTTTGTTGCAGCTTGCCGCCAACCGCCCGATAGGCCGGCATGTCGATGTCCAATTGCGCCGCCATCCAATTAGAAATCGCCGCGTCATAAGCGGCGGTGCGGGCATAGGCTTTTTGCGCCAGCTTTTGCCGTAAAGGCAAATCCGTGCCGCCGGCGGCCAGTGCTTCTAATACATCGTCATAATCATCACCATCGACCAAAACGGCGACGTCATTATGGTTTTTCGCAGCAGCACGGATCATTGCCGGTCCACCAATATCGATATTTTCCACGCAAGCGGCATAATCACCGCCGCCTGCCACAGTGGCTTCAAACGGGTAGAGATTGACAACCAGCAGATCAATGGCGGCAATGTCATGCGCTTGCATGGCCGCTTGGTGCTCGGCATTTTCACGAATGGCCAACAGCCCGCCATGTACATTGGGGTGCAGGGTCTTGACGCGGCCATCCATCATTTCCGGAAAGCCGGTCAGCTCGGCCACATCGCGCACCGCCAAACCGGCCTCGGCCAGCAATTTCGCCGTGCCGCCGGTCGATACCAATTCAACATTCAGCGCCGCCAATTTCTCGGCAAAAGCGACAATGCCATCCTTATCGGAAACGGAGATGAGGGCGCGGGTGACGGGTTTACGATCAGACATGAGTACTTCCTGCTTTCGCTCAATTTATAGCTGTGGGAAACGGTATACTGCCGGCGGCACGAAAATGTAACCCCCTGCGGTCAGCCCCTTGCGGCGCGGCGCTTATTGCTTTTGCCGGCATAGCGCAAGGCCCAGCGGATAAGCGTATCGCTATGCGCCAGCTGGCCGCGCAAGGCGATTTGTTGCGCTCGCTGCGGCACGCCGTTTTGTCCCATATAAACGCTGTCTTCCAACTGCATGGTATAGTGTTCATCCAGCCCGAAACGAAATTGCCAACCATGGCCGGACGGGCTCATCAGCAAGACCGCATCGCCGCCGCTTTGCACGGTCGCTGTCACATCGGGGTGCAGATGGAAGCGCAAATGAAACGCCGCCCCCTCGCGCGGGCGATGCGTCATATCAGCGAGCAGCAAATCCTCGCCGCGAATATCTTCGCCGCGTGCATCGATAAAGAAACGCCGATTATGGCGCACCCCATGGGTGTCGAGAAAAATGCCATGGCTGGTCTCCAGCCAAATGCCGCTTTTATCTTCGGCGCGCCGCGATGTGAGATGCCAATCATCCGGTTTCAGCCGCGGCCCCAAACGCCGCGCCGCCGCGCCTTGGCGCATGAACGGGTCGGTAATATCGCTGGCAAAAGCCAGGCTGCTATGAGCCGACAGGCCGCGTGAGGCGATGCGCCAGTCGGCGCCATGCACCAAATTGGGGCCGCAATTGACGATCAAGCGATCGCTGCCATGGCTCATTTCAAAAGCCAAAGGCGCCGCATGGGCGCTGACACTATGCGGGCCGGTCAGCCCATTGCCGATATCGACCAGCAAACAGCTCTGCCCGGCACTGAGGCGCTGGTAGCCGCTTTTCTGGGCGAAACTCATCGGTGTCGGAGGCTTTTTCGGCAATATCGCCTCGATTTGCGCGGTATCGCTTTCTAGCCCGCCATGAAACACCGCCAGCTTGCCGTCCTGATGGCGCAGCATGGCAATCATCCCCTGCACGCGGGTCAGCGTAATGGTGAATTGCGTCGGCGGCGCAATTTGCCGATTGGCCAGCCCGCTTTCAATGGCGATGAGATCGGCCAATATGGCGACCAGTGCCGACGGCGCGCGCGACACATGCCCGCCATCGGGCAAAATCTGACGGCGCAATTCGCGCACCAATAAATCCATCGCTTGGCGGAGAATTTGCCCTTCTTGCAGCATGGCCAAACCGGCCAATGTCAGGCCGGTCAGGGCTTGCAGCCGCGCCAAGCTGTCGGGGATTTGCTGCACGGTTTGCATCAGCCAGCGCGCTTGATGGGTGTAGCTTTGTCCGATGCGCAACATGTCTTGACTGTCAAAACCGGTTTGCAGCGCGCTTAGGCCATGCGCCCAGCGGGCTAGCCTTTGGCCGACCACGGCCGGTTGCATGGGGGCGCGGCGGATAATGAAATCGCTTTGCACCCAATGCAAAATCATATCGCGGGCCAGGTCGCGACCGCGGCCATCGGGGGCCGCCAATAAATCGGCCAGCCAATCAAAGCCGTGCAAGGCGGCCGTCCATTCCTCATGCGGGGCGGTCAGCAAAAACGGGCTTTGTCCGGCACCGCGCACAATGCCGCCGGGCAGAGTAAAATTGCCGCCGAGCCAGGCTTCGCCGCGACCGGCATGGCCGGGCCGCAAGGGTGGTGGGTAGGTGAAAGATAACGGGCCGGTTGCGCCGCGCCATAAGCGCCGCCCCAAAGGCCCGCGCAACAAACCATTGCGCATATTATAACGAAAGGCGGCCGCACCGGCCGAAGCAGCTTCAAGCGTTAGGGCCAGACGCTGCGTGCGTTTCATCAGCCGGCCTGCTGACTGCCGTGCGCCTGGCGCAAGGCGGCGATATTATCGGCATAGCATGACGGCCCGCCCTTAAAGGTGGCGGTCCCGGCGACCAGCATGGAGGCGCCGGCGGCAATTACCTCAGCCGCCGTTTCACGATTGACGCCGCCATCCACTTCCAACTCAATGTCGCGGCCGCTTGCGTCAATCATTGCTCGCAAGGTTTTGATTTTATCCAATTGGCTGGCGATGAAACTTTGCCCGCCAAACCCCGGATTGACAGACATCACCAAAATAAGATCAATATTATCCATTAAATGGTCGAGCACGCTGACCGGCGTCGCCGGATTGAGCGATATGCCGACCTTGCAGCCGGCCGCCCGAATGGCTTGCGCCGTGCGGTGCGGGTGCGGTCCGGCTTCCGGATGAAAAGTGATGATATCGGCACCGGCCTCGGCGAAGGCGGTGATATAGGGGTCGACCGGGGCAATCATCAAATGCACATCGAGCGGCTTTGTGGCATGCGGTTTGATGGCTTTCACCACATCCGGTCCGATGGTGATATTGGGGACAAAATGCCCGTCCATCACATCAACATGCACCAAATCGCATCCGGCGGCGCAAATCGCTGCCACTTCTTCGCCCAGCTTGGCAAAGTCGGCGGAAAGAATGGACGGGGAAATTTTAATATCGCGCATAAATCTGACCTCAATCTGGAGTTTCTTTTGTAGGCTACTTCGCTAAGCCCCGCAATCAGCGGCCCAATGTGAGGGCGCTTATTGTGCCGGTTTTTCACTTGTTTTTTGCATTATGGCGGCAAAAAACCCGTCCATACCGCCATGCTGCGGCCAATCGGCCGGCGTGCAGCGCAAAAACCCATTGCGGATGAACTCGCTCGGCACGTCCTGAGGCGTGCATAGTGTCAGTTGTGGCGTGGCAGCCAGAAAATCACTTACCAAATTCTCGCCCTCGGCCGGGTCCAGCGAACAGACGGCATAAACCAAATATCCGCCCGGTTTGACGAAACCGGCGGCGCGCTGCAACAGCTCGGTTTGCATGGCGGTCAGCTTGTCGACATAGCCCTCGCGGCGGTGCAGTGCCAAATCGGGGTGACGGCGCAATGTGCCGCTGGCCGAACAGGGCGCGTCAAGCAGCACGCCATCAAATAAATCATCGGGCTGCCAGGTGGTGATGTCGGCCTCAATCATCTCGGCGCGCAATTGCGTGCGCCGCAAATTGGCGCGCATTTTCTTCAGCCGATTGGCCGATATATCAAGCGCCGTGACGGCATGTCCGGCGGCCGCCAATTGCAGCGTCTTGCCGCCCGGTGCGGCGCATAAATCAAGCAGTTGGGCCGGCGCTTCACCATGGGCGAGCATGGCGGCCAGCATGCGGGCCGGCCACCCGGCCGCGACATCCTGCACAAACCAATCGCCTTCTGCATAATCGGGCAATGACGGTATGGCGCCGGGGCGGTGTAGGCGCACATGCGTTTCGCTTACCAGCGTGCCCCCCTGCGCCTCAGCCCAGGCAGCCGCTTTTGCTGGATTTTTGAAGCAAATATCCAAATCGGCCGGGCGCAAATGAGTGGCCATAATGGCGGCGCAGTTGGCTGCGCCATAGGCTTGTGTCCAACGTTGGCGCATCCATTCGGGCGCGTTGAGCTGTGGGTCGGTTGGCGTTTCATCGGCTGCTACGGCACGCAGCACCGCATTAATGAGGCCGCGAAACGGTTGCTCGCGGCGGCCGGTGGCGGCCACGGTTTCGTGCAGCGCGGCATGGGCCGGCACATCCATAAAGCGCAATTGCGCCATGCCGGTGGCCAGCAGCGCATGGCCGATATGCGGCCGCAAGGGTAGGCGGCGTTTCATGTGACGCTGCATCAATTGGTCAATCTCGCCATAATGGCGCAGCGCGGTTTGTACAATGGCGTCAGCCAGATTGCGTTCGGGGGCCGCCAAATCATCCAGCCGGTCGCGCACATCATCCAGTGTTTTGCCGCGCAGAATTTGCGCCAGCATGGTGGCGGCGATGCGCCGTGTCTGGCTTTTGCCGCGTCCCTTTTTGGGCTTGCGCGGCGGGTTATCTGTTTGTGAAACCATGTCGCGGTTAGACCATCTTGGCTTTCTGCCCGCAAGCCCCCATATTGAACCTATGACGGATGACGAAAAGAAAATCGCCTCACAAAGAAAAGCGGCGCAAGCAAAAGCGTTGGCCGAGGCACAGGCGCGCCGCGCCGCCCATGTGGTTGAAAAACGCGCCAGTGAAAGCGGCGGCCAAGAAGGCCCCGAGCCGACCCGCTATGGCGATTGGGAAAAAGACGGCATTATTTCGGATTTTTAATCTTTACGGCCATGCAGCCAGCGTTCAATGGTGGCGGCAATGGCGCCGAAGCCGGATGGCCCGCTCAAAATAATCGCTAAAACGACCCCCAAGCTGATCTTGGATGTAGCCCGGCCCGACACTGATGTCGGGGTGTGACCGAGGGGGTCTGACACCATGCGCGATTTGTTTTCTCAGTTCGCCTGCAGGTTGCTGGCGCAGCGGCGGCAAAGCGCGTTAACCTAAATTAGGTTCTAACTTTATAAATATGCAAAGAGCCGACCCTTGGGTCGGGTCTCGCTGCTCAATACAAAACTCGCAAGAGGAATAAGCAGGACCTCTTTGCATTATGTCAAGTTGGAACCCGGCCCGACACTAATGTCGGGGTGGGCAAGAGGATAAGAGTATGCGTTTTATCATGTTGGTTTTGCTGGCCGTATTGTTTGCGTCCCCCATCGGGGCGCTGACGGGGTCATCACCGGCGCAGGCCAAGCAGGTTTTGAAAGGGCCGTTTCCGTTTCAGCTACTGCGAGTGATTGACGGCGATACGTTTCATGCCCGCATCACCATATGGTTGGGCCAAACGGTTGATGTGAAAGTGCGCCTCAAAGGGGTCGATACGCCGGAGCTTAACGGCAAATGCGCGGCGGAAAAAAAGCTGGCGCAACAGGCCAAACAATTTACCGCCGATTGGCTGGCCAAACATCCGGCGCAGCTGGTCAATGTGCATTACGGCACTTATGCCGGACGGGTGCTGGCAACAACTGAAATCACCGCTGCAGACATGCCGGCTCAAGAAATGAAAAGCGGCGGATCCAATGCCCCACCTAAGGTCAAAACATTGTCCGCCGCTCTACTATCTGAAAACCTTGCCAAGCCCTACCGGGGTCGCAAAGCCTCCTGGTGTCGCTGATTAATCAGCGCGGTTTTGCCTGTTATCAATCAGGTCATCAACCACAGCCGGGTCGGCCAGGGTTGAGGTGTCGCCCAGATTGGAGAAATCATCCTCGGCAATTTTGCGCAAAATACGGCGCATGATTTTGCCGGAGCGGGTTTTCGGCAGACCCGGTGCAAATTGGATGAGATCCGGCGAAGCAATCGGGCCGATTTCTTTCCGCACCCATTGCACCAGCTCTTTCTTCAGCGCATCGTCGCCGCTCAAACCGGCATTCAGTGTGACATAGCAATAAATGCCTTGCCCCTTAATGTCGTGCGGATAGCCGACTACAGCCGCTTCCGCCACTTGCGGGTGGGCCACCAGCGCGCTTTCAACTTCTGCCGTGCCAAGACGGTGACCGGAAATATTCAGCACGTCATCAACGCGGCCGGTAATCCAGTAATAGCCGTCTTCATCGCGGCGGCAGCCGTCACCGGTGAAGTAATAGCCCGGATATTGCACGAAATAAGTGTCGATAAAGCGTTTGTGGTCGCCATAGACCGAGCGCATTTGCCCCGGCCAGCTATCGGTGATGCACAAATTGCCTGAGGTCGCACCTTCCAGCTCTTTGCCGTCCGCATCGACCAGCAGCGGCTTGACGCCGAAGAATGGGCGGGTGGCTGAACCCGGCTTCAGGGCGGTGGCGCCCGGCAGCGGGGTAATCAGAATACCGCCGGTTTCGGTTTGCCACCATGTATCGACAATCGGGCAGCGGCCGTCACCGACCACATTATAATACCATAGCCAGGCTTCCGGATTGATCGGCTCACCGACCGAACCGAGCAGCCGCAGGCTTTTGCGCGAGGTCGATTTGACCGGCCCTTCGCCTTCCGCCATCAGCGCTCGCAGGGCGGTCGGGGCGGTATAGAAAATGCTCACTTCATGCTTGTCGCAAACCTGCCAGAAGCGCGAATTATCCGGATAGCTCGGCACCCCTTCAAACATCAGCGTGGTGGCGCCATTGGCCAGCGGGCCATAGACGATATAAGAGTGACCGGTCACCCAGCCGACATCGGCCGTGCACCAGTAAACATCGCCGTCCTGATAATCAAAGACATATTGATGCGTCATTGAGGCATAGACCATATAGCCGCCGGTTGTGTGCAGCACACCTTTCGGCTTACCGGTCGAGCCGGATGTGTAGAGGATGAAGAGCGGGTCTTCGGCGTTCATTTCCTCGGCTGGGCAGTCAGCATCAACAGACGCTTTGGCGTCTTCATAAACAATGTCGCGGCCATCTTGCATATTGACGTCGGCGTCGGTGCGGGTCACGACAACCACGGTGTCGACATCCGGGCATTGTTCCAGCGCTTTGTCGGTATTGACCTTGAGCGGAATTTTGCGACCGCCGCGCACGCCTTCATCGGCGGTGATGACGCAGGTGCTTTCGCAGTCGAGAATCCGACCGGCCAGCGCGTCCGGCGAAAAGCCGCCAAACACGATGGAGTGCACCGCACCGATGCGGGCGCAGGCCAACATGGCATAGCTGGCTTCCGGAATCATCGGCATGTAAATGGTGACACGATCGCCTTTTTTGACGCCGCGGGCTTTCAGCACATTGGCAAAGCGGCACACTTCTTCGTGCAATTGGCGATAGGTGATTTTGGCGTCTTGGTCCGGCTCATCGCCTTCCCAAATAATCGCGGTCTGGTCGCCGCGGGTCTCCAAATGGCGGTCAATGCAATTGACGCTGGCGTTCAGGCTGCCGTCTTCATACCATTTAATCGACACATCATCCTTGCCGTAATGGGTGTTTTTGACCTTGGTGTAGGGTTTGATCCAGTCAATGCGTTTGCCGTGCTCGCCCCAAAACCCATCCGGATCGGTTACACTGGCTTCATACATTTCTTTATATTTGGCGTCATCGATCAGCGCATTGGCTGCGATGTCGGCCGGTACTTCAAAGACCATTTCATCAGACATTGGCCATTCCCCCTCACAATAGGTAAGCAATTAATGGCCGTGTCTTACCAGCCATGGGGCGCGACTGCAAGTCGCAGGCAAGATAAATTCGGGCACAAAAATGGCGCGTAAGCCAATTATCTTTGGCGATTATTTATCCCGCATATTGCGGGGCTGTGCGTCCGGCCATGCGGTCAGATAAACCGTGCCCTGATGCGTCGTAAGTGCCAGCGCGGTTAAATCACGGCCTTTGCACGGGCCGGCAAAGCAGTTGCCCACCGCATCAAATTGCGCGCCATGCGCCGAGCAGATTAAATGGCTGCCATCGGCCGATAAAAACCGGTCGGGAAAGGTTTCCAAAGGCAGGCCGAGATGCGGGCAATGATTGATAAAGCCGCTCAACCCTTGCGACTGATGCCAGACAATCAGGTCAAGCTTGCGGCCATCGGCATGGCTGAGCGAAAAGCCGCGCGCCGTATCCGCGGCCAGCGCGTCCAGCGGGCATAGCGGCCAGCCCATATCATCATGGCGGCTTATGGCGTCACGCTCGTGCATTTAAGGTTTTGCCGGTTACGGCTTGGCATTAGCGGCGACATTGGCCTTGCTGCGGCTGGGGTCAAGACCGGCCATTTTGCACACCATCTTCCATTCGGCGGCGCTGACCGGCTGCACCGAAAGCCGTGAATTATTGACCAGCACCATCTCGGCCAATTTCGGCTCGGCCTTAATCTCGGCCAGCGTCACATGATGGGCGGCGGTTTCCAGCGCTTGAATGTCAACCATGCCAAAGCGTCCCGTCTCATCCGTATGGTCGGGATAATGTTCGCGGATAATTTCTACCGTGCCCATAATCCGCTTCTCATTGACCGAATGATAAAAAAAGCCGCGATCACCCAGCTTCATCATCTTCATCTGCTTATTGGCGAGAAAATTGCGCACCCCATCCCAATGCTCGCCTTTTGTGCCGCGCGCGATTTGGTCGTTCCAGCCCCATGTGCCGGGTTCGGATTTGAAAAGCCAATATGCCATTTTGGGTTCCTGTCTTGGGTCGGGTTAGGATTGCACCGGGGCCAGGCTGCCGATGACATGTTTCCAGCGATGAATGGAGACATCGGCAAACAGACCGGCTTTTTGATACGGGTCATCGGCGACAAAATCTTGCGCTGCTTGTTCGGTGTCAACATTGAGCAACAGCATGGAGCCGATCATGGTCTCGCCATCCTCCGCCGTTAACGGCCCTCCGGCTTGCACGAAATCTGTGCCGCGCACATAATCCAAATGCGCCTGGCGGGTCTCGAGGCGCAGCGCGCCGCTATCGGGTTTGTCCAAACATAAAACACAATACATTGCTTCATCCTCCAAAGGCACCGGTCTCTATCCGGTGGCGTTACTCTTATCGGCCGTTTGAGCCTTACTCAAATTTAGCGACCATGTTCAGCAGTTAGCGGCCGCGCCAGCAATTTTTCAATCGCTTGGTCGACACCGTCTTGTCCGCTCAGCACCGCTTCGACGGCGCCACAAATCGGCAGGTCAAGCTGATGGCGTGCCGCCAATTGTCGAATGGCCAGCGCGCTCATGGCGCCTTCCGAGACCGAATTGCGGGTGCCGAGAATATCTTCAATGCGGCGCCCTTCGCCCAAACCGCGGCCCAAAGAAAAATTCCGCGAAGTGTCGCTGGAGCAGGTCAGGATCAAATCACCCAGCCCCGACAGGCCGCCCAGCGTTTCCGGCCGCGCGCCAAGCGCCGCACCAAGCCGTTGCATTTCGGCAAAGCCGCGCGCCGTTACGGCGGCGCGGGCGCTTTCGCCCAATTGCTTGCCTGCAACAATGCCACAGGCAATGGCCAAAACATTTTTCATCGCGCCACCAATCTCGGCGCCGATAATATCGGCGGAATAATAGGGGCGCAGCCCCGGCCCGCCTAAAATATCGCATAAATACGTGCCGCGGGCCGCATCGGCGCAGGCCAAGGTGACAGCAGTCGGCAATCCGCGGGCCACATCGGCGGCAAAACTGGGGCCCGATAAAACGGCCAGTCGCTCGGCCGCGACATAATCGGCGGCGACATCCGACATCAGTTTCAGGCTATCGCGCTCCACCCCTTTGGCGCACAGCACCAGACTGGCTTGCGGCTTCAGATGCGGCGCCAAATCGGCCAAAACCGCACCGGCAAATTGCGCCGGCACCACCATCAAAATAATGTCCGCCGCAGCCAATGCGGCCAGCGCGGTGGTGGCGTGAATATTGTCGGGCAGCGGCACGCCGGGCAAAAACGGTGTGTTTTCATGGTGTGTGTTGACTGCCTCAACCACCTCCGCTTCACGGGCCCAAAGGCTAATGGTGCTGTCCGGATGATGACGCGCGCCCACCGCCGCCAGGGCGGTGCCCCATGCGCCGCCGCCCAAGACGGCCAGTTGCGGCGTGTCAATTGGCTGAAACGGCTCGGACATTATCCCTCCTTAAGCCTCTCTTGAAGATTGCGCCGGACGATGTGCCGGCGGCGTCGATTGGCTGTATTTACTGGCAGCACTCATTGGCAGCCCTTACTGACAACAATGTGCCATAATCCGTTTACGAATGCCAAGCGCCTATTTTGGGTGAGTTTTGCCCCCGCGACATGGCATCTCAGGTGCCCGGTGAATATTTTATTGATTGTTCAGTGTTTCTCTGGCTTAATAGCGGGATGTCAGAAGCAGATCTCACCCGCGAAAAAATCGTTGACGCGGCGCGGCAGCGTTTTCGCCATTATGGCTATCCGAAAACCACCATTGCCGAGCTGGCCGAGGATTGCGCCATGTCACCGGGCAATATTTACCGGTTTTTCAAAGGCAAAATCGATATTGCTGTGGAAATTGCCCGCCGTGAGGCGCTGAGCGCCATTGATGTGCTGGACAGCGTGCTGGCTTGCCCGTTTCGCAGTTCCCGCCAGCGCCTCGAAGAAGTGATTTTCGCCGATTTGCGCTACACCTATCATTTGCTGGAAAATAAGCCGAAAACGCTGGAATTGGCGCAAATCGTTATTAATGACCGGCCGCAATTCCAGATTGAAAGCATTCGTCGGGAGCGGCGGATTTTTCAGCGTATCCTGCATGAGGGCAAGGTCAGCGGCGAGTTTCGCATTGATAATGTGCCGGCCACCACCATTGCGCTGCATGGGGCGACAATTAAATATCGCTATGCGCAATTATTCACCAATCAGAACTTGCATGAGTTGGAGCGCGAATTGGCCCATGTGCTGACGGTTTTGATGCGCGGCATCATTAATCCGCAGGCTGACGAGACATTTGAAGCGACAGCCATTCCGCCGGAAGACCTGTCCTTGACGTCGCGCGAACAAGTCGAGTCGGCTGAAAGCGCTTAAAACCGCCAAATTTCCAGCAAAAACAACCGGCTTTTGCACCGGCCGGGGATTGGCTGTACGGCAAAAGACAAATTATTTTCAAAAATATTGAATAATTTTCAAAACATTCATTGTTTTTTATTCTAATGTGTCCTATATACTGATTAACGGCGACGGAAATTCCGCCGCCCGGCGTTAAACCAAAGGCTCTCAAACAAAAGTTCAAAGAGCTGTAACAGAGGACATGAAACGATGATGAAAGCGATTTTCACAGCCATCACCCGTACCCCTTCAGGTCCGGCATTGGCATCTGCCATTTTGGCCCTATACGGCGTGGTTTTGGTCACCCATACAGTGGCCGGCATTCAAATTGTCTGATTAGGCCCTCCCTCCTGACAGACCTATAGGCAGATACTCTTCCTCCCATTGTATTTGCCCGGCCATCCTCCCGGCCGATTAGTGACCCCGATGATCCTCCCTCATCGGGGTCATTTCATTTCTGCCCTTTATTTTTGGCCCTGATTTTTCTGCGCCAAAATCCGTCATTTAAAGCCGGCTTTTTGCTGCCTGAAATGCGTAAATGACGGTAATACGCCAAAAAAAATTTTAATGATCTCTCGCCAAGTAGCGCCGTTTCTCTTCTTACCTATTGAACTTATAAGATAAAACAACCACACACTGTTTTGATAAATAATGAATATATTACAAAATGTTTATTGTTTTTTATTTTTATTGGTGCTATATATAATTCATCGAAACGGCGAGCTGTCTCGCCGCAACCGGTCCGCAAGGGCCTGAAAGAGAGCAGAGCGATGAAACCGCAAGCGATTTGGAAGAATTTTCGTCAGGTAGTCAGCACGTCAGGTGCCGCTATGGCCGGTGTGATGCTGGTGCTGTATGGCCTGGCACTGGTCAGTGTGATTACTGCCGGACGCGTGATTGTCTAGCTATCTCCTCCCGATAGCCGACAGTAACTAAGCGCCATCCTCCCAAGACGGCGCTTATGGCGACCCCCTCCCAGGTCGCCCTCTTCTTACGAAGACAGGCCTCGATGGATCCTCCCCCATCGAGGCCTTACTTTTTCAAAATGGCATTGATAATTACGGCGCGGATAAGCGCCGATCGGCGCAGCAGGCCGGTCAGCCGGATAAATTATCCGCTAACTCGTCCGATAATTCATTGAGTGGCCAACGCGGCCGCGCCGGATCGGCCAAAGCAAGCGGGCCTTTGGTAAACGCGCCGGCAGCAAATCGTTCTGCGGCCGCCCAGCCGATCATCGCCGCATTATCGGTACACAGGCCGGCCGGCGGCACCGCCAAGCGAAACCCGTGTGCGGCGCATAGGGTCTCAAGCCCGTCGCGCAAAGCCTGATTGGCGGCCACGCCGCCGGCCACAACAAGGCAGGGAGTTTTCTCACGGCCTTGCGCCTGCCAATCAGCGGCCACATACTGCATGGCATTGCCGGTGCGGTCGAGCAGGCAATCCAGCACGGCTTGTTGAAAGGCGGCGGCGCAATCGGCGACATGATCGTCAGTCAAAGGTGCCAATTTATCGGCCTGTTGCCGCAATGCGGTTTTCAAGCCGGAAAATGAAAAATCAAATGGGGTGGCCGCTCGATCCAGCAAAGGGCGCGGCAAAGCGAAAGCCTGCTTGTCGCCTTGCTTGGCGGCGCGTTCAATTTCCGGCCCGCCGGGATAGCCGAGCGATAAGAGTTTCGCCGCCTTATCAAACGCCTCGCCGACCGCATCATCAATGGTGCCGCCCAAAACGCGATAGTCGCCCAGCCCCTCAACTTGCAATAATTGGCAGTGCCCGCCCGAAACCAATAATAATAAATAGGGAAAGGCAACCGGGCCGGTAAGCCGGGCCGTCAGCGCATGGCCTTCCAAATGATTAATGCCGATAAACGGTTTGTCGGCCGCCAAGGCCAGCGCCTTGCCGGTGGTTTGACCGATCAACACGCCGCCTATCAGGCCGGGGCCGGAGGTGGCGGCAATTGCATCCATATCATCCAAGCTCGTGCCGCTTTCTGCTAGGGCTTGCGCGACCAGACGGTCCATATGGCTGATATGGGCGCGCGCCGCGATTTCAGGCACCACACCGCCATAGGGGGCGTGCAAATCGATTTGGCTGAGCACGCAATTGCTGAGAATTTCGCCCTGCGGTTGCAGCACCCCATCATCACCGTATTGCCCGCGCACGACGGCAGCGGCGGTTTCATCGCAACTCGACTCAAGAGCCAAAACGGTAATATTGGAGTGCGCCATAATAGGCTCCAACAGGCTATACAAACATTCTTTATGGCCTTCACGCGGCCATCTCTTTATATAGACGCAAGGCGGGGCTGCCAGCAATGAGCAAAGAGACCGCCAAACAGGGTAGAGGAAAACCAGACACATGAGCCGTCCGGACCAGCCAATTATTTTGGGCACGCGCGCCTCGCCTTTGGCGATGGCGCAAAGCGGGCAGGTCGCCGCTGCCCTGTGTGCGGCGCATGATTGGCCGGAAGACGCGGTACGCTTGCACGAAATCATCACCCGCGGCGACAAACAGCTGCAGCAAAAATTGTCGGAGATTGGCGGCAAGGGCCTGTTTACCGAAGAATTGGAGGCCGGTTTGCGCGACGGTTCATTGGATATGGCCGTCCACTCGCTGAAGGATTTGCCGACCGAAACACCCGATGGCTTGCACTTGGCAGCCATTGCGCCGCGCGCGGCCGCTCATGATGTACTTATCACTGCCGAAAATTTGCCACCCGTCAGAAACCTCGCGGATTTGCCGCAAGGGGCGCGCATCGGCACCGCCTCGCTGCGCCGCCAGGCACAAATTTTGGCGCCACGCCCCGATGTCGAAATTGTGCCGGTACGCGGAAATATTCAAACCCGTTTGGCCAAAATCGACAGCAACAATTTGCACGGCATTATATTGGCCGCCGCCGGTCTCGACCGCATGGGGCTGACCCCACCCACAGCCATAAAGCTGGACGGACAAGATATGTTGCCGGCCGCCGGTCAAGGCGCTTTGGCCGTAGAGGTCAGTGCCGATAATCACAAAATGATAGACCTGTTGGCGCCGTTGCATTGCATGGCAACCGCTGCCTGCGTGGCTGCAGAGCGGGCATTTCTCAATGCGCTGGACGGCAATTGCCGCACGCCGATCGCCGCCCATGCGACGCTGGACGGCACAACGCTGAGCCTGACCGGCCGCCTGTTGGCGGAAGACGGTAGCGAATGGGTCGATGGCGAGGCACAAGGCCCGCAGGACAAAGCGGCCGCGCTGGGCCGCCATTTGGCAGAGCGGTTGAAAAACCAAGCGCCGCATTTGGTGACAGCTTAATGCGGCTGTTGCTGACACGCCCGATGGCTGATGCACTGCCGCTGGCTGAAAAATTGGCCGCCCAAGGCCATGACATATTAATCTCGCCGGTCATTCATATTGAGCCGACCGAGGCGGTTTTGCCGCCACCGCAGGGCATTGCTTGCTTAGCCTTGACCAGTGCCAATGGGGTGCGCGCTTTGGCGGCGCGCTTGCAAGACAAACAATTGCGCGCCGATTGGTTGGCCAAACCGGCTTTCGCCGTCGGGCCGCAAACCGCCGCCGCGCTGCAGGCTTTCGGCTGGCCAGACATCCATATCGCAGGCGGTGATGTTGAAGCTTTGGCGACCAGCATCATCGCGCATAACGCCGGTAACAATGCCGCCCCCGACAATAAAGACAGCGGCACGGTTTTGCATATTGCCGGTCGCCATCAAGCAGGCAATTTGCAGGCCGCGCTGGAAACAGCCGGATTGGCTTATGAAAAAGCGGTGCTCTACCAAGCCAGCCCGGCTGATGGCCTCAGCACCGCCGCCGAAATGGCCCTGACCGAGCCGGACGAGCCATTGGACGCGGTTCTGGTTTATTCGCAACGCAGCGCCAAGCTATTTGCCGAATTTTACGCCGCGTTGGCAAATGCCCACGCCAAACCAACAATATTCTGCCTGTCAGAGGCCGTCGCCGACCCGCTGCGGGCGCGCGGTTTTGCCTGCCGCATCGCCGCCACAGCTGATGAGGCGGGTATGTTGGCGTTGACCGCGAACACAAGCTAAAGACTTCAAAAAGACGCAAATGGCCGCAGGCCCACCGGCTTTCGCGCTGATTGCCAAACCGGGCGAAGTGCCGCATAATTTTGCCATGGACAAAGCGGCCCCCAAGCGAGCAGCACAGACGGATGAAAAAGCCCGACAGGCGCGCCTGCGCATGCCGCCGATTATTGACCATGCCGCCCCCGGCCTTTGGCAGCGCTTGCGCGACAAATGGTCGGCCCGCCCGCATGTCAGCGATTATGCGCCGCACCTCGACCGCGCGCAATTGCACAGCGGGGCCAAAAAACTGGCCCGCGGTGTCGCCTATCAAAGCGGCTTAGCGATATTATTGCTTGGCGCGCTGGCGGTCACCGGTCTCGCCCTCTGGGAACTGCGCAAAAATTCATTGCCTGATATGTCTCTGCCGTCCTTCACCCTGCCGTCCTTCGCAAGACCCGGTGTTACTATTCCCGACGGTTTGGCCGTGTGGCGCACGCAATCATCTCCAGTGGCATCTTCGCAATCATCAGAGGTGGTATCTGACGTGCCACCGACACCATCGCAACAGCTGGCTGACGCGCCGCTCACTGAGCCGCTCTCTGAGTTGCTCTCTGAAACTGTGCCAACCGAGACAGCCAACAAGACGACAGAGGATACGCCGCTCGCAGAGGAACAACAATTTGCGGCGCCGGTGCAAGACCTTGCATCCACATCAGAAGACACAAAAGATCAAGCGCTATTGGCGGCCTTGCAGGCTGAACTGACGGCGGAAAAAGCGGCTCATGCCCAAACCAAGGCCGCCTTGGCCGCTCAGCCCACACCCAGCTCGCAAACGATTAACACAAATGGTCGCCGCACCATTATGGCCGAATGGCTGGTGCGGCTGCAAAACGGCCTGCCTTATGATGATTTACTGGCCCGCGAAACCGCCCCGCTGTTGAGCGATATTTTGACCCGTCGTGAACGCGCGGCCTTCAGCCTGTTTGCCGAGACCGGCCTGCCGATTGCCGCGCAATTGAAAATTCGTATCGCCCGCATTCGCGACCAAGAAGCGCAATGGCAAGACACAACAACGCCCCTGATGGACAGCGATTGGCTGACTTGGTTGGCGGCGCGCAGCGGCGGCACCATTCGGGTGCGGGCCAAGGCGCCTCTGGCCGAAGCACCTTTGTGGCAAGCCCTCAGCAATGCCGTGACCAATGGCGATTTTGCCAAAGCGGCTGTCGATATGCGGCGAATCCTGCGGCACTGGGAGGCCGGTGCGGCAGACTTGACTATTGCACCAAGCGACCGACAAATAATGGATGACACGCTGCAAGCGCTTTATGCCGATATTCAAGCCATGGCCGAACTGGCACCCATGTGGCGCAGTTTGCGCAGCGATTTTATTGCCGGGGTGCGTCCATGATCAGGGTGCTGTTAATTTTTACCACCTTTATCGGTCTGGCCGGTCTGGCCGGCGCGATTGCCAATTTGCCGGGCCAGGCCAGCTTTGCGTT
>JBMHCM010000064.1:0-4442 GCA_049889915.1 Parvibaculales bacterium
AAGACAAAAGCTCCGTATGATGTGGCCGATGTAACAGGTTTCTTGGACAGCCAGTCCCTGCAGCTTAATCGAGTGATTATCGGCAATACAAATGCCCGTAAGTCGGCAGGTGTTGATGCGTTGCCGACAACTTTACTGGTAGATAAGCAAGGGCGCGTTGACCGGAAGCTGGTTGGCTTTACGCCGGAGAACACGGCCGAGATCTCAAGTTGGCTCAAAAAGCGCAAAAAATAATCAGAACACTGCCCCCCTGACGTAAAGGCCATAATTGGGGCCCTCATTGGCATAGAAGTCGATGGTGCTTTCTGTTTCCTCATGCGCGTATCGAAGACAAATAGAAAACTGTCTTACTTTTGCACGGCATAATTCGATTGCAGCTTTGATGGTCTCATCCCAGAGCTGTTTGACTTGGATATAAATTTTCCGCGTATTTCCGCGACCAATCCGTGTGCCGCTCAAGGTACCTTTTTGATCTTTTCACCCCAAGCGTTTTGAAAGCTTGCAACCCATGATAACGATCATAGACCGCATACGCCTCTATCGAGCCTCTGTTCAGCGGCTATGGCCCATTTACGGGCATCCGTTTTGGACATAAATGCTCGAGTAAAAGTTGCTTCGCCAGCACGTCTGATGACTGCCTGCCATTTGTCGTTTTTGCGTTTGATACTTGCCATGTTTTTTCTCCAACTGGACCCATAGTGGACCCGAGAGAAAAATAAACCTTCGCACCCGGCGTCAATTTGGCTTGAAAAGCCGACGCCCCTTCGCTATCAACGGCGGTGGAGAGGTGGCCGAGTGGTCGAAGGCGCTCCCCTGCTAAGGGAGTATACGGTAATCCCGTATCGAGGGTTCGAATCCCTTCCTCTCCGCCATTATCCGACCGAGCATTTACGATAAATTTTACAAGCTTTGCCGATCAGGCAGGCTGTGGGTCGTCAAACTCAATGCCGGTTTCTTGCAGCCGCTTAACCAAGGCCATGCCAAGGCCGCTGGCACTGGTCAGCACGCCGCCATAGCCGGTGCCACCGGGCAGCGTATCGGTGTCTTCAACCAAGCAAAGCGCCGCTTCGGTGACCAATTTTGATGTCACCTTATAGCCGGGGTCGCCATCGCCGCGAATGGCCGATACCAGCGTTTCGCCATCCGCCGTCTCAAGAATGAATTTACAGTCGAACCAACCGGCATCTCGCTCGGCTTCTGACGGCCCTTCGCCCGGTTGCTTGAGCAGCGGGCGCACCAGCTTGCGCAAGGGCGAAAATAAAATAAGACCCAAGGCCGCCATGCCAAATAGCCCTTTGAGCGCCTGCCAACGCGACGGGTGATAGGCATATTCTTGATAGACAAAATCCGGCCCATAAGGCTGTTGCTGCAAGCCCAGCAAAGCGGCCGAGCGGCGCACCACGCGGGTATTGGCCGCCGCCATAATGAACGGCGCGGCAAAGCCTTTGACCGGCGGCTTGGCGGCAATGCCAAAACCATCTTTGCTATGCGCTGCCATGGCCGGCGTGGTTGTGCCGTCCGGATTGAGCAGGAACGGATTGGTCAAATCATCGCCCAGCTTCAAATCGGGCATGGAGAAAATCGTTTCCAATGTGCCGCCGGACGCATCGCCCTTAAAGGAATGAAACGACTCGACCCGCGCAATCGGTGTGGCGGCTTTTTGAATGGCGTAAAAGCTACCGAGGTCAGAGGGGATGGAGTCAAATCCGCAAGACGGGATAATGCGCACGCCTTTGTTGCGCGCCTCTTCATGGTGTTTTTCGATAAGCTCTTTGACCCAAAAATTTTCGCCGGTAATGTCGACATAATGGCTGGCATTTTTGACACAGGCTGCCACCAAATTGGAGCCATAACGATGAAACGGTCCGGCGGTCGACAACACCACTTTGGTGCGCGCCGTTATCGCTTCCAACCCGGCCACATCATCGGCGTCCGCAACCAGAATGTCGACATCGGCGCCGACCGCCTGAAGCACGGCCTGCAGTTTGGCCTTATTGCGACCGGCAATGGCCCATTTAATGTCGCCCTTGTGCTGCGCCAGATAAGCCACGCACAAGCTGCCGGTAAAACCGGTCGCGCCATAAATTACAATATCCAAATCTTTCATGAGGTTCTCCGCCGATAGACAGTTCGATTGCCAAAACCTTACGCGCAATTGCGCCTCGCGCAAGGCACAAACGTTACAGAGATTTTAACAAAGCGGCCGGGACCAAGCCTTGTGGTGGGCAGAGAAACTGCATAGGGTGCGAGAAAGATTAAGAGGTTGATTATGAGTTTGTCTGTCACGCGACGCCTGTCGCAAATCGCTTGCATTGTAGCCGTTGCCGGACTGGCCGCTTGTGCCCCGCCCAGCGTCAAAACCGACCTGCTGCTGCCGGCCAAACAAAACGGCATGAACGGCGTCAAACGCATTGGCGTGCTGCCGCTAAAGGGCGATACGGGCGAGCGGTTCACCTCCCGCATTCAGGCTTTCATCGCCAATATTAATGTCAAAAACGCCCCCTATTTCACCCTCGTCAATGTCGATCGTAAAGCGGTGATGCGCGAGCTAAAAATGTCGGACAGCGCGCAATTTGACGAAAAAACCGCGCTGCGGCTGGGCAATCTTGTGGCCGCCGATACGCTGTTTTCAGGCAGTGTGACACCGCCGCGCGTCAAAACCACCAAACGGCTGGAGACCCGCACGGAATGTAAAAAGCGCGTCACCGATAAAAACGATCCGAAATACGGCCAATGTTTGGAAAGCAAAACCAAAACGGTTTTGTGCTTCACACAAAACGCCTCCTTCAAGCTGACCCTGCGCTCCAGCAAAGTCGAGACCGGCACGGTGAATTTCATCAAAGATTATCAAGGCCGCGCCAAGCATGGCTATTGCCTCGACCGTGGCGGCCAACGCTCGAAAGAAGAATTGGGCGAGATTGCCGTTTCTCAAGTATTGGCCGAATTGCGCCAAGATATTGCCCCCTATCCGGTCACCGTTTCCATCGACTTTTTGGACTATGACGAGAAGTCACGCATCGGCACCAAGCAGTTTTTCTTTGCCGACCGCAAGGATGTGAAGAAACGCTTTGAGGCGGCGATGAAAAACGTCAAAGGCAATAACACCATTGCCGGTTGCGCCGGTTTCCGCGATGCGGCGGCTTTGTTCGATCGCTCACCGGCCATTTATCACAATATCGGTGTCTGCGCCGAAATCGAGGCTGATTACGACCAAGCCGAGACCTTTTATCGGCGCGCCAAAACCCTGTCGGGCGGCGCCATTCCGACCATTGATGTGTCCATGGCACGGCTCGCTGAAAGCCGTCGCAATGCGGCTAAAGTGGCCGACCAAATGCAGGGCAAATAATGCTCCGCGCGTCTCTGCCGTCTCTGCCGTCTCTGCCGTCTCTGCCGGTTCTGGCCACCCTGGCCATGGCCATTACCGTCAGCGCTTGTGGCGGCGGCCAAACGCTGTCGCCTGAGCAAGCTTGCGCGTGCTCCGGCTATTATGGCGGCACGGCGCGCCCGGCCTGGGTCGATGCCGGTGACCAAATCACCGCCCAAAGCTATCGCACGGCAGGCATTGCCAATTGCACCGGCGTGCAGACTTACGATGCCGAAAAATCCGACCTGTCGGCCCGTGCCAAATTGAGCCGCATGCTATCTGTGCGTTCTGATGTGCGGATTTCTGAAACCCGCAAGGATTACGGCGGCGGGCCGGGCTATGCGCAAGCCAGCATTGAGGCGACACAAATTTCTGAGACGCTGCTGCAAGACAGCAAAATTTATGGCCGCTGGGTCGACCCGAAAAATTGCATTGTCTATGCCGCGGCCGAAGTCAGCACCGCTAATATTGAAAAGCAAAAAGCCGAGCTGGCGCGCCGACAAGCGGCCCGCTTGGTCAATAAAAGCTTCACCGTAACGGCGCGCGCTGCGCCCACCGTATTTTTAGAAAGCGAAGGCCGCGCCCTGCTGTCGGATTTAGGGGTCACCCGCATCAGCGATAAGGGCGAATATGAATTGGCCATTGATTTTCTGCAGACCGAACGTAGCGCCAACGCCCTGCGCGGCCGCCTGACCGTCAGCATTGAAAAGGCCGACGGCACAGTGGTGTGGAGCCGCACGGAGAAAAGCAAAGGTGTCAGCTTTCAAAAGCTCAGCGACACGGAATTGAAAAGCCGAGCGATTGCCGACGGCTTGCAACGCATGAAACCGGCCCTGCAGGCCGCCTTGATGAAATAGGAAAGGATTTAACGATGAAACATTTCGGTAAACTAACCGTCGTACTGGCCGCAACGGCTGTGATGGCAGCATGTTCGAAGCAGCCTGAAGTGGCCGCACCTGTGGTGCCGCCCTGCACCTTCCAAGACGGCGCCGGACCTTACACCACCCCTGCCCCAAATTGGGTCTGCGACGAGCGCTATGACGGCGTTGCGTTAACGGCCGTATCTTCTTACCGTCAG